>JAIRTL010000041.1 GCA_031254915.1 Planctomycetota bacterium
TGGCGAAGTTGCCGGAGATTGCCGCCGTTGTCACGACCGAAAAAGAAGCCGCCACCGGAACATGTGACGCGGACCCGGAATCGGGCAAAATCGTTGTCATGCCAGTTGACAGTTTCAGCAAAGACGCGATGGCAAATATAAAGACTTATGTGGACGGCGGGGAAGCGGGCAATTGCCGCGCCGCCGCGATGGTTGGGAATGAAAAATCCCCTGTGCCACAAGGGCAAACAGGGGCAGATATACTTGGTGGGGAGAGATGGATTCGAACCATCGTAGGGCGGAGCCCGACAGATTTACAGTCTGTTCCCTTTGGCCACTCGGGCATCTCCCCGGTAATTAAGGGTTCCAAATTGCCCAGCCTTTTCGACCGAGAAAAACATGATATGGATCGCGGTCGGCAAGTCAACCTGAAAAACCCGGAGTTTGACGGCGAAGGGGTCAGTTTTCGATTTTCGTCCACCTGCCGCCGTCCCGGGATGACTTCAACGCCGCCTCGATGAACAGCATGCCGCGCAGGCCGTCGTCGACGGTGGGGAAATCGAAGTAGATCGACTTTCTGTCTTTCCCGGACGCAAGCTCCCTGATCGCCCGCGCTACGTTCATGTAAATGTTTGCGAACGCCTCGATGAGCCCTTCGGGGTGGTCGGTCGGCGTCCTGGTGTTCGCCGCCGCGCAGGCGCTGGCGGCGCCGACATAGCCCCACGCCCGGCGCCAGACCTCGACCGGCTTGTCGGGGTAGCGCAGCAACAGCGTTTCGCATGTCGCCTGCTTCCACTCGAACGCCGCCTCGTCGCCGTAGACGCGAAGGGAAATCTCGTTTTCCTCGCCGACCGCGATCTGGCTAACGTGGAGCACGCCCTTGGCGCCGCCTTCCCAGTGGACGAGCATATTGACGTCGTCGTCGATCGGCCGGCCGGGGACGAAGGTGGAGACATCGGCCGCGACCTCAATGATCTTGAGGCCGGTGATCGCTTCCGACAGGTTCGCGGCGTGGGTGCCAATGTCGCCCAGCGCACCGGCGCCGGCACGCGCCGGGTCGGTGCGCCATTCGGCCTGCTTGTTCTCGCCCGTTTTCTCGAAGGCATGGAACAACCAGCCCTGCGAGTATTCGGCGACGATCTTGCGGATCTTGCCGATTTTCCCCGACTTGACGAGATCGCGGGCGAGCTTGACCATCGGGTACCCGGTGTAGGTGTGGGTGAGAGCGAACACCTTGCCCGACTTTTCCACCGTCACCTTCAGTTCCCGCGCCTCGGCGCCGGTGATCGTCATCGGTTTGTCCATAACCACGTTGAAGCCGAGCTCGAGCGCCATCTTCGCCGGCGCGAAATGCATATGGTTGGGCGTCACTATCGAGATGATGTCGACCTTTTCGCCCTCCGGCTTTGCGGCTTCGGTCTTGAGCATTTCCTCCCACGAACCGTAGACGCGGGCGGGATCGAGGTAAAGTTCGGCCGCCATCCCCTTCGACTTCGCCGGGTCGCTCGAAAACGCACCCGCCACCAATTCGATCTGCCCGTCCATTTGCGCGCCCATGCGGTGCACGGCGCCGATGAACGCGCCCGGGCCGCCGCCGATCTGGGCCATGCGCAACTTGCGTTTCGACAGGTCGTCCGCCATTCGTTTCCTCCTCACTTGTTTAATGGATTGGTTCGAGTGAAACAGGGCTTCACCGCAAACCGGGAAGCCCTGTCGGTCATATGGTTCGAAGCGTCGTCATTGTCGCGAAGCGCGGCTTACTTTATTGGTAGACGTCCTCGCGCTTGAGATAGTCGGAGTCGATCAGCACCTCGTCGATGTTGTCCTTGTCGACGGCGACGGCCTCGAGAAGGACGGAGGGAACATCCATGAAATCGTTGTTCACGACTTGGCCTTTGGTGTAGGGGATGATGTCCTCGCCCTTGGCCATGAGGATCGCGAGCTTCACCGCTTCTTCGCCAAGCCAGCGGGTGTCCTTGAAGACAGTCATCGACTGAAGGCTACGCACGATGCGCTGGGCGGCGGAGCCGTCGGCGTCCATGCCGGTGACAGGGATCTTGCCCGCCAGACCCTGGGCCTCGAGGGCGGCGATCGCGCCGCCGGCGCAGCCGTCGTTGGGCGCGAGAACGGCGTCGACCTTGTTGTTCGAAAGGGTCAGGGCGTTTTCGACGATCTTCTGGGCGTTGGAGGGCTGCCAGTCGATGACCGGCTGGTTGACGATGACCTTGATGTCGCCCTTGTCGATGAGGGGCTGGAGAATATTGAGGTTGCCCTGCTGGAAGAGCTTGGCGTTGTTGTCGGTGGGGGCGCCGGACATGAGGATATAGTCGCCCTTCGGCACCTTGTTGCTGATCCACTTGCCTTGGAGCTCGCCGACCGCGACGTTGTCGAAAGACATGTAGACGTCGACGTCCGTACCCATGATCAACCGGTCGTAGCTGATGACCCGAACGCCATCCTCGTGGCACTTGCGGACCGCAACCGCCGCGCCCTCGCCGTCGTGCGGGGCGATGATGAGGACCTTGATCCCCTGGGAAAGAAGTTGCTCGACCTGGCTGTTCTGCTGCGCCTGGTCGTTGCGGGCGATGAGAACCCTGAGGTCGATGTTTTGCTTTTCGGCCTCGGCCTGCATCGCATGCATGTCGCGGACCCACCGTTCCTCCTGTTGCGTCGGCAACGCAAGGCCGATTTTCAACCTTTCGCCCGCCTGGACGATGCAGGCGGAGGCGACAATCGCCAGAGCCACCATTGCGATCCACTTGCGCATCTTCTTCCTCCTGTAAAAGTGACCGTTCCGGAACCCGCCCGACCCGACCCGCGCCTTTGCGGACGTCCGGCGCCCTTTCCGTGCTTTGGCTCGTTATCTGCTGCCGCGCATGAAGCTACGGAGGAAACTCCGCCTTTCGTCCGGAAGGCGCGGTTCCGCGCCGACCATCATTCCGGGGAAGCCGATCCCCGGCTTCCCGACATGAAAAAACCCGCTGCCTTGCGGCGCGGGTCGACAATTATACTGGACGCGGCCCGAAATTGTGAAAATAGGGGATGGGGATTGCCCTGTTCCACATCTGTTTCCCTTGGCCATTTCATGACCGCGCACAGTCGAGAGATTCACAACTCCGGACCGTGAACAGTATATTATTGCATAATAGTGAATTAAGACGTTCCGGATTGTCCGGATGCGGTGCGCGCGCCTACTTCATATGCACCACGAGCATGAAATGCCATGTGCCTCACGTGCCGACTGCCCCAGCGAAATACACCCCTCATGCGTGAACGCGATCATACTGCCGGTGTTTTTTCCTGTCAAGTGCTATTCCTTCAATGCCTGGAAAAAACGCCGTCGTGCATTGCCTAACGCCATGCTTGGTGGTATAATTCTGCCTTTTCCCGAAAAAGGAACGCGGTTTTCCGCAAAAGGATTTGCCGATGGTCAGTTCCACAATGAAGAAAATAGACGCCAGATTGGACAATCTCGAGCCCGGCAGCCTGCGTCACAGGATCCTGTCCGCCCTTCGCCAATTCCGCGCCTCGTGGATCGAGCTGGGTCGGCTCCTGTCCGACGTCGCCTTTGGCGGCGACTACAAGGAGTGGGGGTACGACGACTTCGAGGTGTACTGCGCCAGGGAGCTTGGTCTCAAAAAGCCCACCGTCCACAAGCTGATGGTGAGTTATAACTACATGAAGAAGTACGAGGGCGAGCGCCTGCGCGATTTCGAGGAGAGCAGCCCCGACAGCCTCGCCGCTCCGCTTCCCGACTACCAGACCGTCGAACTGCTCGACAAGGTGCGCCGCCGCGAACAGGTGCCGGAGGAGGAGGCGCTTGAGCTTCATCGCCGCGCCTTCGATCTGGACGGCGACGAGGAACCGGAGCTCCGCAAGGAACTGCGTGTGCGTTTGCGCCCCGGCCTTCGCGACGCCGACGCGGCGGTGGAGGCGAACATTGAGCGTAAGCGCGAACTGGCCGGAATTCTCCGGCTGGCGCGCGAATTGCGGCGGAAAATATCCCAGAGCCGCGCCATACCGGGTGGGCTGCGCGACCGCATGGAGCAATGCCTGGTCGAACTCGAGGCGCTCGATTGACGGACGTTGCGCCGCGTCGTTCTCGGAATTGCGTTTTTTGAAAATACGTCGCACGTTCAATGGTTCAATAGGCCGTAATCGACAAGCACATCCATGTCTTCGATCTCGTCGGCGCCGGCCTTGCCGATTGC
This sequence comes from Planctomycetota bacterium, assembly GCA_031254915.1. Lineage (GTDB taxonomy): Bacteria > Planctomycetota > SZUA-567 > SZUA-567 > SZUA-567 > JAIRTL01. The sequence continues at coordinate 4,191 of JAIRTL010000041.1, forward strand.
GGCTTCGACCTCGGCGCGGTTGAAGCCGCCGAGGTTCTTGGCCTTGGTGACGGCGCGGTAAATCGGCTGGTTGGCGGCTTCGCCGCGAACGCGGTCGCGAATGGCGTTCATATCCATCCGGTTGCGGAGCGCCGCGCCGCCTCCGGCGGGAAGCGTCGGCCGCGCGCTTGCGGGCGTCACGCGCCCGCGACGCCGCCTGTTCGAGCCATTCCCGCCGCGCTTCGTCCTGTACGACGTGATCCCACCACTTGCCGGTCAATTCTTCCAGGTGGCGCGCCTCATCCATTTCGCGGTCGGTGACGAGGAAACAGTCGAAAACCACCCGCGCTTCCGCCGAGGGCTCGAACTCCGGGCTTAGCGCCGCGTTGCGGTAGGCAAAGCCGATATAGGCTTCGGAATTGGCCTCTACAAAAGGGGCAAGATGTGGTATTTGTGGCCAACCTGATCATCGCCGACGATGTGGAGGCCCTGCACAACTCCCTTACCCAGACGGCCAGGGATTCCCTGAGGGAGTCCGTGAAGGAGCTCGAGTCCATCCTATCCTCCGGGGGAAGAATAGTCTTCCTCGGGACGCCCCAGTACCACGACAGTCTCTACCACGAGATGCGGAACAGGGGCTACCTGTGCAGGGTCTGGCCGGCGAGGTATCCAACCGGGAAGCAG
>JAIRTL010000063.1 GCA_031254915.1 Planctomycetota bacterium
AACCTTGGTAGCCGTCCGGCAGCCCCACCGGTTCGCCGGAAGCGTCGAGCATCGTCCACGGATAACGGCTCTTTAGCCGATCGATTACGGGAGTTTTTGCCGAATATACGGAATTCCCCCTGGGATTGGGGTTCAGCCCCCATCCGTCGCGGATGATAAGAACCGCGGGCCTTGTCGCCATCGTTGTTTCCTCCGACACAGGTTCCGCTTGCCAGAAGCGGACAAACAATTTAGAAAACAAAAAAAGAGGAAGCCTTCCGCTCCGTTGGCCATTATATATTGAAAGGAACGTTCGTGTCCAAGCCTTTACGCTTTTTTATCGCCGGCATCATCCAGGGGTCGCTTCCGGCCAGCGTCCATCCCCAGGACTATCGGCGGGAAATCAAAAACCTTCTCCTCGCCTCGTTCCCCGGTTGCGAAGCGTTCGAACCTGTCGAACGCTACCCAGACAGCCTCGCCTACGACGACGAGACGGCGAAGGCGGCCTTTTTCGATCTCATGGACAATGCCGGCAAACACGACGTCCTTATCGCCTTTCTCCCGGAGGCGAGCATGGGAACGGCGATCGAATTGTGGAGCGCCTACAATGCCGGAGCGCTTGTGATCTCCGTCACGCACCTTGAACGGAATTGGGCGATCCGCTATCTGTCCGACCTCATTCTCCCGGATATCCGCTCCTTCGAACGCTTCGTCGCCGGCGGCGGCCTGGCCGAACGGATCAGGGAAAAATTGGGACGCTGATCCATACGAACAAAGTTGCATTTATTGCCGAATCTGATATACTCTTCTTCTGTCGTCGGAGATGTCATACCGGTATTTTGGAGATTTGCTAATGAAAAAAGTCCTGACTCTTTTTGCCATCCTTGCAGCGCTCGTTCCGGCGACGGCGACGGCTTCCTCCGTCCGCGCCAATGACTATGAACTCACCCCCGGGGATCAGGCGGCGATCACTTCCGCGACCGCGCTTTCACGCGCATATATCGCGGTGGCGAAAATGGTTCGCCCGGCTGTCGTCAATATCCGGGTCGAGCGCAGAGTCATGCGAGACAGCTACAATAATCCCTTCGAATTTTTCCGCGACATATTCCCCGGATTCCCGAACCGTTTTTCGCGCCGCATGCCGCCGCGTCAAAGAACCGAGTTCGGCCAGGGCTCCGGCGTCATTGTCAGTGGGAACGGGTATATCCTCACCAACAACCATGTTGTCGGCGAAGCGGACTCCATCCGCGTCGTCCTTTTCGACGGCCGTGAAGTGCCGGCCGAACTCATCGGCTCCGATCCGAACACCGACGTCGCGGTCATCAAGATCGATGCCGACAATCTGTTTGTCGCCAAGGTGGGGGACTCCGAACTGGTCGAGGTTGGCGAAATGGTCATGGCGATCGGCAACCCGTTCGGGCTTGACTCGGCCGTCACGACGGGAATCGTATCGGCCAGCGGCCGTTCGGGCATGAACATCGTCGAAATCGAGGACTTTATCCAGACAGACGCCGCTATCAACCCCGGCAACTCCGGCGGACCGCTTGTCAACCTTCGCGGCGAAGTCATCGGGATCAACACCGCCATCCTGTCTCCGTTGCGCAACGCTCAAGGAATCGGCTTCGCCATCCCCGTGAACATGGCCAAGACGGTCATGGAAAGCCTTATCGCGCACAAGCGGGTGACGGTGGCGTACCTGGGTGTGGAAACGCAGCCCCTTGAACCGGGCATGGAGGAATATTACGGGCTGAAGTCGACGCGCGGCGCCCTCATCCGCTCGGTCACCAAAGACAGCCCCGGCGACAAGGCGGGACTCAAGCGCGAGGACATTGTGGTACGCTGGGGCAGACGCGAAATCATCGACGACCAACAACTGCGGAACCTCGTGACCATGACCCCTCCCGGGGAGCCCGTGGAAGTCGAGGTGATTCGCGAAGGCCAAAGCGTGCTGCTCGAGGTCACCATGATCCCGAGCACGGACGAAGTGCTGGTTCGCGGCAGGGGCGATAGATTCCTCCAGGGTCTTGGCATCCAGATCACGGAGATCACGCCTGAACTCCTCGACCGAATCGGATATGAAGCCGATGCTGAAGGAGTGCTTGTCACCGCCGTCGAACCCAACAGTCCCGCCCACAGGCTTGGGCTTATGGTCGGAAGCATCATTCTCAATGTGGCCGGCAAGGATGTCCGTTCGCCGGAGGAGTTGTTCCTCGCCATTTCGGAAATCGGGCCGCGCTCGGTGTTCGACATCGTCTGGCGTAACGGCATGTATCTTCGCCGTGCGCGCATACGCGGGATGTAGAGATTGTTGGATAACCCATGTTTTTGCGCTTGCCGGGTTGCCCCGGACGCGGCAAGGGCATATTATGTGCTGGGTGTGGCCAGAAATTGTGAAAATGGGGAATGGGGGTTGCTCTGTCCCGCATCTGTTTCCCTTGGCCATTTCATGGCCGCGCACAGTTGAGGGAATCACAACTCCGAACCGTGAACAGTATGGAAGCGTGTAGCATATGGGGCGCGCCGAGCATCGCCGGTATCGTCGTAATCGAATCGGCGATACTGTTACGCCCGATCGAAAAAGGAGACGTGTATGAGGCTGATACTCCTTGGCCCTCCCGGTGCGGGAAAGGGTACGCAAGCCAAGTTTATCTGCGAAAAGTTTTCCATTCCGCAGATCTCCACCGGAGACATGCTTCGCGCCGCCGTCAAGGCGGGCACGAAACTCGGCAAACAGGCAAAGGCGGTAATGGACGCCGGCGGCTTGGTCTCCGACGAACTTATCATTGGCCTTGTGAAGGAACGCATCGCCCAACCCGATTGTAAAAACGGCTTTCTATTCGACGGTTTTCCGCGCACCATCCCGCAGGCCGAGGCGGTCGACGAGGCGGGGGTAAAAATCGACGCCATCGTCGAAATCAAGGTCCCGGACGAATTGATCGTCGAACGTCTTTCCGGGCGGCGCATCCACATGGCGTCGGGGCGCACCTACCACATCAACCACAATCCGCCGAAGATAGAGAACAAGGATGACATCACCGGCGATCCCCTCATCCAACGCGACGACGACCGCAAGGAAACGGTGCTCAAACGCCTCACCGAATACCACCGCATGACGGCGGTCCTTTCGGTGTTTTATGAAAAAATGTCCAAAACGCGCGCAGACGGCCCCGTCTTCATCTCCACCGACGGCACGCAGAGGATAGGCATCGTGACGGCCGAGATACTTAGCGCGCTCGAATCGCTTATGCGCTAGACGGACGAATACTTCCGAACGGAAAGCTCGTGGGCGCATTCAGTATTCACGTCAAGATAAAAACGAGTCAAGCTTTCGCATGAATCATGAATAATGAACAACGGACAACGCTGGAAAGTTCTCACATTGATCATGCGCTCGCTCCCGTTCGCTTTTTCACCGCAACCGCGCGAGGTAATTGCCGAAGGGAGTAAAGCGCCATTGTTTATCATTTAGGAAAAAGACCGATCCCTTGACGAACCATTCCCTGCGCTTGCTGTCACGCATGCGCGACGCGAAACGCTTCTCGCAGGCGTAACACCTTCCGACGCCGCGAAATCGCACGCCAACGCGACAGGTCTTCGCGTCAAGCCGGGTCCAGGATTTCTCGAAAACCGGATAATCGGCGTCGACATCGGCTTCACACAAAATACACTTCGAGCCTTCCTATCTTTCGAACACGCCGCCATGGTCGGCGCTGGTGACATGCTCCGAATACCGGGCGAGCCAGCCGCGCTGGACCTTACTCTTGAACGGCGGCAGCGCCTTCAAGCGCCGCGCGATTTCAGCGCCCGAGAGCCTCACGTCGACCCGAAGACGGTTGGCGTCGATGACGATCGCTTCGCCTTCGCGCACGACCGCCAACGGGCCGCCGGCGGCGGCCTCGGGGCTGACGTGCCCGACGCACAGCCCGCGCGTCCCGCCGCTGAAGCGCCCGTCGGTGATAAGGGCGGCCTTGATCCCTGCACCCTGGATCGCGGCCGTCGGCGACAACATCTCCATCATGCCGGGACCGCCCTTGGGGCCTTCGTACCGGATCACCACCACGTCGCCGTCCTTCACCTTGCCGGCGAGAATACCGGCGAGGGCGGCGTCCTGCGAATCGAACACCCGGGCCGGGCCGGAGAACTCCATCATGTCGGGTTCGACGCCGATCGTTTTCACGACCGCCCCCGCCGGGGCGATATTCCCGAACAGGACGGCAAGGCCGCCACCGCGCGTGAACGGCTTCGACAGCGGGCGGATGACGTCGCCATCCGGCTTGGGCGCGGAGCGGATAAGGGAGGACATCGTCCCCTGGACGCCGGGCAGGTCGAACGTGAAGCCCGACTTCGGATTTTTCGTCACTTCCCGGAGAATCACTGGAATGCCGCCGGCGCGGTGAACGTCCTCGAGGTGGACTTCCGGACGCGACGGCGAGACCTTGCAGATGCAGGGCGTGCGCTTCGAGATGTCGCCGATGCGCTTGAGGCTGTATGACACGTTCGCCTCGTAGGCGAGCGCCAGTGTATGAAGGATCGTGTTCGTGGAGCCGCCCATAGCCATATCGCAAATGAAGGCGTTGTCGATCGACGCCAACGTTACGACGTCACGCGGACGAATGTTTTGCTCGATACAGCATTTCACCGCCCGCGCCGCGTCTCGTGCCAGACGCAGGCGCCCGGGATTCGGCTTGGTGCGCGTCTTCTTTTTATCCGCCCAGACTTCGGCCGTAACGGTGCCGTTCCCCGATAGCGCGAGACCGATCACCTCGCCAAGGCAGTTCATGGAGTTGGCGGTGAACATGCCGGCGCAGGAACCGCAACCAGGACAGGAGACGGAGGCCATTTTCTCGAGGTTGGCGACGGACATCCTGCCGGCAGCGTTTTTGCCGACCGCCTCGAAGATGGAGATGAGATCCGTGTTTTTCCGGCTTGCGAGCATCGGGCCCCCGCTGACATAGACGGCGGGCAGGTTCATCCGCACCATGGCGTTGTACATGGCGGGAACGATTTTGTCGCAGTTGCCGATGCCGATCCAGGCGTCCGATGGATGGGCCATGAGGATCGTCTCGATCTGGTCGGCGATCAGTTCGCGCGAGGCGAGCGAATACTTCATGCCGAAATGCCCCATTGCGATGCCGTCGCACACGCAACCACCGACGTTGGCGATCCAGACGGTATAGCCGAGACGCAGAAGTTCCTTGCGGATCACGTCCTCGAGCAACCGAAGGTGCGCGTGCCCGGGGATCTGCGTGGAGAAGGAATTGATGATCGTGACGATCTTCCTCGACCTTGCCTTGAGACTGCCAAGCACACCCGCCGCCTTCATAAGCCCCCATGCCGCCGTCATGTGCCTGGGCTCGGTGATGATGGCGCTACCGCGCTTTTCGAGGTCGGCGATGCCGGAACTGGTGCGGCGTCCCTCGCGCTCCGGCGTCTCTTTTTTCTTCGCCATGATGAACTTCTCCTACAAAACCGCGCTTGACAAGCACCGGTCGGGTTCGTATCGTCAAACTGTCAACTTGTATCGGAATTCACTTCCCGTTGCGTGATTATACGGCTTCGTCCGCCGTGCCTCAAGACGGGAAATCGATGGAGCGCCATGAATCGAAACGCACCCCTCCGCATTCTCGGCATCGACCCCGGCACCCGGCACGTCGGCTATTGCGTGCTTGAGCAACGCGGGTTCGAACTGCGCCGGATCGCGTCCGGCTGCATCAAGGCGGACGACAACGCGGTCGCGTTCAGACTCGTTTCCATCCATCGGGGTCTTGTGGCGGTGATCGCCGAACACGCGCCGCAGGCGGCGGCGGTGGAAACGGTATTCACCAGCCGCAACCCGAAATCCGCCATCGCCATTGGCGAGGGTCGCGGCGTCGCCGTCCTCTCGGCAGCCGAATACGGCATAGAAGTGACAGGCTACGAACCGGCATTGGTCAAAAAGGCGGTTACCGGAAGCGGCAGGGCAGGCAAGGAACAGGTTCGGCAGATGGTTCGGGTGCTGTTGCGGCTCAAGGAAGCGCCGGAGACCGACCACGAGTCCGACGCCATCGCCATCGCCATAACCCACGCCATTCATTGCCGGCCATCCAACCTCGCCGGCGGCGACAGACATCCCCCCCTCGAACCGCTCCGTAAACGGGCGCTTCCGGAATCGGTTCTCAGGCAGCTTCCGGCGGGGATGACCCCGAAACGAAGAAGCCGGCGATAGAACGCCTCCAGGGATGCCTTAGAGCCTGTAGACAAATTTCTTGAATGTAACGTTGCGATTCATAAATTGTTATCCGGAGTCCATCAACTTTTTCCGGAGGACAATGATGAGCCGTCAAGTGTATGATACTGACCTGACTGATGTCGAGTGGGTCCTTTTTGAGAGGACAATGCTCGAAGTCCACAAGTCATCGAGGGACCGTAATCCGCCATACTCTGTCCTCCGTAAAGGACAGTATAACGAATATCACCTGTTGAAGCTATTTTGCCTGAAGGCGAAGGTTTTGGACCTTAACCGCTTGGAAAACAAAACACGCCCCCGATGCCGTCCACGGAATCGGGGGCGTAATACGTCCCTGATAACGATATGGTTCGGTTTGCGAACCGATGATTTACATCATGCCGCCCATACCCCCCATACCCCCCATTCCACCCATACCGCCGCCCATACCGCCGGGGGGCATGGCGGGCTTCTTCTCGGGGATTTCAACGATGGCGCAATCGGTGGTGAGAAGCAGGCCGGAGATGGAGGCTGCATTCTGAAGCGCGCAACGGGTGACTTTGGTCGGGTCGATGACGCCCATCTTGACCATGTCGCCGTATTCGTCGGTGGCGGCGTTGTAGCCGAAGGAGTCCTTGCCCTCGAGCACTTTCTGGACGATGATCGCACCTTCCTTGCCGCCGTTTTCGGCGATGGAGCGCAACGGTGCGGCGATGGCGCGGCGCACGATGTCGACGCCGGTCTTCTCGTCCTCGCTCATGGTCTTGACGCCGTCGAGCGCCTTGAGGCAGCGGATCAGCGCCACGCCGCCGCCGGGAACGATGCCTTCCTCGACCGCCGCGCGGGTGGCCTGGAGGGCGTCCTCGACGCGCGCCTTCTTTTCCTTCATCTCGACCTCGGTCGCGGCGCCGACATTGACCTGGGCCACGCCGCCGGCGAGCTTCGCCAAGCGTTCCTGGAGTTTTTCGCGGTCGTAGTCGGAGGTGGTGGCGTCGATCTCGCGGCGAATCTGCTCGATTCTGCCCTTGACGGAATCGGCCTTACCCGCGCCTTCGATGATGGTGGTGTTTTCCTTCTCGACGATGATCTTCTTGGCCTGGCCAAGAGCGGTGATCTCGAGGTTTTCGAGTTTGAGACCGAGGTCCTCGAAGATGGCCTGGCCGCCCGTGAGGACGGCGATATCCTCGAGCATGGCCTTGCGGCGGTCGCCGTAGCCTGGCGCCTTGACGGCGCAGCAGTTGAGGATGCCGCGCAGCTTGTTGACGACAAGCGTGGCAAGCGCCTCGCCGTCGACGTCCTCGGCGACGATAAGAAGCGGCCGACGGGACTGGGCGATCTTTTCGAGAATGGGGAGGAGGTCCTTGATAGAGGAAATTTTCTTTTCGTAGAGAAGAACGTAGGCGTTTTCGAGCACCGCCTCCATGTCCTCGACGGACGTGACGAAGTGGGGACTGAGGTAGCCGCGGTCGAACTGCATGCCTTCGACGAGGTCGATGGTCGTTTCGAGCGCCTTGCCCTCTTCGACGGTGATGACGCCGTCCTTACCGACCTTGTCCATCGCCTCGGCGATCTTGCCGCCGATTTCCTCGTCGCCGTTGGCGGAGACGGTGGCGACCTGGGCGATTTCCTTATTGGCCTTGACCGGCTTCGAAATTTTCTTCAGTTCTTCGACGACGGCGTCGACCGCTTTGTCGATGCCGCGCTTGAGAGCCATCGCGGACGCGCCCGCCGCGACGTTCTTGAGACCTTCGTCGAAAATGGCCTCGGCGAGGACGGTCGCGGTGGTGGTACCATCGCCGGCGACGTCGGAAGTCTTGGACGCGACCGACTTCACCATCTGGGCGCCCATGTTCTCGTATTTGTCCTCAAGTTCGACCTCTTTCGCCACGGTGACGCCGTCCTTGGTGACGGTCGGGGCGCCGTAGGATTTTTCAATGACCACGTTGCGGCCTCGCGGGCCGAGGGTGACCTTTACCGCCTGGGAAAGCTTCTTGACGCCGGCGCGAATGGCTTCGCGCGCGTCGGAATCGAAAGCGAGTTTCTTGGCTGCCATAGTTTGTGTTTCCTCTCTACCGGTTCGTGTCCGCGACATTTGCGTCCGAACCGTTCCTGTCAAACAATCGGTTCAGAACTCCCGCTTCAGCCCTCGACAACCGCAAGGATGTCGTCCTCGGACATCACAAGATACTCTTCGCCGTCGATCTTGATTTCGGTGCCTGCGTAGCTGGTGAAGAGAACCCTGTCGCCCTTCTTGACCTGCATGGATCCGCGCGTTCCGTCGTCCAGCACCTTGCCGGGGCCGACTTCAACAATCCTGCCTTCTTTCGGCTTTTCCTTGGCGCTGTCGGGGAGAACAATGCCGCCCTTTGTGACTTCTTGGGCTTCCAGGCGCTTGACAAGAATTTTGTCGCCTAACGGTTTCACTGCCATACCTGATTCCTCCATAATAAAAACAGTATGACCTCACTGGACTCTGTGTCGCGATATCGAAGCCCGCTACCTCTATCGAATACGAAACGCTTGTGCGCGCCCGATCGCATGGGTGACAATACAGGTCTCACCACGCAATAAAAAACGCCAACTCGTGGAAAACGCGATGGCAAAACAATAACAAGCAAATTATTTTCCACAAAAAAAAGAAATCGCCATCGAGTTGAAATTCCCTCAATCCATTAATCGACAATAAGTTGCGCGATCGACCACTGAGACCACCGCCTCTCCGTCATGCCCCGCTTCCGTCCGGAATGGGTCATTTTGACATAATCCCCTGTTTCCGCCCATTTATGCCGCGCTCCACGTCAAAATGCCCCATACTCAAAAATTCCCATATGCTCCAGAGTATCGGCTTCGGAAGAACCAGCCGCTCTCAAACAAAACAACACCGAAAAACAATCCGTAGAATATACGCCAGGGGGCGGATCACCCCCGCACGCAACGCCCTATTACTGAATGGGAGGCGGAAGCGGCGGCGGGGCGAAGCCTTGCGACTGGCCGAAAGCGGAAGGCGCGGCGCCTCCGCCCGAACCGGGGGGAAACTGCTGTGAGGGCGCTGTAGGCGCGTCGGCGGCGGAAGCGGATGAAACCGCCGACTGCTGCGCCCGCGTCTGCGCGGCGGGAGGAAGATCGGGAATATCGAACATTGGCGGTGCCGCATGCGCCGGCGCGGGAGTCGGGTGAGACGACTGTTCCGCCGACAGCGCGGATGAACCGGACTGGTCGCCGGTCGCCGGACCCTCCTCCGTCGCCGAAGGAGCCGCGTCGGGAACATTCCGGGCATCCAGGGACTGCGCCCCGGGTTGGGCGTTCCCGCCCCGGCGGTATTTCGCGAACATGTCGAGGACGCCGCGCGCCGACGCGGCGTCCGGAGAAGACGCGCTGGCGGCCAGCTCCTCGAGCGGCCGCAGGTTGCGCGCCGCCGCCGACTGCTGGAAAGCCGTCAGGAGCGCCTCGCGAGGCTGACTCTGCGCGTCGATGCAAAATCCGAAGAGGCGATCGATTTCCGCAAGGTTTTCCGGAAAACCGCGAAGGCCGAGACTCATGACGATCGGTTCACGGATGAAAATGGTCCGCGCCCAAATCGATTGACCCGACAACGAAATGTCGCGGTCGGAGAAGGTCCAGACAAGATCGCCGTTCAGGTCGCGGACGGCGTTGGTCTGGAGAATTTGCCCCGGGACTCGGAGACGGTAGAAGTAGGTGACATCGGGTAGCATATAAATGGGCATGATCTGCGGAGTCAGATAGCTGCCGAAGGCGCGCGGAATGAGGGCGCCGATTTTCCGCAGAAATTCGTTGACCGATCCGTGGCGGGCGACAACGGCTTTCTGAAGCGCGCCGAGGAGTTCGTCGCCGATCGTCGACGAGAACATTTCCCTCGACAGCGGCGCGCCGCCGGTCTGCTGGGGTGGGCACAGCCGTTCCGCCAACTGGATGCCGTACTCCCTGAGCCGGCGAAAATTCTCCCTTTCAATGTCCGGAGTGCCGGGATCGGCGAGCGTAAGCCCCTCGCGCTCCGCCTCCGCCTTGAGGAATATGTAGAGTTCGAAATCCTCGCCAAGCGATGCCACGCCGCTACGCCGGGAGTTGTGGATAAGCCACACCCCGGAATAAATCCGGCGCAATTTCGCCGGCAGATCGTTGAGCAGCCATGACTCGAGGCGGGACATGTCGTAGCGCTGTCCGTATCGCGCATTGAGGACAGCCATGACTTCCGGCACAAACAGACGGACAAGTTCGTCAAGCGCGGCTTCGCCGTCCTCGCGGCTGACGACGATGTCGTGGATCGTCTCGTCGAAGTCGGCGAGCACGGCGACGATGAGGTCGATCGCCCTGAAAGAAAACGTGTTGCCGCCGAGGCGGGAGGAGCCGGGCGTAAACCTCACGATGTCGGCCGGAATCGTCTCGAAGCTGGGGAAGGCGCCGGCGAACGCCGCCTTGTCCGGTTGCGCGAGATACGTCTCGTACATCTCGGCGGGCGGAAACTGGAAATAGTCGCCGAGACGGATACGCTGACCCGGGAAGCGCGGATTCGCGTACGCGTCCATGCGCATGACTCGTCGGCAGGTGTAGTCCGGCAGGACAACCGTCTCCACCGTGCAGACGACGGTCGGCCCGCAGCCGACGAGGAGCGGCAGCGACGCGAAAAACAGAATAAACGCCGGAGCGCGGCATTTCATGATCACAGTCCTCGCGGGCGATGCCTGCGTTCCCGCCGAATCAGAGCCGGTACGGGGCGAAACTTCCGCGGATGACCGATAATACACGCTCCGCCGCGAAGCGCAAGAGGTTCCCCTACGCATCCTCCCGGGCCGCGTCTCGCGTACGCGGCCCGGGTGGATGCGTAATGTCTTAAAAATGAAAGAGTAAAGAGGAAACATCGCGCGTGCGAAAATCACTCCATACGACGCCTTCATGTTCATGGGAACAAAAAACGCACGGCAACGCGATGCAAGGTTGCGATTGCCGGTCGCGAAACGGCCAGCATTATCCCAATGCCTTTGCTACAAGCGCCAAGTATAGGAAAATGAAGGATGCGGTTGGCGGAATTCTCGCGACGCCAAAATTATGGAAGAGACGACGCCCATGCTTCGCCTGTTTTCCCGGCGTAACCGCATTGAATAACGCCGCTCCCAGTCGATGGCTACCGAAAATGCTCTATGGCTGTCAAAAAGTCGGATTTAAGGCTTGGCTGCACAAGTTCGTTGGTGGTATAATACTGTTCCGTTTCCCAAAAATACTCCGACGCTTCCATTTGTACTGTATGTACGCTATGGTCCTCTTGCTCTAAAGGAATGATGGACATGAACAGAAAGAACGCGCTTGCATTGATCGCCTGCCTCGCGATCTCCTTCTCCGTCGCCGCCGGCGAACTCGCCGGACTCGCCACGCCTGGAAAATTCGTCGTCGGCCTCGACGACACCTTCGCCCCGATGGGTTTCCGCGATCCCGCCGGTAATCTTGTCGGCTTCGACATTGATCTCGCCAGGGCGGTCGGCGGGGAGATGGGAGTGGAAGTCGTGTTCCAGCCGGTCGACTGGAGCGCCAAGGAGATGGAACTCGCGACCAAGAACATCGATTGCGTGTGGAACGGAATGTCCCGGACGCCCGAGCGCGAAGTCAGTATGACGTTGTCGAAGGATTACCTCAACAACCGCATGGTCATCATGACCGTCCCGAACGTGAGCATCACCTCCCTCGACCAGCTAGCAGACTACCAGATCGGCACGCAGGCCGCTTCCTCCGGTCTCGATATGGTGAAGAAGAGCCCCATCTATCCGAAGATCGCCGGCAATCTTCATGAATACGCCACTTACGACGAATGCATCCTCGACATGCAGGCGGGCAGGCTTGACGCCATGGTCGTGGACGAAGTCCTCGGCCAGTACAAGAACAACAACCTCGGCACCGCTTTCAATATCGCGTCCGTCGATTTCGGCGACGACTTCTACGTCATTGGCTTCCGCCGCCATCCCGACAACGCCGCCAACGAAGAGTTGCGCAAGGCGGTTGAAGACGCGATCCAAAAGATCGTCGCCAGCGGCAAGGGCGAGGAAATCAGCAAAAAGTGGTTCGGGGCCAACCTGCTCCTGGGCATGAAGTAAGACATAAACCGCACCGCACCGAAGAGGGCGTTTCCCTACCTGCCGGCAACCGGCCGGAGAAACGTCATAGTGTTTCGATACCGGAAAGGACGCCGCCGGCGTGAATCTCTCGTACGATTACGTCGTCACCCTATGGCCCGCCCTAATGCGCGGGCTTGGGGAAACGCTGAGCATTTTCTTCCTCACACTCGTTTTCTCCCTGCCCCTCGGACTTGTTTTCGCGCTCGGCAGCATCTCCCGGTTCCGGCCGTTCCGGATTCTCTGCCGCATCTACGTCTGGCTGTTTCGCGGAACGCCCCTGATGCTCCAGCTGTTCTTTTTTTACTATGGCTTGGGCATCATGGCAAACCAGAGCGGCCTGCTGTTCCTTCGTCTGGCCCGGTTCCCGGCCGTCGTGATAACTTTCGCCCTCAATTATGCCGCCTATTTCGCGGAAATCTACCGGGCCGGCATCCAGTCGATCGACCGGGGCCAGTACGAGGCGGCGAAAACGCTCGGCTTCTCGCGCTCACGCACCATGTTCCGGATCATCATCCCGCAGACGATACGCCGGATCATTCCGCCTGTTTCCAATGAGACCATCACCCTCGTCAAGGACACGGCGCTCGCCAACGTCATCGCCGTTCCGGAATTGCTGAAGGTGGCCAAGGACGCGTCCAACCGCGACACGACGACGACGGCGTACTTCCTGGCGGCGATGGGGTATCTTGCCATCACCTTCGTCCTCACGGTGGTTTATCAAAAATTGGAAAAACGCTTTTCGCGGCACGAGCAGGAGGCGGTATGACGGCGCACATCGTCGAAATGGAAAACGTCAACAAACGATACGGCGAGGTGGTCGCGCTCGACGACGTGACGCTCGGGGTCGACCGGGGGGAGCACGTCGTGATCATCGGCTCCTCGGGGTCGGGGAAGTCCACCCTGTTGCGCTGCATCAACCACCTCGAGGCCATCGACAGCGGCGCGATCACCATCAACGGATCGCCGCTGGCGGAAACGAGCGACGGTCGCGTCCGCTACCGGCGCGAAGCGGAGATACGCAAGCTCATCATGCAAACGGCGATGGTGTTCCAGCACTTCAATCTGTTCGGCCATCTCACCTGCCTCGACAACATCACGATCGCGCCCATCGAAATACAGAAGGAAAACCCGCGCGAGGCGAAAGAACGCGCCATGGATCTGCTGCGCCTCGTCGGCCTGGAAAAGAAGGCGAAAGTCTATCCTGGCCAGCTTTCCGGCGGCCAGAAGCAGCGCGTCGCCATCGCCCGCGCCCTGGCGATCCGCCCGTCCGTCCTTCTGTTCGACGAACCGACGTCGGCGCTCGACCCGGAGATAACGGGAGAAGTGCTCAAAGTCATCCGCGACCTCGCCGCGAAAGGCTACACCATGATGCTCGTGACCCACGAAATGGGCTTCGCGAGAGAAGTCGCCAACAGAGTGGTGTTTATGGACAACGGCAGAATAATCGAGGAGGGACGGCCGGACAGGATTTTCGATTCGCCCGCGAGCGAACGCCTCGGCATGTTTCTGAAGGCGGTGATCTGAAGCGAGTGAGGAAGACGATGCATGACGCGTGATCATGCCCGGAGGTCACACCAAGGAGAAGGGGAGACAATCATGACGGCAGAACCGGTCGCCAAGCGTTCCTTGTGGGAAAGCTACCGCTTTCCCATCATCCTGCTAATATCCATTGTCCTCGGCAGCGTCATCGGAGCGATCTTCGGCAAGAAGGCGATGGCGCTGCAGCCGCTGGGACAGGTATTCCTCAATCTCATGTTCACGGTTGTGGTGCCGCTCGTGTTCTTCACGATCTCGAGCGCGGTCGGCAACATGCTCAACATGCGCCGCCTCGGAAAAATCATGGGCTACCTGTTCGGCGTGTTCATAGGCACCGGCCTCATAGCCGCAGTGCTGATCCTCATCGTCGTGAAGGTGTGGCCGCCGGCGCAGGGCGTTGACCTTGCCCTGCAGTCGGCGGGGGATTTCGAGACGGTAAACCTCGGCGACGCGATCGTCAGGGCGATCACTGTGCCTGACTTCGCGCTCGTCCTGTCGCGCAGCTACATGCTGCCGCTGATCGTCTTCTCGATCCTGTTCGGCATCGGCGTCAGCGTCACCGGTGACAAGAAGTACAACCGCGTGGCGACGATCCTGAACGATTTGTCGATGGTAATGATGAAAGTGGTCGACATCATCATGCTGTACGCGCCGATTGGTCTGTGCGCCTACTTCGCGGCGCTCGTGGGCGAGTTCGGGCCGCAACTCATCGGCGCCTACGGCCGCTCGATGCTGATTTATTATCCGCTGTGCCTCATCTATTTCGTCGTCTTCTTCCCAATTTACGCCTACTTCTCCGGCGGCATACCGGGCGTGCGGCGGTTGTCCCGCTACATCATGCCCCCGACCGCGACCTCCCTCGCGACCCAGAGTTCCATCGCCACCCTGCCCGTCAATCTCGAGGCGGCGGCGAAAATCGGCGTCCCGAAGGACATCCGCGATCTTGTCCTGCCGATCGGCGCGACCATGCATATGGAGGGCTCGGTGCTGTCGGCCATGCTGAAAATCACCTTCCTCTTCGGCATATTCGGACATGAATTCAGCGGCGTCGGCACCTATGTCTCCGCGCTTCTCATCTCCATCATGTCCGGCGTGGTCATGAGTGGCGTCCCCGGCGGCGGCCTGATCGGCGAAATGCTCATCGTCAGCCTTTACGGCTTCCAGCCGGAAGCTTTCCCGATCATCGCCACCATCGGCTTCCTAGTCGATCCGCCCGCCACCTGCCTCAACGTCACCGGCGACACCGTCTCCGCCATGGTCGTCACCCGGCTGGTCGAGGGCAAGGACTGGATCGAGAAGTTCCCCGAGGGCGGAACCGTCGAGAAGGACGAAACAGTCCCCGAAAACCTGGAAGAAAAGGACGGCGGCAAGGTGTCCTGGGGCTAAGGGTTCGCCATAACGGGGCAAACCCGGCAACGCCGTGACAACAATCCAGTCGATGGCCGGACGTGCACTCGCTCGGCCGTTTTGCTTTGCCCCGGACGGCGGGTATCGATACCGTTGCCGCTTCCCGTTTTTGGAATCGCATGACCAAATCACCTTCGGAAAGGAGAGCGTCATGGCGGACGATCGCGAATTTACGCTCGAAGCATTCACCATCCGTCCGGCGGTTCGTTCCGACGCGCCGGCGATACTGTCGCTGATCAGAGGACTTGCCGAATACGAACATCTCCTCGACGAATGCGTCGCCACGACGGATTTTCTGGAAAAATGGCTGTTCGACGAAAAAAAGGCGGAAGTCCTCATGGGCCTCGCCGACGGCGCACCGGTGGCGTTCGCGCTGTTCTTCACCTCGTTTTCCACTTTCCTGGGCAAGCCGGGGCTTTACCTCGAAGACCTCTTCGTAAAGCCGTTCGCGCGCGGCAAGGGCTTTGGGAAGAGGATTCTCGCGCACCTCGCGAATCTCGTCGTCGAACGCGGCTACGGACGCCTCGAATGGGCCTGCCTCGACTGGAACGATCCAAGCATCAAGTTCTATCTTTCCCTCGACGCCAAGCCGCTGAACGAATGGACGATCTACCGCCTCACAGGCGACGCGCTGAACCGGCTCGCCGCGCTGGCGGGCGGCGAGTAAGAAATGGAACGTCTTTTTTCCCGGAGCCGCCCCGTGCCGGAAATTCTCGAAGCCATGATGGTAATCGCCTTCGGCGCCGCCTGGCCGGCGTCGATTCTGAAAAGCTGGCGCTCACGCACCGCCAAGGGGAAGAGTCTGTTCTTTCTCGTCATCGTCGATCTCGGTTACCTGTGCGGCATCGGCTCGAAGATCGCCGGGAACCGCATAACCTGCGTCATCGTTTTTTACATCATCAACTTCGTCATGGTGACGTTGGACATTTTACTGTATGTCCGCAACCATCGACTCGACGCCGCGCCCGGATGAGCGCGGCGTTTTTGCGTCTTTTGTAAAAAAACTGTTGCATTTCGACCCGCTGCGACTATAGTTGTGGCATGCGTTTTGTTTTCTCGATAGGGTGAAAATGCCGACGAGCAACTTCTATTGGTATACCGGCTTTTACTTTTATTTTCCTTCGAGGAGGAAAGTGGACGGTCCTATTTGAAATTCCGAATGGATGTATCCCGACTTTCCTCCCGGCTGCCGCAGCCGGGTTTTTTTGTTTCCCGGGATCCGCCTCCAAAGGGTGCAACCACCATGAACAACAACACGTTCGGCCGCCTCTTCTCTGTCGTCACCTTCGGAGAAAGTCACGGTCCTGCCGTCGGCTGCATCATCGACGGCTGCCCCGCCGGAGTCCCCCTGGCGGAGTCGGACATCCAGCCCATGCTCGACCGGCGTCGTCCCGGTCGCCGTCCGGAAGTCTCCATACGCCGCGAGGACGACCAGGTACGGATCCTCTCCGGCGTGTTCGAGGGCGCCACCACCGGGCATCCGATTTGTCTGCTCATGGAAAACCGGGACCAGCGCCCCGACGACTACGAAACGTTGCGCCATATCTTCAGGCCGGGTCACGCCGACGCGACGCACGAGGTGAAATACGGCATACGCGACCATCGCGGCGGCGGCAGGTCGTCGGCGCGGGAGACGGCGGCGCGGGTCGCGGCGGGAGCGGTCGCGCGGCGGATGCTGATGGAAAGCCAAACCTGCAACCGGATCAGAGTGACGGCGGGACTTGTCAGGCTCGGAAACGTGATGGCGGATGTTTCGCGCTGGCGGGACGACGCGATCGACTCGAACCCGTTTTTCTGTCCCGATCCGGACGCTGCGAAGGCCATGGCGCGGGAACTCGAAGATGCGGCAGGCAAAGGCGATTCGCTGGGCGGGATCGTCGAAGCGCGTGCCGCCGGCGTCCCGCCGGGACTTGGCGAACCGGCTCACGACCGGCTGGATGCGCGCATCGCCCAGGCCTGCATGGGCGTTAACGCCGTCAAGGGCGTCGAGATCGGCGATGGCTTCATGGCGGCGGCGGCGCGGGGAAGCGGGAACAACGACCCCATGCGTTCGCCCGCCTCCGGCGCGTTCGCCGACGCGTTCCTCGCCAATCACGCAGGCGGCGTGCTCGGCGGCATTTCCACCGGGCAGACGATTGTCGTCCGCGCGGCGGTGAAGCCGACGCCGTCGATCCGCCTGCCGCAGCAAACGGTGAATGCGTCGCTCGAGAACGTCGACGTCGAAGTCGGCGGCCGGCACGATCCGGCGGTGGCGATCAGGGCTGTCCCCGTCGTCGGAGCGATGCTCTGGCTCACGCTTGCCGATTTCGCCCTGCTCAACATGACGCGGCGCATCCGCAAGCAAGGAGGGGGCCTATGAAAACAACGCGCGCGCTCATCGGCAAAATTGACGATTCCATCCTTGACCGGTTGTGCCGGCGCGGCGACGGAAAGCTCAGCGCATCGGCGATCGTGCCGGTCCGGCGTGAAATCTCCTCAGCTTCTCGCCCCGTGCGGACGCGGATAAAGGTCGCCTACCTGGGACCGGAAGGCACCTTCACCCACCAAGCGGTTCTCGCCCGCTTCGGATCGTCCGCCGACTTCGTGGCGAGTCAGACGATCGACTCCGTCTTCGACCTGGTGAAAAACCACACCGTCGACTACGCCGTCCTTCCGGTGGAAAACACGCTGCAAGGGGTGGTGGGGCAGACGGTCGACCTGCTGGGCAAAGCCGGTCTGCCGCTCATCGTGGACGAAATCGTGACGCCGATCAATTTCGTTCTCGCGTCCCGCTGCGACACGCTTGACGAAATCCGCCGCATCTATTCGAAGCGCGAGGCGTTCCCGCAATGCGCGAAATTCCTCAACCAGCCGGCGCTGGCGCGGGTGGAACACGTCCATTCCACCTCGACGGCGGAAGCGGCGCGGCAGGCCGCGTCGGAGCCCGGGGGCGCGGCGCTGTCGCCCGGCATCGCCGCGACCATGGCCGGCCTTCCCATCCGCTTCCGGAACGTCGAAAACAACGCCCGCAACAAAACGCGCTTCCTGGTGCTCGGCCACCGCCAGCCGGAGCGCACCGGACACGACCAGACAAGTGTCTTCGGGAAGGTCAGGAACGTCGTCGGCGGCCTGGTGGACCTGCTCCGCAGCTTCTCCGACCGGGGCATCAACCTGACCAGGATCGAATCCCGGCCCATGGACGACGCGGTCGATTTCGAAAGCTGGTTCTATATCAATTTCGACGGCCATATCGACGACGAGCCGGTACGGGAAATCATCGCCGAACACGACATGATCTGGCTCGGCAGCTTTCGCCGCCGCGACGGAGGGATGCCTCGATGATCTGCGTACCGATAACCGCGAAGTCGAACGCCGACGCCATGGCGCTTCTCGAACGCGCTGCGCGCGAGCCAGCCGACGTCCATGAACTTCGCTTCGACCTTCTCGACGAAGCGCCTGACATCGAGGGGCTGATCGCCAAATCGGCGCGGCCGGTTCTCGCGACCTGCCGGTCGAGGAAACAGGGAGGCGGTTTTTCCGGTGCGGCGGTGGACCGCGCCCGCATCCTGCAGCGCGCGATTGAGGCCGGAGCCGGTTACGTCGACGCCGAAGAGGACGTGATTCCCCTGCTCCGTCGGCGGGACGGCGTCGTGATCCTCGCGAGCTGGCATGATTTCACCGAAACGCCGGACACGCTCCGGAACGTCGTCGCGCGCCTCGCGGCGACCGGATGCGACTGGGTCAAGTTCGCCTCTTTCGCGAACAGTCCCGAGGACAACCTCAAAGTGTTCGACGCGCTGGCGACGAGCGGGAAGCCGGCTATCGGCGTCGCCATGGGTGAAATGGGCCTTCCCAGCCGCGTTCTTGGTTTGTCGCGCGGCTCGCGGCTGACGTTTGGTGCGCTCGGACCCGGCTTCGAGTCGGCGCCGGGACAAACCACCGCCCGCGACCTGGCCGAAACATACCGGGTGAAAAGTCTCACGAGGCAATCAGCCGTCTACGGCCTCCTCGGCGACCCGGTGCGCCATTCCATCGGCTTCAGAATCCACAACCGCGCCCTGGCCGCGAATGCGATCGACGGAGTCTATATGCCTTTTCAGTGCCCGGACGCGCGCGTTTTCCTCGACGCCATGCCGGATCGCCTCGGCATCCGCGGACTGTCCGTCACCATGCCGCACAAGCTCGCAGCGCTCGAGTGGGCGACGGAGACTACCGGAATCGCGCGGGCGGCGGGCGCGGCGAACACGCTTTTGCGCACCGATACGGGCTGGCTCGCGGACAACACGGACGTCCCGGCGGCGGCTGAAGGCATTTCGGCGTCCGCTTCCGGGGCAGAACTCGATGTCGCGGGAAAACCGGCGCTTATCCTCGGCGCCGGCGGCGTCGCGCGCGCTATCGGGGTCGCGCTCGCCTCGCTCGGCGGCCACGTGCACGTATCGGCGAGGGATTCGGGAAAGGCGTATCTGCTCGCGTCGACGATGGGCTGGATCGCGACACCCTGGCCCGGTAGGGAACGGGGAACATGGGCGGTCGTCGCCAACGGCACGCCCATCGGCATGATTCCGGAAACGGAGGATACTCCCTTCCCCGCCGGCGGCTGGCGTCCCGGCATGGTCGCCTTCGAATCCGTGTACAGCCCGCGCCGCACCCGGTTCCTGCGGGAAGCGGAGGCCGCCGGCGCGGCGACTGCCGACGGGTACGAGATGTTCATGCGCCAAGCCGCCGGTCAATTCAGGCTGTGGACCGGCCGGGAGCTTCCGCTGGAACTTGCGGCATCGGACTGACAATTTCGAAAACTGCTTTGTCCATCCATACAGTCGCGGTAGAAATGGACCTTTCGGCCCACCCCCCGTACAGATCCGGACATGCGGGATCACCGCATCCGGCTCCTGCCTCGAGTGATGGCGCCAAAACGGTTCAAAGGATAGTCATGACATATACGGGCATCAGGCAAGGAGCGCTTCACCAGACGATGCATCCGTTCCCATGTGGTGCGGGTCTTTTGGCTGCGCCGGTTCAGGGCGCGATGCCAGAGGCGCACCACCTCATTGTGGAAGCGGTATATTGCCTGGTTGTTCGTGGGGACACCGTAATGCCGAAAATGCCCCATGAGCATGCTCCTCAGTCATCCCCTTACAGGGACAACCGCGGGAACGGGGCAGTCGTGGCTCGCTACGCCTTCAATTGATGAGACTTACACTCAATACACCATGCCGGTTTCAACCGGCGCTTTCGAAAGGCGCGAAGATGAAAGCTGGGAAGATCGCCCTGACCGGCATGATGGCTTCGGGAAAAACGACCTTGGGCAAAAAACTGGCGAAGCGGCTCGGTGTGCAGTTCGTCGACATCGACGAAGTCCTCGCCAAAATCGCCGGTATGCCGCCGGCGGACATTTTCGCGGCGCACGGAGAGGATGAATTCCGCGCGCTCGAACGCATGGTGATCCGTGAGGTCGTCAACCGCAGCGGACCACTCGTCATCGCCCTCGGCGGCGGCTCGTACATTCAAAAGCCGGTGCGGGACGCGCTCCGCGGCAAGGCGCTGACCGTCTACCTCAAGGTCGCCGCGCCGGAAATCGCCCGCCGCCTGGAAGCCACGGACATCGCTTCGAGGCCGATGCTGTCGGGGCCGGTCGACTGGCGCGAACGCGCCGAAGCGCTCGCAACGGAACGAGAACCCGCCTACGCGCTCGCGGATCTGACTTTCCGCGCCGACGGGACGGACGCCGAATCGCTGTGCGGGCGGCTGTGCGAACGGATAACCGAAAAACAGGGCGAACGCGTCAGCCAATTGGAGGCTGTCAATGCCTGACATCCCAGTGGCTGTGACCCGCCGCGATCATCTGTATATGATCCGCATCGGTTCCTATCTCGGCGACGCTCTTCGTTCCGTGGTTGAAGCCGCCCTGGGCGCATCCGACCATATCGTCGTCGCCGACGCCAGGGTTGCCGCCCTGCACGGCCTCGAGGCTGTTTTCGCGGCGACGCCGAAATGGCGGCATATCGAGATCGAGGCGGGGGAGTGGCGCAAGAACGCGGCGGATTACATCGCGCTGTGCGAACGTCTGCTCGCGCTGGGCATGGACAGGCAAACCGTCCTTGTGGCGATTGGCGGGGGCGTCACCGGCGACTTGGTCGGCTTCGCGGCGGCGACGCTGCTTCGCGGAGTTCGCGTCGTGCAGATTCCCACCACCCTCCTCGCGCAGATGGACAGTTCCGTCGGCGGTAAGACCGGCGTCAACATGGCGGGAGGGAAAAATCTGCTGGGCGCTTTTCACCAGCCCGATCTCGTCGTCGTCGATCCCGCGTTCCTTCGCACGCTTCCGGAACGCGAGTACACGGCGGGCCTGGCGGAGACGGTGAAGTACGGCATCCTTGGCGACAAAGACTTCTTTTTCCGGTTGCTGGAGGACGCGGGGCGGCTTTTCACCCGCGACGCCGATGCGCTCGCCGCCGCCATCGAACGTTCCTGCCGCCTCAAGGCAGGGATCATCGGCGAGGATGAACTGGAATCAGGACGCCGCCGGCTTCTCAACCTCGGCCACACCTTCGGCCACGCGGTCGAGGCGCTCGCCGGCTGCGACGGCGCCATTCTTCACGGCGAAGCCGTATCGGTCGGCATGGCGATGGCGGCGCGCTTCTCGGAAAAACAAGGGCATCTCCACGCGGACGGCGCGGACGCGATCGAGAGCGGATTGGCCAGGCTGCGCCTGCCGCGCCGACTCGACGATCTTGCCGCCGTCGCCGGCGACGCGATCGTGGGCGCATTGCGCCGGCGATTGACGACGGACGAGCTTCCGGAAGCGCTTGGCAAAGACAAGAAAGCGGCGAAACGCGGCCTGACGCTTGTCCTTCCCTTCGGGATCGGCGACTGCCGTTCGGTCGAAGGCATTCCGGTCGCGGAGGCGGCGGCGTTTATGCGCGATTTCGCGCACTGCGAATAAAGGAAAACGTCCCATGAAACCCTTTGATAAAAGTCTCGGCATCGTCGGCTTCGGCGCATTCGGATGCTTTATGGCGGCGCACCTCGCGCCGTGGTTCCGCGTCACAGCCTGGGACAGCGCCGATATTCCCGCGACAGCGTTGCCGGAAAACGTAACCGCATCGCCGACCATCGCCGAAGTCGCGGCCTGCGACATCGTCGTCTTCGCGGTGCCGTGGAAGTCGCTCGCGGACGCTGCAGCCATGGCGGCGCCGCATATGAAGCCGGAAGCGCTGGCGCTCGACGTGACGTCCGTGAAGCGGGGGCCGGCCGCGCTTCTGCCGAAAGCTCTGCCCGCCCACGTCGACATCCTGTGCACGCATCCCCTCTTCGGCCCGCAGTCGGGAAAAAACGGCATCAGCGGCCTGCGGATGGCGCTGTGCCCGGTGCGCATTGAAAAGGATCGCTACTACCGGGTATGCGATTTTCTCACCGACCGGCTCGGCCTGCTCGTTTTCAAGACGACGCCGGACAAGCACGACCGCGAGATGGCGAAGGTGCAGGCGGTGACCCACTTCGTGAGCCGCGCCCTCAAGGAGATCGGCCTGGAGCCGTCCTGCATGGCGACGAGGGCATACGAAAAACTTCAGGAGTTTTCGTCCATCGTATTGTCGGATTCGTGGGATCTGTTCCTGACCATTCAAAACGGCAATCCCTACGCGGCGGAGACGCGGCGCAGCCTGCAACGGGAAATGGACAAATTGGAGGCGATGCTTCGCGCGGTGGACGGGCCGGTCAGGGAGCCAATGCCGCCCCCGTACGCCGCAGCATGGTGAAAAAGTCCGGGCAGGTCTTTTTCACGCAGCCGGGGTTTTGAATCGCGATACCGTTGGCCGCCGCGCCGAGAACGGCGAAGGACATGGCGACGCGGTGGTCGTCGAGGGGATCGATAACGACATTGGCGATGTTTTCGCGGCGTAGGGGATGGACGGCGATGCCATTCTCCGTTTCGTCCGTCTTTGCGCCCAGGCTCCGGAGGATGGCCGCCAGCGCGGCGATGCGGTCGGATTCGTGGCCGCGAATATGGCGAAGGTTTGTCATCGCGATCGGCTTGTCGGCGAACACGGCGAGTACGCCGAGGGTGAGCGCCATTTCGGACATCGCCCGCATATCAATGGAGAAACCGCCGCGCAGGGGATGCGGCGGCCCGGATACGACGACGCCGTCCGAGGGATCGACGGCGCACCCGAGACGGGTCAGAACGTCGAGGAATTTGATCCCGGGCTGTCGCGACGCGGCGTCAAGGTTCGCCACGCCGACCCGCCCGCCGGTAACGGCGGCGAGGGCGAAAAAATAACCGGCTGTGTTCGCGTCCGCCTCGATCGTGATGTCCGCGGGCGCATAGCGCCGCGGCTCGAAATCGACCAGAAGCGCGCCGTCCTTCCAGGACCGCTTCGACCCGACCCCGAAGCGACCCATAAGGTCGAGCGTGATGTCGATATAGGTTTCCTCCGGATCGAGGTCGTCGATCCGAACCGTCGCCGGCTTTCGGCAAAGCGGCGCGGCGAGCAGCAACCCGGAGGCGAACTGGCTCGAGGCGCGGGCGGACACGGGCGTCTCGCCGCCGGACAGCCCCCCTCCCCGCACGCGGAGAGGAAAGGACTTTCCCGGTTCGACGAATTCGAGCCGTGCGTTCCAGCCTTTCAGCGCGCCGACAAGCGGCGTCAACGGGCGGCCGGCGAGTTGCGGCGTCGATACGAGCGTCCAGTCGCCATCCGTAGACGCGGCGAGAAGACCGGGGAGAAAGCGCCCGACCGTGCCGGAGGAACCGATCCGTATTTCCCCGGCGCGGACGGGGAAGTCGAGGCCTGCGCCGTCGATATGAAGCGCGCCGCCGACGAGACGCGTGCGCACACCCAACGCCGACAGCGTGCGAAGCGCCGCGTCGGTGTCGTCGGACGCGAGAAGACCGCGGAGAACGGAACGGCCGCCGGCGCAGGCGGCGAGCAGTATCGCCCGGTTGCCGACGCTTTTGCCGCCGGGAACGGCAAGCGTCCCGGATGCGGGCTTCCGGAGCGGGAGAATGCGCACGAGGGCGGGGAATTTGGCATCTGACACGGTGAATGCGATCCTTTAACGGTGCGGCGGCGTTATGGCATTTTGAGAAATCCCGTGAATATTGGATTCAGGCGCCGGCTCGACCGGCGGTTTGGCGAAATAAAGTCAAAGGAAGATGACGCGACCAAATCAAAATATTCACGAAGATTCCAAAAATGCTCTACGCAACGGTGATAAACGGAGAAAACATGTCTTGGTCGAGAAGCAGTTGGCGCGGGCTTCGCTCGCCGCACATCCCTGAATATCCCGATCCCGAGGCGCTCCGCGCCGTCGAGGACACGCTCAAAAACTATCCGCCGCTCGTGTTCGCCGGCGAAGTGCGGCAGCTCAAGGCGGAACTCGCCAGAGTGGCGGACGGCGACGGCTTCATCCTGCAGGCCGGCGACTGCGCGGAAACATTCGCCGATTTCAACACCTTCAACGTCAGGGACACGTTCAGGCTGATGCTGCAGATGGCGTTGATCCTGACCTTCGTCGGCGAAAAGCCGGTCACCCGCATCGGCAGGGTCGCGGGTCAATTCGCCAAACCGAGGTCCAACGCCACCGAACCGTCAGCCGACGGGGATGACATTCTAACCTATCGCGGCGATATGATCAACGGCTTCGGCGCGACGGCCGCGTCAAGGGCGCCCGACCCCGGGCGCATGGAACGCGCCTACTTTCAGTCGGCAGCGACCCTGAACCTTCTGCGGGCCTTCGCCGGCGGCGGCTACGCCGACATGCACACGGCCGGCAAGTGGCTGCTCGATTTCGTCGAAAACGGCCGGGCGCGAAAGAAATACGAGCTGCTGGCGAAAAAGATCCATAAAACCCTCAACGTCATGCGCGCCTACGACGATGGTGGCCGCGAACCGGCCCGGCAGAGGATCGACTTCTATTCCTCCCACGAGGCGCTGTTCCTCCCCTACGAGGAGGCTCTCTGCCGCAACGACAGCCTCACCGGCGACCCGGTCGCCGCCTCGGCGCATTTCATCTGGATCGGGGAGCGCACACGCGACCCCAACGGCCCGCATGTCGAGTTCCTGCGCGGAGTCATCAATCCGATCGGGATCAAGTGCGGACCGGACGCCCAGCCGGGATCGCCGGAACGGCTTCTTGAAAAACTGAACCCGCTGAACGAGGGCGGCAGGATCACGATTATCCTGCGCGCTGGCGCCGATCGGGCGGAGCGCGCCTTCTCACGGATCATCCGCGAACTCCAGGCGGCGGGGAGGAAGGTGGCGTGGTGCGTCGATCCGATGCACGGCAACACGAGAACCGTCGACCGCGGAATCAAGACCCGGATGCTTTCCGACATTCTGCGCGAAAGCAAAACCTTCATTGACGTCTGCCGGGCGGAGAACGTTCATCCGGGCGGCTTCCATCTTGAAATGACCGGAAAGAACGTCACCGAGTGCGTCGGACGCGAAGTCGGCCGGGACGACCTGGCGAAAAACTACGATTCCTGCTGCGACCCCCGCCTCAATGCCTCGCAGGCGCTCGAATTCGCCTTCGAGACGGCCGGCCACCTGTCGCGCGGGTAAAGCGAAACGCCTCCGGGGTCTTGCCCCGGGGGCGCTTCGCGTAATTTTGAAGCAATCCGGACGATCATGGTCAATCGCGCTTCGATAGGACGTCCGTCTCGTATTTCTTGACTTCCGCCAGCCAATCCTCGCCGACGGGAACGCCGGCTTTCAGGCAGAAGTAATCCCAGACCGCGCTCCAGGGCAGCGCCTTCGCCTCTTCCATAAGGGCGAGGCGGGTAGTGTAGTCGAAGGCGTTTTCCGCATCCTGGAGGCGCTTCGTCGGCTCGAGGAAGGCGATGAGGAACGCCTTTTGGATGCTCCGGAGACCGATCGTCCAGGCGGCGATGCGGTTGATGCTGGCGTCGAAGAAATCGAGGCCGACAAAGGTGCGGGGAAGGAAGTCGCCCCTGATCAGCTCGGTGACGAGCTGGACGAGATCGTCGGAGAGGTTGAGCACGTGGTCCGAGTCCCAACGGATGCCGCGACTGACATGGAGCATAAGCTTTTCATTGAACAGGAAGTACGAAGTCATCTTGTCGGCGAGCGTTTCCGTGGGGTGGAAGTGGCCGGTGTCGTAGGTCATGAGCTTTTTGCGCGACTGGGCGTAGCCGAGATAGAACTCGTGCGAGCCGGGGACGAAGCTTTCGGTGCCGATGCCGAACAGCTTCGGCTCGACGGCGTCCAGGAGATGGCGTTCGTCGAGTTTTTCCGCGAAGGTGGCGTCCAAACCCTCGATAAGCCGCTGGCGGAAGACGAGCCGGTTGGCGGGAACGTCCTTGAGGCCGTCCTGCACCCAGAGGTTGCAGACGCAGGGTGATCCCTGGTTTTTCCCCAACGCCTCGGAGACGCGGCGCACCGCCTTGCCGTGGTCGATCCAGAATTGGCGGATGGCGGCGTCGGGATGCGTGAGGGTCAGGCCGTCGTTCGCCTTGGGGTGGTCGAAATAGGTCTGGTTCATGTCCATGTAGACGTCTTTTTCGCGCGACCAGTCCATCCAGGACTTGAAGTGCTCCGGCTCGAGCTTGTCGCGGTCAATCTTGGTCGGCCAGTCGAGATAGATGGCGTGCAACGCCAGGCGGTGGCGGCCGCCGACAAGCGAAAGGACCTTTTCGACGTCGGCGCGGAATTCGCCGATATTGCGGGCGCGTCCGGGATAATTGCCGGTGACGGTGTTCCCGGACACGACATCCGCATCACGGACCTCGAAGCCCTTGATGTCGTCCCCCTGCCAGCAGTGCAGGCTGACGCGGATCTTTTCAAGCGCAGCGACAGCCTTGTCCGCGTCGACGCCGGCGTCGGTGCAAATCTCCTTGGCGACGGCGTACGCTTTTTCAACCCGTTCCGACTTGCTCATCTCTGACTCTCCTCTCGAAGAACGCGACCGTATGGAAAATGGGCGTATGGGTATGCGCCGCTCACGATTCCTCTTATGCCGCAAGCGCCGAATTTCGTCAAGCGCGATTCGCCGTGGGCGCCGGCGACGCCTGGCGGGAGGCGCCCCTGGCGGGCGCTCCACTATTCGCCGTCGACCACGGGCATGACCGGCCTGGACCCGACCTCGCTGCACCGGTTTTTGGGATGAATGGTGCTTCCGGCCGCGCTACGGCATTTCCGAGTCTCGTGGACATAGGTGCCGCCGCTGAATACCCTGAGCGTTCCCTGGTCGAGGACGACTTCGGACGAAATGACCGCCGAGCGGCTGATGTCGAGAACGGCTCTGGCCTTCCACGCGTCCGAGTCCTCCCCGGTGAAAACCGGGAGGACAAGCGGCGCGAACAGCATAACAAGGAATCCGCCGCCCTTTCGGAACACGCACGCCACTCCTTCGTCAACGCCGCCTGTACAGCTTCCGCCCGAGTATACCGGTGCGGGTCCCCGACGCGTCCCCGAGAACGGGCTGCGCCTCTTTCTCGGCGCGGAAAGCCGCGGCCGCATCATCCTCGATCTTGTTCGCCGGTTCTGCGGCATCGCGGACCCCGATTGTCGGGGCTTCCCTCTTCCCATCCGTCGGCGCCGAGCGAAGCGCGCTTTCAATCGAAGCCTTATATGACAGGATTTCCGCTGGTCCAAGCATGGAATAAATGTCGTCGGAGAAGGCGTCGTACTCACGGGCCATGGACTCCGGCCTGACTTTCATGTCGGGGATCGACACCGTGTTGATTTCGCGCTTTTCGGGATCGACCCCGGGCGCCATGGTCATGATCCCTTCGCCGGTCTCGCCTCGCATGTCCCCCTCCGTCGGCAGAACGACCTCGGCGCGGGGGATTTCGTCGGCACGCGGCACCGGGAGCACGACCTCGCGCGACCAGGGGGATCCGGGGTTCTCCCCCGACCCCCTTTTCATAGCCGCGCCGTATCCATAAACGCCGGAGAGCAGCACCGGCGTCAAGTCGTCCTCGGAAGCGTCTTCGATTGCTCCGCCG
Organism: Planctomycetota bacterium; assembly: GCA_031254915.1. GTDB lineage: Bacteria > Planctomycetota > SZUA-567 > SZUA-567 > SZUA-567 > JAIRTL01. The sequence continues at coordinate 28,196 of JAIRTL010000063.1, forward strand.
TCTGCCGCGCCGGATTGCCATGGCGAATCCTGTTGTCCCGTAAGGAGTGCGTAATCATCGCTCGCGGATCGCTCCCAGGCGGAAAATTCCTCAAGGCTGGCGAGTTCCGGCAGCGGGCCGATTTCGCCTTCGCGGAGTTCGTCGAACGCGGCAACGGTTGCTTCATCGGCGCTTCCCGCATCCGCGAGCCGAGCACCCCCGGGACCGGCGTCCGGCACGCCCCCGGGAGCGGCCGGAATATCCGTCTCAGCCCCGGCGACATGCAGACATTCCTCCTGAACGATCTCCTCCGTCAGGACGGCGGGCGCGAGACCGTTTTTGAATATGTCACCGGTGCTTCCCGGTTCGATATGGGGGTCGATGCCAAGCGCGGAGACAAGGCGAGCGACAGCGGCCATGTACTCAGCGCGAACAAGGCAGCGGTTGGCGTAATCCGAAATGTGGCGAAGACGTTCGTCAAGCGCGTCCGCCCCGTACGACTTGCCGCTGGCCATCGCCTCTTCGAGACCGCGCAGAATGGCGCGGCGGTTCGACTCGATATCGTCCAGCAACTCCATCCGCTCGGCGATTTCGTTAAGCTCGACCAGCGCGAGATTGACCTGCACGAGAACCGACGCCGCCGTCAGTTTGCGCCGGAGATCGACGAGTTCCGCCCGCTGCCTGGCGTTTTTGACGTCGGAGAATTTCGCCGGCAGCCGCAGAAGATCCCAGGACAGCCTGACGCCCGCTTCCATCCAGGTGTGATAGACGAGGAATTTGCCGGCGTCATGGGCGAAGTCGGCGGTGAGATTTACGGCGGGCGCGATCTGCAACAAGGCCGCCTTGGCCTCAAGTGCGCTGATCCGTTCGTCGCTGTCGGCCTTGAACATTTCAGGACGCGCAGCGAGGGCGCGCTCGTACAGGGCGGGCACATCGCCAGGCGCGGGGATCGGCGGCAATTCGGCGGACCAGTCGCGATTCTCGATTGCGCATATCGATTGGCCGCGAGGCGCGCCCATGGCGCGCGCCAGCGAGGTGAGCGCGTCCTCGCGCTCGCGCGCCAGATTGCGCAACACATTGAGGCCGGAGAGGAGCGGCAGCGAGCGGCAGGCGCGTTCCGTCTCCGAAAGATTCCGCTTGGACGCCTCGTCCTCGAAAACGGCGAGCTGAACCCGAACCGCCTCCTCGATGGACGCACGCTCGCGCATGATCTCCCCGGCGGCGAGCAGCCGGTAATAGGCGATGGTGACGTCCATGGCGATCCGCTGGCGCAGGCGACGGAGGGTTTGGCCCGAAATGCATTCGCGCTCGGCCGCCCGCCTAGCGCGGAGATTGCTCAACCCGAAATCGAGAATCGACCAGACCATGGTGAGGTCGGTGGGGTAGCCAACTTTCTCCGAGGAGAAGGATGGTTCGAGGTAGCGAGTGCCGTCTCTGAGACGTTCGGAGGTGCTGGCGTCGTATTTGTTCCTGACGCGGACGCCGAGATTGGCCTGGAGTGAAGGCAGCATTCGTAACGCGGCGCCTGTCTTCGCATCGGCGACGATGGCGTACTCGAATTCGGCGGCGCGAATCGAAAGGTTGTGGCAGAGGGCGTAGTCGATAGCCGCTTCGAGAGTCAGGCCTCCGACCGGAGCCTCGGCGGAATCCATGACAACGTCGATTTCCGTGTCGATCCTTCCTATGCGATCCGCCTCGGCGTCGGCCGGGGGGGCGAGAAAACAGCCGGCGCACATCCAAAGCGACAGCGCCGTCGCCGTCAGGGCGCACAAGCGCGCCGTCCGCAACACAATTCGCATTCTCTTCATGGCCGGAATCCGCATCGAAAAGACAGTCGGCAATAGCCCCCCATCGAAGCCGACGGGGCGGGCCGGGGATTCCCCTTCCGTAAATTGCCGGCTGGTACGGATCCCTTTCAAAAAAACACCCTGTCCCCCCGGGACTACTTGCCTCTTTCCAAAGCGCCGAGGGTGCGGATGTCGTAATAAATGCCGTCGCGGCGTTCGGCGATAGAGCCGATAATCGGGCATATGAAGAACGACGGCCGTTTTGGACGAAATTACCTTCGGGGCATTGAAGGCGACCGGACCAACGCGATATTGTGCGCGGTTGGTCAGAACCTGAGGTTGCCGCTCAGGTCCATTGGCGGCTTTTTTCGTCGCTTCGTGGAAAATCGTCATTTTTGCCGCAGTATCTCCGCATTTTCCCGCTTTTCCCCCACCCGGGCGGCTTGACCAGCCGCCCGCCGGGCTGGTCAGTTGACGCATTTCCCTTTTTTCAGGGACGACCATATGGAGGTTGCCTGTCCTTTGCCCAACAATATCTGGCGCGAGATCGGATAAAAAATCGAGAATTAATTGATCCTGCCGGCGAGAGTGACGGGAGAGGGAAAAGAAACTATACAAATAAGGCGAAACCAATAACATTGGGGTAATGCTATACTGTTCGCGGTTCGAAGTCGTGATTCCCCCGGCTATGCGCGGCCATCGAATGACCCGGGGAAGCGAATGCGGAACGGGGCAACCCCCATCCGCCATTTACGCAATTTCTGGCCGCGCCTCGCATAAGCCCGGCATAAAGGGTGGATGACGTCAATGTTGCGGGATGACATCGGCGTTGCTCCGGTTAGCCCGCCGGGACGCGCGCCGGAGCGGTTATCCTGACCGAATCGCGGTCGGCCCCGCCAGGGGCAAGGAGAAACATGACTGAGTCAGGACACGAGCACGACTTGATCTCGTCTGCTCTTGCCACCATAGAAAACTCGGAAATCTTTAGCCCGGGCATTTTCGACAACACTCGGCAACTCCTCGCCAACGGCGGTTTCGCTTCCGCCGGCATTTACCTCGTCGACGACTATCCCGACACCATGCGCCTTGTGACCCGTTTCGGCCACGAATCGCGGACCTTCCCCGAGCAGGTGCCGATAGTCGATCCGAACCGCCTCGCCCCCGAATTGCTCGATTGTATCGGCCCGCGTCCCGGCCTATCCACCCATCCGCTGTTCACCCACGGCCGCTACCTCGGGGCAGTGGCGGTCATCGGACCGGAACCGGGGAAATCGTTCCTGTCCATCATCAAGGTGATGTCGGTCCTCGCCTACATCGAAATCGTCAGGGCGAACACCCAGCGCGAGCGCATGGAAAAGGAGGTTTATTTCGCCCAGTCCCTCACCAACCGCCTTCTCATGCGCCCGGTGCCGCAATCGAAGCACTTTCGCGCCGGGTACGAATTGTGGCGTTCGCTGGAGGTCGGCGGCGACTTCTTCGACTTTGTTCCCGTCAAGGACGGCAGAATGTACGCATTCATCGGAAGGTGCAGCGGCCAGGGCGTCAAAACCGTTTTCGAAATGGTGGAAATCATGCACCATATCGACCGCTGCTTCGTGGGGATGGAATCGATGACCGAGATCGCCCATCAGGTGAACGAGCACTTGGTGCAGATCAAAAAACGCTCGCACCTCGCCAGTCTCTGCCTTCTTGAATTCAATCCTCTGAGCCGATCGATGCGGCTCGTCAAAGCGGGCAATTTCGCCATGACGATCATCCGTCCCGATTCCTACCGGATGATCTCCGACACTTCCGGACCGATCCTCGGCATGGTCAAGGATCTGGAAATGGAGGAAGAAATTTTCGAATTCAAGCCTGGATGGGCGCTGTTTTGCGCAACCGAGGGTATCACGACCATCAGGGACAGCCTCGACCAATCGTTGCCGGCGTCCGTGGTCGCGAAAACGGTCGAAAACACCATGCGCGAGCGCCCCGTGAAGGCGCTGATCAACGAAGCTTTCGAACGCATCAGACTGATGTGCGACAATTCCCCGGTCCATGACGCCTTCGCCGCGATTTCCGTCGAGTTCCTCGACGAATGAACCCCCTCCCCCGGTTCGAAATTTGCGGGAAAATCCGCGTCGAAGCCGTTCCTCCTCTTGAGTTTTTCCCGTTTCCGGATAATCTTTATTCCGTGTCGTGCGTCCCCGGGCAACCGCCGGGGGACGTTTATTGGGTATTTCGGCTTTTATTCGTTTCGCGTCCAATGGGCGGTTTTTTCCAGGCTCAGGCGAATTGGAACGCGCTTTTTCTACAATCGCGATTTGAGGAGACGGCAGGAATGATCAACTTCACGTATCTTGTTTCGACCAAGGTTGTTTTCGGCAAAAACACGGAAAGCCAGGTTGGCGACGAAATCCGCGCCCTGGGCTTCAAGAAGGTGTTGGTGCATTTCGGCGGCGAAAGTGCGAAAAAATCCGGACTCCTCGACCGGGTGCGAAAGTCGCTCATCGCCGCCGGTATCGAGTCGGTCGAACTCGGCGGCGTCAAGCCCAACCCGCGTCTGTCACTCGTCCGGGAGGGAATCGAACTGTGCAAAAAGAACGGCGTCGATTTCCTTCTCGCTGTCGGCGGCGGATCGGTGATCGACTCCATCAAGGCTATCGGCCTTGGCCTGGCCAACGACGGCGACGTCTGGGACTTCTACGAAGGCGTCCGCAAGCCGAAGGCCTGCATCCCCAACGGCAGCGTGCTCACCATCGCCGCCGCCGGATCGGAGACGAGCATCTCCAGCGTCATCACCAACGAGGATGGCTGGAAGAAAATGGCGGTGGACGACATGGTCACCCGGCCGCGCTTCGCGATCATGAACCCGGAACTCACCGCCACCCTCCCCGACTACCAGAGCATGTGCGGCGTCACCGACATCCTCATGCACACGATGGAGCGCTACTTCTCGAAGGAAAAAGGCACCGACCTCATCGACCGCATGGCCGAGGGGCTTCTGGTTTCGGTGATGGAAAACGGCCGCAAAATGCACAAACACCCCAAGGACTACGGCGTGCGCGCCGAAGTCATGTGGGCGGGCAGCTTGTCCCACAACGGCCTCACCGGCACCGGCCGATCCGGCGACTGGGCCACGCACCAGCTCGAACACGAGCTTTCCGGCCTCTGGGACGTCGCTCACGGCGCCGGCCTGGCCGTGATCTGGCCGAGTTGGGCGCGTTTCGTCTACAAGGAAAACATCGAACGCTTCGCGCAGTTCGCGACGCGGGTCATGAAATGCGAAATGAACTTCGAAGACCCGGAGGAAACGGCTGTCAACGGCATCGACGCGATGGAACGCTATTTCAAACAGATCGGCATGCCCACCACCATGAAGGATCTGGGCGTAAGCGAGGTGACCGACGAGCGGATCAGGGAAATGGCGGAAAAATGCTCGCGCGGCGGCAAGCGCAAACTCGGCAGCATGCGCGTCCTGGGCAAGGACGAAATGCGCGCGATTTACGAAATGGCGCGGTGAATTTACCAAACAGCCTTTCTTGTAAGGATTCGCCATGCGGGAAAAAGTCATTCTACTGTATTCGGGCGGTCTGGACACGTCCGTGATCTGCCGATGGTTGGCGGAAAAGGGTCACGACATCGTCTGCTTCGCCGCCGACGTCGGCCAACGCGAGGACTGGAAAGCGTTGCGCAAGAAGGCGATGCAAAGCGGCGCGAAAAAGGTGGTCGTCGCCGACGTCCGCGAGCATTTCGTCAAGGACTTCGTTTTCCCCGCCATTCGCATGGGCGCGCTCTATGAGGGGCGCTACCACCTCGGCACCGCACTCGCCCGGCCCTGCATCGCCGAGGCGATGGTGGAGACGGCGAAGAAGGAGAAATGCGCCATCTTCGCGCACGGCGCGACCGGCAAGGGCAACGATCAGGTCCGCTTCGAACTCGCCGCCGCCGCGCTCGCGCCGGAGATGAAGGTGATCGCGCCCTGGCGCGACCAGGAGTTTTCGTCCGTCATCAAGGGACGCAAGGAAGCGATCGCCTACGCCAAGAAATACGGCATTCCCGTCAAGGCGACCGTCAAGAAACCGTGGAGCTCGGACGAAAACCTGCTCCACATTTCCTTCGAGGCCGGCATGCTCGAGAATCCGGACGCGAAGCCGCTCCCCGACATGTTCGAACTCACCGTCGACCCGATGAAAGCGCCGAACAAGGCGGAAAAGGTGCGTATCGAGTTCGATCGGGGAACGCCCGTCGCCCTTAACGGCAAGAAGCTCTCCCCGGCCAAGCTCCTCATGGAGGCGAACCAGATCGCCGGCAAAAACGGCGTCGGCAGGGTGGACATGGTTGAAAGCCGCTACATCGGCATGAAAAGCCGGGGTGTGTACGAAACGCCGGGTGGCGCGCTTCTTTTCGCGGCGCATCGCGACCTCGAGGGCATCGCCATGGACCGTGACGTCATGAACCTTCGAGACACGCTTATTCCGCGCATGGCGAACCTGATCTACAACGGCTACTGGTTCACCGAGGAAATGGCCGCGATCATGGCGCTGGTCGAGGAAAGCCAGCGCCACATCGCTGGCCGCGTGAACCTCGAACTGTACAAAGGCAACATCACCGTCGTCGGCCGCACCAGCCCGACGTCGCTCTACAATCCGATGATCGCAAGCATGGACGACGACAAGGGCGCCTACGACCAGACGCTTGCGACCGGCTTTATCCGCCTCCACGGCTTGCCGCTCCGCGCCCAGGCCCGCAGGGCGAAAAAATAGAGCACTCCCGCTGAGCCATCACCGAACCGCCACGGCCCCGACATTATGTCGGGGCCGTTTTTTATTGAAAATTCCGAATTTGCCGAAACGAGAATGAGTCCACACCGGAGGCGACCGGTCCCCACCCTCGGGGGGAGGGGCAATTTTATGCCGTTCATGACCAGGAATTGCGATTCCCTCAACTGTACGCGGCCATGAAATGGCCAAGGGAATCAGAGGTGGAACAGGGCGCCTTCCATCCCCCATTTCCACAATTTCGGGCCGCGCCCAGTATGCATGTTTGCGCGCTATGCGTTGCGGTCGATCAGGGTTGGCCCCGTCGGCCGGGAGCCGTCGCGGCGGTAGTTCGTGTCCGGGCTCGACGCCTCGGCGATGGTGCGCAGGAACGCGTCCACGTGCTCGAGGCTGGCCTTGAGAAGTTCCGCGTTGTGGCGAGTGATTTTACGCACATCCTCAATGACGTCCTTCAGGCCGCCCGCGAGGGAGAGGATGCGCGTCCTGTCCGGTTCATGGAACTTTTCAGCGACTTCGGCCAACTGTTCGACGTCGTCCCCGACGCCGAGTCCGCGCCGGAGCATGGGCATAACGGCCTGGCGCTTGCGTTCCTCGTCCTCGATTTCCGCGACCAGGCCTTTTTCCCTGAAGACCGCGGCTTCAAGTGCCGGAAGATCGCCCTTGATGATGCTTTCCCGCTTCTCGCCCGCCGTCTCCAGCATGGCGCGGTGCAGGTCCGTCTGTCGGACGAGTATGGCCTCGAGCATGCCGACAGCCCTTTTCAACGCCGCCTCCGCAGCCTTGTCCATAATGCTACTCCCCGACGTCGATCGCCGGCTCCGCGGACCGCTCGCTCTCCGGGGTCGCCTCCGCCACGCGCACCTTCGCCGCAAGCGACTGGTAGACGAGGTCGGTGAGTCCGTAACCGCTGCCGGCGGCGAGCGTTTTCGAATGCTCGGAGTCGAGCATCTCCTGAAAGAATTTTTCGCCGTTGCCGCCGTGCATGGTCGGATTCTCCCCCACATTGACCCGCATAGATTTCACGATCTGATTCATGAACACGGAGACGAAGTCCGCCGCCACCTCGCGCAGCTTGCCGTCGATATTCCCGCCGTCCATGTCGGCGACGGCGCGACCGCTCCGGATCGCCTGCGCCCTGTCGGCGGTCTGGTCGGAGCGGCTGCGTTCGAAGAGGGAACCTGTTCCGCCGAAAGTTATGCCGTTCATTGCAGCCTGTCCCAATATATCCATGTCCTGTTCCTTCCCGTCGTCCGCGCCGGACTCACTGGCCGACGAACTCGGCCTTGATCGCTCCGGCGGTGCGCAGTTCCTCGAAAATGGTGATGATTTCGTTCGTTGTCAATCCCATCGCGTTCAGGGTGTCGATAAGTCCCTGAAGGTCGGCGTAGCTCCCCGGACCGTGCATTTCCACAAGCCGGCGCGGCGTGTCGTCGGCGAGCGCGTAGGCGGCAGGTTCCGCTTCCGTCTCCGGCCTGATGGTGACCGTCTTGTCCTGAAGGCTGACGACGGCGTTGTTGACCTGGATGTCGCCGGTGACGACGATGGAATTTTTCGCCCTATTGATGACGATCCTCGCCGTGCGGTCCACAGCCACGGGCACATCGAGGATTTGCGAGATGTAGGCGTGGAGGTTGTTCCCGAACTGCCCGGGCACATGCACGGCGACCTGCCCGGGATCCCTGACGAAGGCGATCGGCTGCACCGGAGAGCCTTCGGAAAACATGTACGAATCCCTCACGTTCGGGTTGAGGGATGGGGTCTGGTTGATCTGCCGCGCTATGGCTGTGGCGTCGGCGAAGTTGGGGCGGTTGAGGTTAAGACGGATGAAGCCGCCCTGGTCCTGGATGTTGTCGCCGAACGGATAGGCCGCGATCTGCATCGCGCCGCTGTTGAGGCCGTCCTGGATAATGCCGCGCGTTTTGATGCCTGTCCCGGCGACCACCTGACCGGAGGCGAGCGCGTAGACGTCGCCCTTGCCGGTGCGCAACTGGCAGACCCGGAGTTCGCCGCCGTTGAGGTCCGTGGCGTCGCCGATGGAGGTGACGGTCACCGGGAAGCGCTGCCCGGGCCGGCCGAACGGCTGCAATTCGGCGAACACGCTCACAAGCGCAATGTTGCCGGAGGCGAGGTCCTTGGCGTCGAAGTTCTCGTTGTTCTCACTGAGGAACTTCCTGAGCATTTCCAGAGTCGCCTTGCTCTTGTCGCCGGTTTTGGGAAGGCCGGTGACGATGCCGACGCCCTCGACCTGGACCGGAATCATCTCGTTCACGGTGACGAGGTCCTTCACCGACTCGGCGCGCGCGACGACGGCGAGAAGAAGGACAACACCCAGCGATAGTGCCAAAATGCGTTTCGTCATGTCTGCTCGTCCGTCAGAACGGGTTGATGAAGTCATAGACCCTCGCGCCCCAGCCGCGCTTGTCCATGCGCGACATCGGGCCGCTGCCGAAAAAGCGGATGTTCATGTCCATGATGTATTCGGCGCTCACCGCGCTCTTCGCATCCATGTGTTCCGGGTTGACGTTGCCGGTGATGATGAGCGTCTGCACCTCGCCGTTGATGCTGACCGTTTTCTTCGCCTCGATGACGAGGTAGCCGTTGGGAAGCGCCTCGATCACCTCGCCCGTCAGGGTGCTGGTGAGCGACTGTCCGCGGTCGATCGTCGAGTCGGACTTGTGGGCGCGGTCCGACGAGTAACTCAGGGTCGGCGTGCTCGCGTTGGCGTCTCCGGACGCCTCTCCGCGCTGCCGCAGCGACAACCCGTTCTTCAACGACGGCGTCAGCCAGCTTGACAGCACCATGTTGTTGCTCGAATTCCGTTTGAGGTCGTTGGAGCTGTCGAGGCTGCCGGTGGTGCTTTCCCTGATGACGATGGTGACGCTATCGTGCTTCCGAGATGCTTTTTCGCGCCGCGACGCCTGCTTGTCGCCGATGAGATAGCGCTGCATGCGCATGGCGAGGTCGTGGTCGGCGGCGGAATAGTAGCCGTCGCCCTGATCCTGGAAGGTCCAGTCGCTGCGCCGGGAGTCATAGCCGATGTAGTCACCTCCCCTCGCCCTGGCGACGGCGAGGAAAAGGAAAAAGAGCGTGCCGAACAGAAAAACGCCGCACTTGATCCATAGTCGTTTGGCGTCCAGTTGCTCGGGGGGACGCGCCTTCTTGAAGTCCATGCCGCCGTCCTTATCGCTTATTGATCGGGTCCGGCTCGATGAGCGAGGTGACCCGTCCGGGGCCAATGATCCGGGCGCGGTATCTGTGCCGCGTCCCGGGATTTTCCACCGTGATGATGTCGTCGACGTTGCCGCCGCCCAGCGCCTTGGCGACTGCCTGAACCGACCAACCGACGCCGCGGTTGTCGACGTACACATTCATGCCCTGCTTCACCGCGTCGACGTTTTTCGCGTCCGAGGGGAGAATCGGTTCCCTCGGCTTGATCGGCCGCTGCACTTCGCGTCCGACCGCCGCCATGGCGTCGGGCGGGAGATACGCCTGACCGGCCCTCATCTTCACGCGGTCGATCGCCACGTCCCTGGCGGCGATGACGTCGCCCTTGTACAACGGCTTCGTCGCCACAGGCGCCAACGCATAGATCTCCGTGTCGAGGACGGCGATAATCCGCCGCCCTTCGTCCGCTTCCGGTCCGACGACCTTGAGGGCGACCTCGGCCTTCCCCGGCATCCGTCCGCCGACCGCTTCCGCGACGATGAATTCCTCACCCGGCGAAAGCCCTTCGGAAAGCGAAATCACCTTGGCGCGCACCTCGATGTCTTCGCGGTTGTAGCGCGACGCAAGATATCTGGATACCTCGGCGCCGATCCGTTGCCTGGCCGAGACGTCCTCGTTCGCAGGCGTGGCGCTCTGGGGGATTTCCGCATCGGACCGCGCCGCCGCCGTCCGGCGCGCGCGACCGTAATCACCTGGATCCGTCGTGGCGGCTTCCGTCACCGAGGCGAGCGCCACCGGTTCCAGCTCACCCGGCACAAAGCCGGCATCTTCCCGTCGTCCCGACGGCGCGCCGTTGCCTGACACCCTCACCGATTCGTTTCCGCTGAACGTCACTGTCGCGGACAACCCCATTTCGTACAGCCGGGATTCGATTTCCCAACGGGTGATTTCCCGCTCCTGCCCTTTTTCCGGGGTCGGTCCGATGATTGTTTCCGCAACCTCGCGGGCCGCCTCGCGCGGCCCCTCGACCCTGGCGACGTCGCAGACGCGGATATAATTGCCGGCGCTTTCCGCCTGCCGACGGACGATAACCACAATATCCGCCAACGCCACAGGCATCAATAATGCCATAAGCGCCAAGGACATGAGTAAAAAGCGTCGCATCGCAACTCTCCTTGGACGCTTGAATATGCAAAATTCATGCCAAAACGTCAGCAACTTTCCAAAAACCTCGAACCGGTCCTGCGCCCGGGATTTCTGGCCGTCCTATAATGCTATCGACGACGAAAGGCGGCGAAGTTCACCTTTTTTGATTATCGGAAGCGCGGCGCTGGATTGAAAATCGGTCGGAGATATGGTAAATTACAGGATGTCGTTGGTTTGCGGAACCACGGAAGAGAGGAGCCTTGCATGTTTGGTCGACTGATGGTCGTGGCGGCGGCGTTCGTGCTGACCGCATCTTCTCCCGGATGGAGCGGCGGGGGTCGTTTGCCCGAATCGGACAAGACAGGCGGCGATCCGTTGTTCGGCGTCATTGAAAGACGCGCGTCCGGACATGCCGGCGATTTTTCCGGGGCGATCTCCGATACGGAACTGTCGACCATGCTCTGGGCCGCCGCCGGCCGCAACCGGGACGGGCACGGCTGGGTCATTCCCACCGGCCACGGCTATCCCCCCGTATTGCGACATTTATGTGCTCACCATGGATGGCGTCTTCTTGTATCAGCCGGAAAGGCACTCGCTGGCGAACGTCTCGGAAAGGGATGTACGGGGTCTCGTCGGCTTGGAGGAGTTCGTCGCCCAGGCGACCTGCATCCTGGCTTTCGTGCTCAACCATAAGCAGCGGTCCGCATTCAAAAATTCAGGGCGCGAGGAATCGTATGGCTATCTGGCGGTCGGCGCGATGTCGGAGCATGTGTATCTCGCGGCGACGTCGCTCGGAATCAATACCCGCTACATCGCCTCGATCCGAAGAGCGTAGATCGTCCGCCGCCTGCGCCTCCCCCACCAAAGACCGGCCCGTCGGCCTGATGCTTCTGGAGAAGGCGGAGAAGAACTCATAAAACCGCTACGATGAATTTTGACGTTGTCACAAACGGTGGATCTTGGAGAGAATCAAACGGCGGTTGGCCCGATTTTCTCCGAAAGTCCACTGAGGGGGAGGCTCTTTCAACGGAACGATTTCCTCCCCAGGAAAACACCCGAGCATAGCGGCTGCAATCTGCGTAAACCGCGCTAAAATTCGAACGACGCGAGGATGCTGTCGAACACCGGCGCGTACTGGTCGAAGATGTCAGTCGGCGCCCAGAATGAGATGCGGAACGCGCGTTGCCGGCGCGGAATCACATATTGCCGACAGCGGAGGCTTTGACCGACTTGGTCGCAGGCGAAGTCGATGAACAGCGCCGGCGCCGCGCCGTCCGGATCGAAGGACACAAGCCTGCCGTCTATCAGGCGGAAGCGGTCGAGGCCGGACTGGAGGACGGCGATGTTGCCGTCGAGTTCGGCGCGGCCCGCGAGATAATCGCCTCCCAGCGCTTCGCACTTGATGTTGGCGAGCCGGTCCGGGCTTGCGATCTCCACCGAGTTCAGCTTCGCCGTGCCGTTCCATGCTTGCGGCAGCCGTAACGCGAACCCCCAATACAAATTCGCCATCCAGTCGCCTTCGACGATCGCGTAGGTGCGCCGATCGCCGATCACGAGTTCGGCATGGTTGCGGGCTGGCGTCTCGCGTCCGGCGGAGACGAGTTCAAGTGTAAAAAGCGGGTTCATCATGAACGCGGCCACATTCGGGCCCAGCGTCCCGTCCGGCATGGACCGCTCCGCCAGCGCGTAGCCGGCGGGGAGGCCGACCCGGCTCACCGTCGTGTCCACGGGGATCCAGCCGCCGTTGATCCAGGCCTCGGCCCAGACGTGGTATACGGCTTCGCCCGGCCGCGCGAGGAAGCCCTGGCACAGCCGGCTGGGAATGCCGAGCCCGCGCGCCATCGTCGCGAACAGCCTGGCGTGATCGAGCGCGCAGCCCGTGCGGTTGACGAGAATGTCGGGCACCGCCGCCGCCGGCGGATTGTTCGGCGCGAAGGCGATCGCCTGGTTGATCCAGCCCGCGAGATAGCTGATCGCCTTGAGCGCGTTTTCCTCCGGGCGGCGGGTCTGGTCGTCGAGGACCGCGTTTCTGGCGGCGTCGAAGACGGCGCGGTTTTGCGCCGGCAATGGGATCGACGCGGCGAGGTACGGCTGCACCTCGGGCGGGACCGACATCGGCAGGGTCGCCGCGACATCGACGCGCGGCGCGTTCCTGATGGTGACGATGTTCGTCTCGAAGCCGACGTCGACGATCTCAGCGTATTCCGAGGTCTGGAACACTTCCCGCCACGCGCCTGAGGGACCGCACCGCAACACGAGCCAGGCAAAGCTGTCCCATGCCGGCAGCGCGGCGCCGATGGCGATGCCGGCCGGAGCGCCGACCCCCTGGATTCCCGTCATCGGCTCCAGAGGCGTAAGCGGAGTCTGGGCGATCCGGCGTTCCTCATCGTATTCCCGGCGCGACGCCACCTGGTAGACCATTCCCTCCGACTCGAGACGAAGGAGGCGGCCGTCGGTTGTAAAGCGGGCGTATAGCGGCGGACGGCTTTCGGAACGGAACTCCGCCGTCCACGCCGCCGGTCCGGAAGGATCGGCGTTGTCGCTCCGCGCGCCGATGACGACGCTTTCCCGCGAAACTGTCCTGGCCTCGCGATCGAGGAGATCGACGGTGAGAGTTTTCCCCGGCGACAGATTGCGGCTCGCGAGCCATTCGCCGGAAATTTCGAACAAAACGCTTTCGGGGACGGAGATTCTCGCGCTTTGTCCAAAATAGCCGTTGGCGACGATGTCGGCAACGCCGTCGGCGACGGTTATCTCCTCGCGGCCGAAGTCGCCGTAGAGGATCTCCTCTTCGCGATAGAGCGCCGCGCCTCCCGGAGTGGTGATGGTTTTGCTTTTCATGCTCCGTTGAAGCGGTTGCACGGACGACTTTTCGTCCTCGATGATGACGCATGGCTGTTTTTGATACGTGCCGGGACGGCGGACAAAAAACCCTTTTTCGCGGATAACGCCGTTCTGTTCGATAAGATAATAGACGCGTTTGTTGTCCCATGGATGCCGGTCGCCGGCGACGGTTGCGGGCGGCGTTGCGGAAGCGGACCGTGACATGACGGCGATGGTAAAAAGACAGAGAATCAGAACCAAGCGGCGCATGCGTTCCCCCCCCGGGTTATGGGCCGGACTGCGGTGAATGAAACGGAATCCCGATGCGACAATCACGATGTTAACAAAAATCGAACTCCATTGGCAACGCGTTTTTTACCAGTGAGACAATTTTTTCCGTGGATGGAGGCTTCGTTCTGGTTTGTCTTTATCCGTTTCTGTCTCGAAAGGGGTTGACGAACCGATCATCTTTTATCGTAAGAGGTTTTTGTTTTGATCGTTGACTCGGACGGGGGCAATCATTATCACTACGTACTTCTTGAGTTGAATTAGCAATTTTTTTGCCATACGGGATGTTTTATGAGTTCGGGAATGTCGACCAGCTTGGCCATGCAGGTGGCGCAGCGCCTCGAGATGGCGCTGACCCCGCAGATGATCCAGTCTATGGAGCTTCTGCAAATGCCTCTCATGCAGCTGGAACAGCGGCTCCGCCAGGAGCAGCTCGCCAATCCTGTGCTCGAGTTGTCCGATCTGGAGGACGACGAGGCAGTCCTACTCCATGACGCGACGGACGAAGCCGATGACGACCATGCCTCGGATTCGCCCGCCGGAGAATCCACGTTCGACGACGTCATCGCCGACGACGACGGTGCGGCCGGGCTGGAGCGCGTCGACGACCTCGATCTCGATTGGGACGACGCATACGACGACAATCGACCGCCGCGCTCCTCGTGGGACAGCGACGACGACGAACAATACAATGCGATTACCAACGCCGAGGCGAGACCGCCGTCGCTGGCTGAATACCTACTCGCCCAGCTTGCGGAAACGCCGATGCCGGGTCGTATCCGCCGTCTCGCCGGAGGAATGGTCGAGAAGCTGGACGCCAACGGCTGGCTCACCGTCCCCCTGGCGGAAACAATCCCCGAGGGCGAGGAACCGCCCACGCCGGAAGAACTCGGGCATGCGCTCGCCGAAGTGCAAAAACTGGAACCTGACGGCGTCGGCGCGCGCAACCTGGCGGAATGCCTTTTCCTGCAACTCGCCAACCGGCCGGAAAACGACGAAGTCGCGGTAGGCATTGTCGAACGCCATCTCGAGGATCTCGCCGCCAACCGTCTGCCGAAGATCGCCAAGGCGCTCAAGTGCGACATTGAGGACGTGAAGCGCGCCGCCGACCTCATCCGCACCCTCAATCCCCGTCCGGGTGCGGACCACTCCGCCGCCCCCGCCTTGGCGGTGAGGCCGGAATTGATCGTCGAGGAGGACGGCGACGACGACTTCCACGTCCGCCTCGCGTCGGGCGCAAGCCCGCAGGTGTCAGACTTCTTCACCGCCCTGTTCGACAATTCGCGGCGCGGAAAAATGCTTCGCGAACGCGTGGAGCGCGACCCGGTGCGCGGGGAAACGTTCCGCCAGTTCCGCGAACAGATGCGGCGCTCCGGCCTCACGAGAAAATTCCGCGAAAAATACAACAACGCGCAATGGCTGGTGAAGGCGGTTCAGCAGCGGGAAAGGACGCTCCTTTCCGTGGCGGAGGAAATCGTCGTCGCGCAACGCGATTATCTACTCAGACGCACCTCCGCACCGGCGCCGCTCTTCATGCAGGATATCGCCGACCGGGTCGGCTACGACATTTCCACCGTCTCCCGCGCGGTGAAGGACAAGTACATCGACACGCCGCTCGGGATCAAGCCGCTCAAGGATTTCTTCTCCCGGGCCAGTGCGGCGACGCCAGGCAAGGAAGCGACGTCCAACGCCTCCGTGCTGGTCAAAATTAAGGGAATGATCGAAAACGAGGACAAGCGCCGTCCGCTCCGCGACAACGAAATCATGGACCTTCTCGCCAAGGATGGAATCAGGCTCAAGCGCCGGTCCATCGTCAATTACCGTGAAAAGCTCGGCTATCCCAGCCACAGCCATCGCAAAGAACACTGACGCGCGCGGAGCGGTCATGCGGGAACTCAAAATCGTCACTCCCGACCTCGTCACCTTCACGCTGCGCCCGGCCGGCGCGGCGACCCGCTTCATGGCGTGGCTTCTGGATCAAATGATCCTCCTGCTCGTCAGAATCCTCACCATATTGGCTGTCGTCGGATCCGGTTTTCACGGCGTAATTCTCATTGTGATCGTTATAACCGCGCTTGAACTTCCCTATTATGCGTTCTTTGAATGGCGGTGGGCCGGGCAAACGCCGGGCAAGCGCCGCTTCGGTCTCCGGGTCGCGACCACAAACGGCGCCAGACTCGCCATGACCGACGTCCTGCTCCGCAACCTGGTTCGCGCCGCCGACAACCTTCCCGCCTTCATGCTGGTCGGCGGCCTTTTCGCGTTTTTCGATCCCCTGGGCAGGCGACTCGGCGATTTCGCGGCCGGAACGATCGTCATTGCGGAACGCGCCGGAACGGCCGGCCTGCCTCCGGTGGACCGCGCGCGCCCGAACTCCTATAATGCCGACGCCGCGTGCCGACGCCGCATCCTCGCCCGGGCGACGCACGAAGACCGTGACCTTGCGAACGACTTGATGTGGCGCCGTGACGATCTCGACGACGAGATGCGCATCGAACTATTCCGAAGACTGGCCGCAGTTTTCACCAAACGCTTTTCATTGCCCGACGCCCCCGGCCTCAGCGATGAACAGAAAGTCCTCAACGTCGCGCTCATCCTCGATGATCGCAACGACGGTTGAATGGCTATCGCCCGACCGAGTCAGCATCTTGACGCACCGCGCCATATAACGCCGTGCGACATGGACCATAACTCCCAATTGCACGGAACTCCGCGTCATGATTCCCGGAACAATAGCATCGACAATACGAAAAAATACCTCCATAACGCATGTTTGCGAACCTACGGCGTTTTCGCAAATAGTTGATCTTTCCCCGGCGCATTTTGGTTGGCGCAGTTGAGCCCGAAAACGCAACAGGGAGGCCAATCATTTCAGAAAACGCGCTACGCCCCTCTTTCGCCCGACCGCGCTTCCGCCTGCGCCACGGAGATGCGTCGTATTAATTCATCGGTGAACTTGTCGCGTTTCTTTTTTCCCATGTTGTTTCGTTCGAGCTTTTTGACATAGCCGCGATAAAAAATGCACATGATTGTGTCGCGCCGTATCAATTTAAAAATGAATCCGCCGATGGCCGGCAGCAAAATGCACAATCCCGCCAAGTTGACCACTGCGAGCACCATCAAGCCGACGATAAGAACGACGGCAAAAATAATGCCGTCGCGTACCGATCGGAACACGGTGCCGGATGCAACGCCGTCGATCTCTACATAGGGTATCCGCGTGATCCTGTCGGTAAGAATGTCCGGCTCGAAAATGACCAGACACTCCGGTTCGAAAAGCGCTCCGCCCCTTTCAAGGCCGCTATTGTCCGACACGGTGAAATCCATGGCAAAAGCGCTTTCCATTGTCACGGCATGAACGCAAGGTAAGCCAAATACGCAATCGCCGCGAAGACAACGATGTTCATCTGCAACCAAAAAATCGGGCTTCCGATGCCGGCTACTTTTCGAAACAGGGCATTTTCTTGAATCAATGTCCTGGTCTTGATTACGTTGATGATGGAGATAATCAGAAAAAACGGGCAGAACGGCGGCATGAGCATACTGAACACCGTCATCAACTTCGGCGCCCGGTCCGGCCTGGAGAGCGTGAACGGCAGGATTTTATCACGCGCCTCCCCGTCGACCCTGTCGATGTATTGCACGCTGTAATCGGCGCCGGCCACCTTGACGCGGCAGAGCGGGCAAATGTAATCGCCGCTGCCTGCGCAGACGGCGACGGCGGCCTTGTCGGGATGGTTGGCGCACACCGCCTCGCCGGGCATCGCCGGCGTTCCCGCGGATTCATCCTGCTCGCGGGGAACGCAAGTGTAAACGTGTCCGCGCCAGCCGCAGTTGCCGCAGCGCTGGCTGTCGTTTTGGGTGAACAACCACCCTTTGCGACAACTGGGGCACAAGGATTTGTTCATTCCCTATCTCCGGGCGCGTCGGTCGATTGATCGGCGACGGCGATTTCCGCTTCGACGGCCTGCGGAGAACCATCCCGATTGGGCGACGGAGACGATGCTTGCCACAAGGGTTGCTTCCGATCCACCACCATATTGTGGGGAGAATATTCCGGAACCATCACGACCCTGGTGCCGGCGAGCCGATCATGGAGCGCGCGTCCGTATTCCGTGTCGACAATGAGTGCGGTGCTGTTCGCCAGACCGTAAATTGAGGCGCCGACCGAAAGAACCATCGTCGCGAGCGGAAAATAGAAGCCTATCGTCAAGGTGGCGATCTGCGAAATCTGCCCGACGCCGTTCGACCAAAATGACCGTATGGCTGCGGTTCTGAGCGTCAAAGGCGAGCCGTCCATATTGACGACCTTGTAGCCTCCGGCGATCTTGCCGGGGGACTGTCCGCCCTTCCAATGAAAGAACGTATAATACAGAAAACAGATAAACGATGAGACGACGACGCCGGACAGCACCCCTAAAGTGCCTTCGAATCCGGTGGCGCTTTCCCCCATCGCCATGAACGGCGCGGTGACGGCGATAGAACCCAGCGACAAGACGCCGCCGACAACGCCGAGAATAGCGCCGTCGAGCGTTGAACAGAGAAGCCGGCGGAGAAACGACGGCCTGACCAGGCCGTCGGTCAACGGATTTCCGTACATGAGTCGGTTGAAGAGAATGTTTTTACCCGCAGCCGAGACCCGGCATCCCTGGAAATCGACCGAATCCGCGCGCAGCACGGGCTGGCGCGTAACGTCGCAGTGGACCCATTCCCCGGGTTCGAGGCCCTTGTCGTGAACAGTCATTCGTCCGAATCCTGTCGGAAACGTCGCAAGCCGAAATTGTGCCGGTTATATACTGTGGACTTTTTGAAGGTATGCAGCCCAAACGAGCGCATTAACAAGTATTTCCTGAATTATCGTAAGGTCGGAGCGTGAGGACGACATGGCCATAATTCTTTCACCCCCACTGCTGTCCGGATATCGTTGCCTTTTTCCCCGTACTGTTTATAAGTTCCACTGTATACGACATGTCGATTCTCCATTAGAATCCGTAATCCGCCAATCGAACGATCAACCTCCTTAAACCTCCTTCAATCAAGCCGTATCGGGAAATCAATTCATCCGCCTTCTCCTTGGTTATGGGGATCGCCTCGCTTCTGAGCCCCTTTCCGCTCCCCTTGGTGGCTGTCAGCCGCAGAGCGTAATCCCCATCGGCATGGAGAAAGTGTAAAATATAAATTTGCTTCTTCTTTCCGTTTTGTTCAACAAATGAGCCGACAAATGTACGATATTTAGAAAATTCAGAAATCAATTTGTCCATTTCCCCTCTGGTCGTGGGAATCGTCACGCTTCCGATCCCCTTGGCGGATACAAGGCGCATACTGCAATTTTCCAAATCGAATCTCGATACAAATACCTTCTGTCGTAACCTATCAGCAGAATAATACGCGTGCGCGCGCGCCGAAAAAGGACGATTCGTGTTTACCGTGAGACAATGCTCCGCGATAAATAAGTATAAAATTAGATATCCGCACCACATCAAACGATTTTCAGGCCAACGAAACGCTAACCTCGGACTGAAATACAGAGGAAAGTAGCTTGTAGGCTGAGCCCATTGCGGCCATGGACTTAACATTTGATCGAGGATCGATGTAACCGATGTAAATTTTATAGATTCGGGAGACGGTATTAAAATTACGCCGAACCAAAGATATACGGATATCGCCAATCCTGTCAGACAGGCAACAGATCCCGTTATCGCAATAAGGCCCTTGTTTCTCATTCTAAAATGGGTGATGACCAACAACGGTGGCAGTGAAGCAATCGCTGCGGATGCCACCGAACCCGTCATTGCACATATATAAAAAACAGGGAAGTGAGTTATAAAAAGAATGAAAGGAAATATCGCGATCGGCGAAAACAAGGTTGTCGAAAGAAACAAAACCGCGTATGAAAGCGCCCGGTCACCGTTTTGCTGCCTCACTCCAGAGGCGCATCTCATCTTTGTCATGCAACATTTGTCCACAGTTCGTCCCAATCCCCATTTCTCCAGGCGCGTTCCAAGGCGAGGAGATTACTTTCTCCCTCCCTACGCACCTTCAGTCGTCTCGAATTCGTTCCAAAGAAGAGAAAGGTGGAAGCCCACCAACCAAGGCTCAACCATCTATCCCTCAGTCACGAAGCAAACGACTTGGACCTGCCCCGCTTCAGGAACATCATCCCAAGACCAACGCAGCGTAAAATTAAACAGCATAACCCGTCGAACGG
>JAIRTL010000075.1 GCA_031254915.1 Planctomycetota bacterium
AGCACCTGGTCAACGAACCGTTCGAGAACTGGGGCGAGGTCATGCGGGAGCAGCTGGCGATTCACGGGAATTTCATGGCCTTCACGGTGGCCGATCGCAATGGGGTGCTGTTTTCCGAAGGCGGGGCGCCGACGCCGGCCGCCCTGCTCGACAGCGAATACTCCCGGCAGGCCTTCGCGGGGGAGTCCGTCATTTCCACCTCCCGCCAGGACCCGACCGGGCAATTGGTTTTCCATGTCTGCGTCCCCTTCGGGGATGACGGGAACCGGATCATGGCCGTGACCATTCCGGGGCTGCTGTTCACCGAACTGCTGGACGATTTCACCATTTGGGAAACCGGCATGGTGTATATCCTGGATTCGGACGGCACCGTCCTCGCCAGCAAGGACCTGGACATGGTTTTGAACCGGTACAACGTCCTCAAGGCGGTGGAGACGGACCCGACGGTCCGGACCCCGGCCGAGTTCACCCGGATGGCGCTCCTGGGGGGAAAAGGCGTCGGGCGCTATGTGCTTTACGGGAAGGAGCGCCAGGCGGCCTACATCCCCATCACCAGGTCGAACGCCAAATGGACGGTGGGCGTCTCCTCCCCCATATCGGAAAGCCCGGACGCGCATGTCACCCAGGGGCTGATCATCACCGGCCTGGTTTTCATGGGCCTGGGAACCCTGGCCGCCTTCCTCGCCTCGGGCGTCATCGCCAGGGCGTTCCAGGTCATCCGGAACCAGAACCGGCACCTGGAGGAGATGGGTGCGGCCATCCAGGAGGCGTCGCGGGCCAAGAGCCGCTTCCTCGCCAGCATGAGCCATGAAATGCGCACCCCCCTGAACGCCATCGTCGGTTTTTCGGAACTGCTGATCCATTCCCCGCCGGACCGGGAGGAACTCGGCGAGACGCTGGAAAAAATCCACGACGCCGGCATGACGCTCCTGAGCATCGTCAACGACATCCTCGACATTTCCAAAATCGAGTCGGGCAAGTTCGAATTGAATCCGGCGGAGTACGACCTGGCGAGCCTCATCAACGACGCCGTCACCATCAACATCACGCGCATCGGGGAAAAACCCGTGCAATTCGATCTCCGGATAGAGGAAACCCTGCCCGGCCGGCTTCTGGGGGACGAACTGCGGGTGAAGCAGATCATGAACAACCTGCTGAACAACGCCTTCAAATACACCCGGGAGGGGCGGGTGGAATTTCATTTGGCCTCCGAAAGGGAGGGGGAAAACGTCTGGCTGACCATTGTGGTCCGGGACACCGGCATCGGCATCAAGGAGGAGAATCTGTCGAAGCTGTTCTCCGATTACAGCCAGGTCGACGCCAAGTCCAACCGCCGGATCGAGGGGACGGGCTTGGGGCTCGCCATTTCCAGGGGATTGGTGGAAATGATGGACGGGAACATCCGGGTGGAAAGCGAGTACGGCAAGGGATCCATTTTCACCGCCAGGATCCGGCAGCGGTCCGTCCCGTGCGAGCCCCTGGGGGCCGAGGTCGCGGAGAATCTGCGGAAATTCCGCTATTTCAGGCAAAAGCACATCCGGAAGTCGGATATGGTCATTCATCCCCTTTCCTACGCCCGCGTGCTTCTCGTGGACGACGTCCCCGCCAATCTGGAGATCGGCCGGGGCGTGCTCAAGCCCTACGGCGTGAAGGTGGACACGGTGTCCAGCGGCCGGCGGGCCATCGAGCTGATCCGGGAGGAGAGCGTCCGCTACCACGCCGTATTCATGGATCACATGATGCCGGACCTGGACGGGATCGAAACCGTGCGGCTCATCCGGAAAATCGGTACCGAGTACGCCAGGACCCTGCCGATCATCGCCCTGACCGCCAACGCCATCGTGGGCAACCAGCGGATGTTCCTCGAGAACGGGTTCCAGGACTTCCTTTCCAAACCCATCGACCTCGCGCAACTCGACGCCGTGTTGATGCGGTGGGTTCGGAACCGGGATCTGGAGGACGCCGCCGCCAGCACCGCGGCGGCGGAGGCGCCCTTCCCTCGCCCGGTCCATGTGATCGGGCCGATCGACGGACTCGACCAGGAGACGGCGCTGGCGCGCTTCGGCGGCGACCGGGAGGCGTTCCTCCGCGCCCTGCGATCCTACGCCGAGACCACTCACCGGCTGATCGCGCGGACGGGCGGACTCGACGAGGAGGGGCCGGCCGCCTACGGCGTCGTGGTGCATGGGATCAAGAGCAGCAGTTACGGCGTCGGGGCCCGGGAATTGGGCAGGCTGGCCGAGGAACTGGAGCTGGCGGTGAATTCCGGGGATCTCGGGTTCGTCCGCGCCAACAACGCGGCCATGGCGGCGATGGCGGAAAAGCTCCTGGCCGAACTGGCCGGGAGGCTGGCCGAATTCGACCGGAAAAGCGGGAAGCCGGAAAGGGGCGAACCGGATCCCGCCGTCCTGGATCGGCTGCGGTCGGCTTGCCGCGATTACGACATGGACGGGGTGGACGGGGCGATGACCGAATTGGAGGGCTTTGTCTATGGACATGGGGGGGAATTGATCCCCTGGCTGCGGGAAAAGATCGCGGCCATGGATCTTCGGCTCATCGCGGACGAACTGTCGGCCCGTTTGACGGACCGGGGAAAAGGAGAATGAACATGTCCAATCCACGCAGCCGGATAATGCTGGTGGACGACAACCTGGCCAACCTGAGCGTCGGCAAGGCCATGATGAAGGATTTGTACGAGGTCTACGCCGTTCCCTCGGCGACGAAGCTTTTCGAGATCATGGAACACGTGACGCCCGATCTGATCCTCCTCGACGTCCTGATGCCGGAGATGAACGGCTACGCGGTCATCCGGAAGCTGAAGGCCGACCGGCGCTGGCACGACGTGCCGGTCATTTTCCTCACCGCCAGGATCGACGAATCCAGCGAACTCGAGGGTTTGAGCCTGGGGGCGATCGACTACGTCTTCAAGCCCTTCTGCGCCCCGCTCCTCCTGAAGCGCATCGAAAATCACCTTTTGACCGTCAGCCAGAAAAAGGAACTGAAAAACTACAATGACAACCTGTGGGACATGGTGCACAAGAAGACCGAGCAGATCTTCGCGCTCCAGAACGCGGTGATGTCCACTGTGGCGGAAATGGTGGAATTCAGGGACAACCTCACCGGCGGGCACGTCACCCGCACCCAGATGTACCTGAAGGTGCTGGTGGAGAAGCTGATGGAGGACAAAATTTATGAATCCACGGTGGCGACCTGGGATATCGATTTCCTGCTGCCCTCGGCCCAGCTCCACGACGTGGGCAAGATCGCCATAAGCGACGCCATCCTGAACAAGCCCGGCCGGCTGACCCCGGAGGAATTCGAGGAGATGAAGCGGCACGTGGCGATCGGGGTGGAGGCGATCGACCGGATCTCGAAAAAAACCTCCGATCACGTGTATCTTCGCCATGCCCGCGTCATCGCCGGTACCCACCACGAAAAATGGGACGGCTCGGGATACCCGGCGGGGGTGAAGGGCGAGGAAATCCCCCTGGAGGGGCGGCTTATGGCCATCGCCGACGTATACGACGCGCTGATTTCCACCCGCCCGTACAAGAATCCGATTGCGCCCGCCGAGGCGGAAAAGATAATCGTCGAGGCCGGAGGCAGCCATTTCGATCCGGTCCTGGTCGGCGTGTTCAGCCAGGTGACCGACCGTTTCGCGGAAATCGCCGGGCTTCGCCGCTGATTTCTTCCCGCCGCTTCTTTCGGGATCGAAGCCGCGCGGACGAGCGTTCAGTTCGCGGAATTGGAAAGCGCGTATGCCGTTATGCCCGCGGCGGGATGAAGCCGCGGCCGCGTTTTTCCGATGTGCCCCGTTGTCACGGCGACGTTTTTCCATATACTGGGCTCGGCCCGGAATTGTGACAATGGGGACGGGGGTCGCCCTGTTCCACATCCGGTTCCCTTGGCGCGTTTCGCGAAGTCGAATGGGCATCCCGCCGCGCATTTCGGCCTGTCCCATCGCATCCCGAAACGCCGGGTCTTTCGCGGCGTTTGGTCGCCATGCGCCGGCCGTTTCATGGCCGCGCACAGCCGGGGGAATCACGACTCCGGACCGTGAACGGCAATAGTTCCGATATCCTCCCGATGAAAGGAAAGTTATGTCCATGAGCAGGAAAATCTTCGGCGTGGTCGCGCTGCTGGCCGGGGTGGCCGTCGTCATCACCGGGGTCACCATTTACGGGCTGGGACGGTTGGACTCCACCAGGCAACGGTTGACGATGGCGGGCAACCGCACCGCCAGCCTGATCCGAATAAACCGCTTCAATTGGGAACGCAACGCCGCGACCCTTCGCATCATCACAAACACCGACAAGGCGGTCATCGACCGCATCATGACGGATACGTTCGCGTCGATCGAAAAGGGGATGGTCGACGAAATCGACGCCTACGAAAAAAACATCCCCGACGACGCCGGGGACGATCTGAAGCGGCGCCCGGAGGAACTCAGGAAGCTGTGGGCCGCGCTCGACGCGACCTCCAAGGAAACCGCCTCGGTGGCCAGCATCAACAGCAACCCGCAGGCGCTGGCCATGATTGAAAAGGAATGCGCCCCGCTGCGCCTCAAGGAGGAGGAGCTGTTCAAGACGGTCTTGGCCGACGTGGACGGAATCGGAAAAATCAGCGTCCCGATGCAGTCCATTCCGGCCGAAATCCGCGAAATGGTTTTGACGACCGATACCGCCAGGGCGACCCAGATAAAGAGGCAAATCGCCGACAGAATCAGGGAAGTCGAAGCCGCCATGCCCATCGTCGGCGCCAAGGCGGAGAACCGGAACGACTGGAAAACGCTGGAAGACACTTGGGCGAAGCACAAGGAGGTGGCGGACCGCATTGTCGCCCTCGCCGAGCAGAACTCCGACGAAAGGGCGCTGGAGCTTTTCCGGAACAAGGTGGATCCCGCCCAGGCGGATTTGACCAAGTATACTGTCGACGCGGTCGGCGTGGCCCATCGCCTCCAGAGCGATCTGGAGGCGGAGATGTCCGGGCTCCAGACCACGGTCCGGTATTTCACCATTCTGGTCAGCGTCATCGGCATCGTGGCTTCGAGCGGCTTGGCCTATTTCGTTGTTTCGGGCATCGTCCGCAAATTGACCGGCATCACCGACGGGCTGGGCGAAGCCTCGGACCAGGTGGCGTCGGCCGCCAACTCGATTTCCGAATCGTCCCAGGGACTGGCCGAAGGAGCGACCGAACAGGCGGCAAGCCTGGAGGAAACCTCCTCGGCGCTTGAACAAATGGCTTCAATGACGCGCCAGAACGCCGACAACGCCACGCGCACCAGCGACACCACCGCCCAGACGGTGAAGCGCATCGACGAGGGGGCCAAGGACGTCGGCAACATGACCCGCGCGATGTCCGAAATCACCGATTCGGCCGAGCAGATCAGCCGCATCATCAAGACCATCGAGGAGATCGCCTTTCAGACGAACCTGCTGGCCCTCAACGCCGCCGTCGAGGCCGCCCGCGCGGGCGAGGCCGGAAAGGGCTTCGCCGTGGTCGCCGACGAGGTTCGGAACCTCGCCCAGCGTTCCGCCCAGGCGGCGCGGGATACCGCGTCGTTGATCGAGGGCACGGTGACGCGCGTCAAGAAGGGCTCCGAAATCGCGACGGATCTGGATTCGAGCTTCAAGGAGATCGAGGCGGGCGCGAGGGATGTCGGCAAATTGATCGGCGAGATCGCGTCGGCCACCAACGAGCAGGCACAGGGAGTGGATCAGGTCAACACGGCGGTGGCCCAGATGGACAAGGTGACGCAATCCAACGCGGCGACGGCCGAGGAGGCGGCGTCGGCGGCCGAGGAGCTGTCCGCCCAGGCGGAGACGCTGAAGGGCGCGGTCGGCGATTTGGTGACTCTGGTGGCGGGCGGGCGGGGCACGGGCCGCGTTCCGCCCCCGTCCCCCGCCAGACCGATGAGAAAGGGCTTTCCAGCCGGCCGTCACGCGCCCGGCGCGGCGCCCGTGAGCGCGAAGTCCCGCCAGTTGGCCGCTCCCGCGCCGCAGCAGGTGATGAGGCCCGACGAAGTGATCCCGCTGGATGACGAAAACGGTGATTTCGGGGATTTCTAACCTAACCTATCCTGCCCGACAAATCGGGCGCTTCGCGCCAGGCACAGGGCGATGTGGAAAATGTCGCCGCAATGTCCGCCGCCGGAAAGGCCGCCCCAATCGGGGCGGCCTTTTTTATCGCTTGTCGAGGCGGGGAACAGGAACACCGGACGCCCGCCCCAATAAAAACGCCGCCCCCCTTGCGGGAGGCGGCCCGGGGAGAAGGATGGCGCCGCAGCGTTTTCGCGTTCGATTGCGCCGGCCAAAACGGGCATGGGGAAGGCCGACCGCCCGCGAAAACGCCGCGGCCGCCGTCATGGCGCGGAAGCATCCGTCGGTTCTTCGCTGTGCTCGACCGGCTTGTGGAACACGCGCGAGCTTGTGCGCTTGACGTTCTCGTACATCTCGGCGTCGTCCGGGTCCTCGTCCTTGTCGGGCGGATTGAACATCAGGAAGATGACCGGGATCACGAGAAGGGTCAGCACGCCGGAGACGATGATGCCGCCCACGGACGACGTGCCGATGCCGACGTTCATTTCGCTGCCGAGGCCGGCGCCGATCGCGAGCGGCAACATGCCCAGCGCCGCGGCGATGGTGATCATGAGAATGGGCCGGAACTCGAGCGCCACCGCCTGAAGCATCGCTTCGCCCCTGTTCATGCCTTCGGACGCCAGTTGCTGCATATGGTCGATGACCAGCACGGCGTTGTTGACGACGATGCCGATAAGCAGGACCGCGCCAAGCAGGACGAACATGTTGATCGGGTAGCCGGCGATCCTGAGCGCCCAGAGCATGCCGATCAATCCCATGGGGATCGTCGTCATGATGTAGAACGGCCTGGTGAACGATTCCAGAACCGCCGCCAACACCAGATACGTGAGGAAAATGGCGGTGAGAAGGGCTTCGCTGAACTCGGCCAGCGTTTCGCCCATCATTTCGCCGGCGCCGAGGAAGGCGTAGCCGTACCCGGCGGGGACGAGGTTCCCGCGCTCGATGATCTCCGTGATTTCGTCCATCGCCGTCCCGAGGGGCAGGTCGGCGTGCAGGAACGAGTAGAGGACGGACATGCGCGACTTGTCGTAGCGGGAGATCATCACGGGGGACGGCTCGCTGCGGATGTTCGCGTATTGCGGCAGAAGCACGCTCTGGCCGTTGGGCAGCGGGATCTGGAATTCCTCGACCTGGCGCAGGCCGTCCCGCTTCTGGAATTTGACCCTGATGTCGTAGGAACGCGCGCCCGACTTGAACTGGGCGGTTTTCGTTCCCTCGATGTTCGTCCTGAGCATGAGACCGAGTTGCGACGGCGCGATGCCGGCGTCGGCGAGGATGGCCCGGTTCGGCGAGACGCGGATCTCCCGCCTCGGATTGCGGACCGACGTGCTCGGGCGGATGTAGAGCGGGCGCCGCGAAATTTCCCGCTGGAGCCGGGTGGTGATGGAGTCGAGCGTTTCCATGTCCTCGCCGCTGACCGCGAGGGTGATGGGAATGCTTTCCTGGCCGATCAGGTTCGGGAGCGACGCCGTGATGCTGGCGTCCGAATAGCCGGCGAGGAGGTCGCTGAGTTCCTCCATATACTGGAACACGCTCTTCCCGCGATCCATTTTGTTGTTCATATAAAGATAGATGGACGCGAGGAAGGTGCCTTCCGACGGGCTGCCGTCCGCCGCGTTCACCCTGCCGACGCTGGTGAACAGGTGAATCAGGTCGGGGACGGCGCCGCGAATGACGCCCTCCACCTCCTTCACCTTTTCCATAGTGGCGCCGAGGTTCTGCTGGGTCGGGTATTCGAGCTTGACGATGAGCTGGCCCTTGTCGATTTCCGGGAACATGGCGAAGCCGATGTCGCCGGTCATCATCACCGACTGCACGAGAAGCGCCGCGGACGCCAGGACGACGAGGCCGCCGGCGATCCGGTGGCGGCCGAGGAAGCGCATGACGTGCGCGACCCGCTTGGCGGCGAAGTCGATGAAGCCGTTCGTTCTGTCGCCGATGCGGGTGAGGAGCGACTTGTCGTCCCGGGGCTTGAGGATGACGCCGCAGAGGATCGGGGTCAGCGTGAACGAGATGAAGAGGGAGACCGTGTTGCAGTAGAGGGTGGTCATGGCGAAGGGACGGAAGGCCATGCCGACCATGCTGCCCATGAGGCCGATCGGAAGCAGCACGACCATGTTCGTGCCGGCGGAGGCGAGCACCGCCACCGCGACGTCGTTGGCGCCGTCCTTCGCCGCCTTCCACGGCGGGGCGCCGTTTTCGAGCTGCGCGGCGATGCTTTCCATGACGACGATCGAGTTGGTCACCAGCGTGCCGACGGAAAGGCCCAGCGCCTGCAGCACGACGGCGTTCAGGGTGAAGCCGGAAAGCTGGACCGCGAACAGGCTGATGATGATCGTCAGCGGCATGGAGATGGCGACGACGATCGTGGTCCGGATGTTGAACAGGAAGAGGAAGAGGATGATCGCCGTAAGGACGACGCCCTGCCAGACGTTCTCGAGCGTGCTCGAATAGGACGCTTCGATGAAGGCGGCGTCGTCGGACACGAAAATGAGTTCCATGCCGCCCGGGAGGAGCTGGTTGATCTGCCCGAGCTGGCGCTTCACCTCGTGCACCACCTCGACCGCGTTCGCATCGGCGCGCTTCACGACCTGGATGCCGATCGCGGGGCGGCCGTTGATGAAGCTGGCCTGGCGGATTTCGTCGGAGGCGAATTCGACGTGCCCGAGATCGCGGATATAGCGCCGGGCGCCGTCGCGGCCCGCGACCTGGAGGTTGCCGATGTCCCTTTCCGCCTTGTATTCGGCGTCGAAGCGGACGTTGTATTCGTAGCTCATGTCGTCGACGCGGCCGGCGGGGAGGGTGAGAACGCCTTCCTGGAGCGCGTTGACGACGTCGAGGCTGCTCAGGCCGGCGGCGGACACCTTTTCGCGGTCGAGAACGACGTGGACCTCGCGGTCGGCGCCGCCGATGAGGTTGAGGTTCGCGACGCCGGCGATCGAGGACAGGCGGTCCGAAAGCTCCTGGTCGGCGTAATCGTACAGTTCCTCGATCGTCAGGGTCCCGGTGAGGGCGAGGGTGATGATGGGAAGGGCGTTGATGTCCACCTTGAGGATGACCGGCGGATCGACGCCGGCCGGGAAGTCGTTGAGAATGGAGTCGACTTTTTGCCGTACGTCGTTGGCGGCGACGTCGACGTCCGTTTCGAGGGTGAACTCGAGGACCACGAGGCCCATGTTCTCGAGGCAGCTCGAGTTCATGTGCTTGAGGCCCTCGACCGACGCGACCACGTCTTCGACGCGCTTGACGACGTCGACCTCGATGTCCGAGGGCGTGGCGCCGGGGTAGATCACCTGGACGGTGACGAAGGGGATGTCCATTTTCGGCATCAGTTCGAGGCCGAGTTTTCTGAAAGCGTTGAAGCCGAGCGCGGAAAGGGCGATGATGAGGCAGCTCATCGCCACCGGGCGCGCGACCGATGCGTTGGATAGGAACATTTAGCGGGTTCTCCTCACTTGCCGCGTTCGCGAATGGGGTAGCCGTCCTCGAGCAGGAACTGGCCCTGGGTGATCACGGGGTCGCCCGCCTTGACGGGAGAGTCGAGGAGTTCCATCCACCCGTCCGTCTCAAGGCCGGTCTCGACCGAAACCATCTTGGCAAGGTCGCCATCCGGCACGAAAATCCAGAATTTCCCGTCGCGGTACTGGACCGAGTCGCGCGGCACGCCGACGCTTTCCGTCTGGCGAAGGATCGTTTTTATCGACGCCTGGGCGCCGGGAACGACGTAGGCGCCGTCCCCTTCGACATCGGCCCAGATCTCGAAGGTGCGCAGCGCCGAGTCGATCGCCGGCGCCTTGTAGGTGATGGGAAACTCGCCGATCGCCCTGTTGAGGACGGTGAGCTGCACCCGGCTGGAACCGGGGTTGATGCGGGGGTAGTACTGCCCCGGGAGATAGGCGACGGCCTTGAGGTTCGTGACGTCGTCGATGCGCAGGACCGACTTGCCGGTGCTGCCCATTTCGCCGGGTTCGGAATACCGGCCGCTGACGATGCCGTCGATGGGCGCGAACATGACGGAGTCGGCGAGGTCCTTTTTCGTCATGTCGAGGCTGATCTGCGCCTTGACGACGGCCTGTTCGGCGAGGGTGACCTGGGTTTCGTTCACCTTGCGCGCCGCGTCGAGCTGCGTCACCCGCGTTTCGCTCTGCTCGTAATCGGACGTGGTGACGACCTTCTGGTTGTAAAGGTTTTCGATTCTGGCGAAATCCTTTTCCGCCTGCGCGAGGTCGGCCTCGGCGCTGACGAGGGCGGCCTTGCGCTCCTCCAGCGTGGACTCGGCGATGACCAGCTCCTGGCTGTCGAGCTCGACCGCCTGCGACAACTTCTCGTTGTCGATCTGGAAGAGCTTCGTTTTTCCAGCCCGCGCCGCGTCGCCTTCGCGGACGAAGATGTCGTCGATGACGCCGTTGATGCGCGGCGACACGAGCGAATAGTTCTTCGCCTTGATGGTGCCGTCGGCGACGATCGCGTCCTCGAACAGCCTGTGTTGCGCCGGCGTGAAATTGACCATGGTGGGCGGCCGCTTGGCGCTTTCGGGCACGTCGGACGCTCCCTTGCCGTCGCCGGTGAGGATGATCCCCGCGGCCGCGATGGCGGCGACCCCGCAGGCAAGCTTTATCCAGATGCCGTATTTCCCGTTCATGATGCGCTCCTGAAAAAAACGCCTATGCAATCAGTCGAATCCGCATCCCGTCAGGCGCCGGTGGCGCGTGAGCCGACGAGACGCATGTCCTGCGCCCCGTCCTCGTCGTCGACCATGGCGAGAAGCCGCGCTTCAAGCTTTTTCCTGAACTCCGGCGAAAGCGCGGGAATCTGGAACAACTCCATCATCCACATCCCCTCCACGGCGAGAAGCAGGAGGGAGATTTTCTCCCGTTGTCCAGTCATGGCGGTTATTTCATGGAATTCCCGCCTTTTTATCTCGGTCACGAAATTTTTCAACTCCTCGTCGTCGAGCAGCCCGACGAACTTGGACGGGGCGATGTTTATCCGCGACGTCTCCCTGAGCCGCGCGAGAATATGCGCCTTGACAGCCCTTCCCGGCGTCTCCGGCAAGGCTTCTTTTATCGATTGCACCAAGTCGTCGAAGCGGGCCGCGCTTCGTTCGAGCATACGGAGGAGCATTTCCTTTTTATTGGAAAAGTGGTAGAGCAGGCCGCCCTTGCTGATGCCCGCCTCCTGCGCGACAGCCTCCAGCGTCACTTGCGTGACGCCGTGGGTGGCGATGACGCGCTCGAGCGCATCAAGAATCGCCTCACGGGAACTTTTACGCCCCATCGCCCGCCTCCGGTACATCATCACTCAATTCATTTATTACTATACCGTCCGGACGGTATACTTTCAATGGAAAACTGTCGTATTTTCGTGGGAAGCTGTCGCACTTTTTTAAAACCCGCCGCCGGCTTTCGCCCGGCGGCGGCAAGTTGAAATAGCATAATAAGATACATTGAACTGCGTTACATCTATATCATTTCATTCCTTCCAGAGGGATGGCTTGAGTTGCATCTCCATAAAACGGGCGGCAAAGGACGCGTTCCCGGGACTGCACGCGTACAGGCCGACTTTGGCGGCAGACAGCGGCGCGTGCATGTGGAAAACGCGCATTTGCTTGAAACAGTCGCCGTCGCTCGACGATTCAAGAAGGAAGTCGGAACCTTTCCGGCTGAGGCGGTAATGCATGATGTTCACGTTCGGACTCAGATCGACGGTAGCCCAATCGGAATACCCGAAATTGGTGACGACGCTCCCAAGACGGCT
The DNA here is from genome assembly GCA_031254915.1 of Planctomycetota bacterium. Taxonomy (GTDB): domain Bacteria; phylum Planctomycetota; class SZUA-567; order SZUA-567; family SZUA-567; genus JAIRTL01. The sequence goes on from JAIRTL010000075.1 coordinate 11,856, forward strand.
GTATTCCGGATTTTCGTATTCCACCGACGCCTTGACCCAATTGTCGCCGTCCACATAGAGAAGAAGCCCGCACTGGTCGTACCGCCCCCCGGGGCGGAATTCCGTTTTCACGGAGAGCGAGAAATCCTCCGGCATCGGCCTGAGATAGCCATGGGCGTTGTCGCGCATGAACCCGTAATGCGTGCGCATCCACAGGTCCGTTTCCGGCGCGGTTCGCATTTCAAGCGCGCCGTCGACGATCTCGGCGTGCGGCGGCGGATTGAACCAGGTAAACGCGGAATGCACGTCGTTTTCCGGCATGATGGACTCCTTCCGTGAGCGCGTTTTCGGAAATGCCCGGCCTCCCCGCTGCGTTTCCGCGCTCAACCGCGCCAACCAAAAACGCACCGGTGAGGGGTCGACCATACCGTTCACGGTCCGGAGGCGGATTTCCTCAACTGCGCGTCAATTGCGCGCGGCCATGAAACGGCCAAGGGAAACAGATGCGGAACAGGGCAACCCCCATTCCCCATTTTCACAATTTCGGGCCGCGCCCGGCATATGTGCGAAAACGCCGCGGCGTTTCGCCGTTGGAACGCTTCCCGGGGCGGCGGACGTCGATCCGCCCATTCCCGAAAACGCGCCAGCCGACGGCCTCCAGGACCGGAGACGGCGGCAGGCGGTTCTTAGAACGTCACCTTTTTGCTCATGTCGAGCGCGCCAAGCGGCGTGAGTTCGCCGATAAGCGGTTTCGCGTACTCGATGAAGGCGTCCGTGACGTCGTTCTGGCCGGCGGCGATGAACTCGGCCGGCATGCGCCTGGTCTTGCCGGCGACATTCTTGAGCGGCGCCAGCTTGAACTCGACCTTGTACGGCCGGTCCGAGACGCGGACGATGGCGCACGAACCGTCGATATTGCCGGAGGCGGAGCATTCGGCGGCGAAGGTGCCCAGCGCGATCGATTCCTCGCGGTCAACCGGGCTCTGGTCCGGGAAGGAGCGCTGGACATAGCCGAATGTGTCGCCGCGCGCGCGAAGCTTCTTCACGATGCCCTTGCCCTCGAGGTGTTCCCTGAGATGGTTCACAAGGCCGTCGGCGAGCGCGCCGGTGCCGGAAAGCTGCACGTTGCCGTGGCTGTCCGCCTCGAGCCTGCCGGTGGAAAGCACCTGGAGGATGGGGGTGTGGTTCTCGTCCTCGATCCCTTCCGATACGGCGATGACGCAGCGGTTGTGCCTCTTGTACACCTCCTCGACGTCCTTGGCGAACTTCTCGAGGTTGAAGGGGCACTCGGGGAGATAAATGAGGTGCGGGCCGTCCTCGGGGGATTGGCGGCCGAGCGCCGAGGCGGCGGTGAGGAAGCCGGCGTGGCGGCCCATGCAAACGCCGATGTAGAGCCCGCCGAAGCACTGGTTGTCGAGGTTCACGCCCCGGAAGGCGTTGGCGACGTAGCGGGCGGCCGAACCGTAGCCGGGGGTGTGGTCGTTTTCCATCAGGTCGTTGTCGACCGTCTTGGCGACGTGGAAGACGCGCAGTTCGTACTCGCGGTCGCGGGCGGCGTCGTTGATGATGTCGAGCGATTCGGAGGTGTCGTTGCCGCCGATGCCGAACACGTAACGGATGTTATGCTTCTGGAAGACGTCGAGCATGCGGCAATTCTCTTCCTGGCCCGGTTTTCTGCGGGTGGAGCGGAGCTGCGTCGCCGGGGTGTAGCTGATCGCCTGCAGCGTGCCCGCCGTTTGCTCCTTGAGGTCGATGAAGTTTTCGTTCATGATTCCGTCGATGCCGTTTATCGCGCCCCAGATGCCGGTGACGTCCTTGCACAGGATCAGGCCCTGCACCACGCCAACCCAGGTGGCGTTGATGACGGCGGTCGGGCCGCCCTGGGTGAAAATGACGGCGTTTCCCTGAATTGTCGATGCCATGCTGTGTGCCTCCTCTTTCGCGATTCCCGATATCCCGGCGCGGCCGACCCGCCGATGCGCGCCGCCCTTCCCGGTTGTCCAAAGAAAATGCTTTCCCGCACCTTACCAGATGGCGGGCGGGCGGCAAGTTTTTTTCGACCTCAACCAAGCCCGCCGAGGTCGATCCCGAGGGCGGACAGGTCCAGGCCGCCGGTCATTTCGGCGACGGCTTTGGAACGAAGTTCCGCGCCCTTCCGCCGGGCGTCGGCGACCGCGCCGACGACGAGGTCGGAGAGCATTTCAACCTCGTGCGGGTTGACGACCGACTTGTCGAAATCGATGGCGACAAGTTCGCCAAGCCCGTTCACCCTGGCGGTCACGAGGCCGGCGCCCGCCTGCCCCTCGGCCGTGAGCTTCGCAAGCTCGGCCTGCGCCGTCTTCGCCTTCTCCATCAGATCCTTGGTGTTTTTCATCATGTTGAACCAGTCGCCGATGCCGCTCACGCTTCCTCCCCTTCCTGATCGAGGTTCTCGGCCGGGCGGCAGTCCACCACCTCGCCGTCGAACAGGGCTTTGACCGTTTCCACCGCCGGATTGCGCAATAATTCCCGCCTCGCCGCCGTTTCCCCGGCCGCGCGCTCCCTGATCCGCGCCGGCGCGACCGCCTTGAATTCGAACATCACCGGCCTGCCAAGCGCCTCGGCGGCGGCCTCGAGCAGCCGCGAAAGCCGCCTCCTGTCCTCCCACGCCTCGATCGTGATCGGCGGCCCGGACAGGGTCACGACGTCCTCCGCGGCGTGCGTCACGCTCACCCCGGCCATGTGCCTGATGTCGGCGGGATTCATCGCCGCGAGATTGTCCTGTATGCGCGGCCACGCCTGGCGGACGACATCCGCCGTGAGCGGCGCGCGGCAGTTTTCGAGGCAGTCGTCCCCATCCTCCGATTCGCCGGCTTCGTCCGCCGTATCGGCCGCCGCAACCGCCGAAGGCGGCGAGACCGTCTCCGTCCCCTGCGCCGGCGGAACCCGAGAATCCTGCGAAACCTGATGAGAAACCGGATCGGGCGCCGGTTCCGGCGGCGTCGCTTCCGGTTCGGCGGCGACGGCGGAGGCGGAAGTCGCCGGCGGTGCGGCTGGTGCGGATGCGGCCGGCTCCGGAGCGTTTTCCCCGGCCGGTCGCGGTTCGGGGGGCGGGTCCACGCGCCCGGGTTCGGGGACGCCGGCCAACCGGTCGAGGACGTCCCGCACCGGATTGACCGCGCCCAGACCGGAAAGGCGCGCGACAGCCATTTCCAGGGCGACGAGCGGATTCGACAGGGCGCGGCTCCGCACCCTGGTTCGGGCCTGCGCGAGGACGTCGAGATGGAGCAGCGCCGTTTCCAGATCAACCGCCCTGGCGAGGCCGGGCAAGGCGTCCCGCGCCGGACCGTAGGCCATGACCTGGTCCATCGCGCCGGTGGCGACGAGAAACATCAGGTCGCGGCCGAAGGCGATAAGTTGGTCGAGGAAGTCGCCGGCGTTCACGCCGCGCCTGGCGACGTCGTCCACCGTGCGGAGCGCCGCCACGGGGTCGCCGGCGACGAACGAGCGAAACAGCCCCGCCACCGCCTCGGCCGGGGCCGCGCCGCGAAGCGACTCGACGTCGGCGCGGACGATCTCCGCCTCCGCGAAGGAAAAAAGCTGGTCGAGAAGGACGAGGCCGTCGCGGACCGATCCGCCGGCGAAGGCGGCGACGGCGTCGAGGGCGTCGTCGGCGATCCTGACGTTCTCCGCCTCGGCGAGGCGGCGGAAAAAGGCGGTCAGATCGGCGGAGGTCGCCCGGCGGAAATCGAAGCGCTGGCAGCGGGACAGGATGGTGTCCGGGACCTTGTGGGGGTCGGTGGTCGCCAGGATGAACTTGACGTGCGGCGGCGGCTCCTCGAGCGTCTTCAGGAGCGCGTTGAACGCGCTGTCCGACAGCATGTGGACTTCGTCGATGATGTAGATCTTGAACCGCGCCCGGGCCGGAACATACGCCGCCTGCTCCCGCAGCTGGCGGATCTGTTCGACGCCGTTGTTGGACGCGCCGTCGATTTCGAGGACGTCGGCGTCGCGGCCGGCGGCGACGTCGACGCAGAGGGGACACGCGCCGCACGGCTCGGGCGTCGGCCCTTTCACGCAGACAAGCGCCTTGGCGAGGATGCGGGCCATGGTGGTTTTCCCGCAGCCGTGTCCGCCCGTAAACATGTAGGCGTGGGCGACGCGGTCGCGGCGGATGGCGTTTTGCAACGTGCGGGCGACATGCTCCTGTCCGACCACCTCGTTGAACGCGCCGGGACGGCAGCGTCGCGCCATCACTTCGTACATCGGAGACTCCTGCGGCATGCGCCGCGTGCGGCGCGAAATTGCGCAAATGGGGGATGGGGGGCCTGTTCCACATCCGCCGCCCCCGGCCGTCCCATGGCCGCGCACAGTCGGGGAATCACAACTCCGGAGAGTGAACGGCATAAAAAAAGGGCCGCCCAAATCCGACCAGGCTTGCCTGCACAAAGCCGGATCCGTTTAGGGCTGCTCGGTTCCCCGCCTGACCCGGTTCACGCTCCGACCCTTGCAAGGGCCCGGCCGGATTCGGACGGCCGTCTATGTCATACAGTTAAACCGCCTCCCGGCGGCTCGGATAGTTATAATTCCGCCGGGGAATGGTGTCAAGGCAATTCAACCCGGACCATGGAGACGCGCCCGATCGGACTGAAACCCCGCGCCTGTCGGCTCCGCATGACGAAAGCCCGCCCCGTCGTCACGGCGCGTAGGTGATGATCGCCGCGCACATCGGCGGCAGCGTAACGGCGCCCTTGGCGATCTTCGGCCCTTTGGCGGGCGGGCGCGCCACGCTTTCCGCCGCGACCGGAACCGCCCCGCGGCCGTTCCAGTCGCAACGCAGCGCGAGCGTTTCCCCGGCCGAGCGATTGACGACGAGCAAAACCGGTCCCTCGCCCGGGGCGCGCGGCTTCAGGCCCACCGCATTCATCACCTTCATCTTGTCCGCCGCCGTGACGATGCCGACGGGATCGAAGCGCGCGTCGGGCGCGTCGATTTCGGTCGCGAGCATTTCCCGCCCCCGATAATCCGCCAGCTTCATGTACGCTTCCGCCCCCGGCCGGTAACCGGAAACGCCCGGCTTTTTCATGGTGTACGGATAGTCTTCGCCGTACAGGCCGAAATTCCAGTTGCCCAGAAGGCTCCAGACGCACGCGCCCCGGACGCCCGTCTGCGCGAACGTCATCAGCATGTCCATCATGTACGGCGCCTGCACGGGATCGAGGCAGTATTTCCAGTTGGTGACGGGATCCTTCATGAAGATGTTGAATTCGGTCACGAACACCGGGGCGTCGGCGCCGCGCTCGCGGAGCGTCCGCCGCAGGCGCGCGATCTTGTCGCCGATGACCGCCGGCGCGACGAGAAGCGTCTGGATATTTTTGCGGTGCGAAAGGTCGGCGTCGAAGAGGGCGTAGAAGTGGATGCCGTAAAAATCCGCCGCGATGCCGCGCGCCTTCAGGCCTTCGATCACCGTGTCGTTCCAGGAATCGTTTTCGGGGATGATCGGCTTCACCCAGGGAAGGCCGAGGAAATTCGCCTCGAGAATCGCGCCGACCCTGGCCTCCCGGTCGACCGCCTTGAGCCGCCCGTAATGGCCGGCGAAGCGTCCGACGTACTCCTCCGCCGTGCAGAAGGAGGGATCCGTCCTGAGGTACGATTCATTGCCGACCTCCCACCACGGCACGGCCGAAGCGGGTTCGAAGCCCGGCCCCATTTCCTTGACGAAGCGGAGCCATCCGGCGCTCGTTTCCGGATCCTTGTTCAGGTTCAGGGTGATCATGCCCTCGGCGCCCGCGCGGTGAAGGAAGTCGAGATACTCGAGCGTGCCGAAGTGCATCGTTTGCGGTCCGCCCGGGGCATCCGATCCCGTTCCGCGTTGCGCCCCGCCGCCGACGCCCCGCTCCCAATCATACGCGCTGGCGAGCGCTCCCCCGGGAAAACGGACGAGCGGCGGCCGCAACCGGCGCACCGCCTCCAGTTTTTCCATGTTCCAGAGCGCCCCGTCCTCCATGACCCCGTCGCCGCGCTCGATCCACTGGAGGTTGCCGCCGAAAAGCGACGGCTCGAGGACGCCCGCTTCGGGGTCGTCCCTGAGGGCGACCGTGACGTCGACGCCGAGGGCGGTCGCCGCGAACGCCAATATCGGGAGTAAAACCCGGAGCATGACGAAATCCTCCATTCGCCTCCGCGTTCCGCGTCGCAGCGCACGGAGCGGCGCGCGGCCGCGCTACAGCTTCGCGAGAACGCGGACAAGATCGTTCCAGAATTTTCCGACCGAGGCGACGCCGAGCCGTTCCCGCGGCGTATGGCCGTCGCGGACGTCGGGACCCACGGAAATGGCGTCGAGCTCCCTGCCCTCCGCCCGCATGGCGTCGACGAGGACGCCGCACTCGAGGCCGGCGTGCACGCCCGCCAGCTTCCAGCCCTCCTCGATGAAGAACCGCTGGATGCGGCCCGGAGGATGCGCCATTTCCCACCCGGGGAAACGATTCAGCGCCCGCAATTCGCCGCCGACCAGCGCGGCGAGGATCCGCAGCCCGCCGTCCACCTCCTCGAGCCGCGTATGCACCGATCCTCTCGCCATCGGACGCAACAGCGCTTCCTCCTCCCGAAGCTCGATCACGCCGAGGTTGTTCGACGTCTCGACGGGGATCTCGCCATACGGTTTTTCCGCCATGTCCGCGTCCTGGACATGGCGGACGACGCCGAGCGGCATGAGCCTGATCGCGGCGAGCAGACGGTCGCGGCTTTCTGCCGTGATCGGCGGCGCCGCCGGCTTGTCCGCCGCCTCGACGGCGACCTCGGCGTCCGGATCGCTGGCGCGGTATTCGCGGCGGAACACCGCCCGCCATTCGGAGGCGAGGCGTTCGAGCGCGGCGGCGTCCGCTTCGGAGGCGAGCGCCAGCACCGCCTCGGCGCGCGGGGGAATGGCGTTGTCGGCGCCGCGCGCCGGGCCGTTGCCGAAGTCGCACACCCCGGCGCCAAAGCGCGCGGCGGCGTCTTCCACGACCCGCGCCAGAAGGACGAAGGCGTTGGCGAGCCCCTGATTGATCCCGGCGCCGGAATGCCCGCCCTTGAGGCCGCCGACCACGAGCCGGCGGACGGCGGACGGCGGGGCCGAAGCAGCTTCGCGCGCGACCGGGACGACGAAATCGTAGACGACGCCGGCGGCGCTGGAGACGTAGGCGACGCCGTATTCCTCGGAGTCGAGATTGACGAGGACGCCGCCGCGCAAGTCCCCGGCGCGGACCGCGAGCGCCCCCGCCATGGTCGTCTCCTCGTCGACGGTGAAGAGCGCCTCGAGGGCGGGATGGACAAGGCTTGCGTCGTCCAGAACGGCGAGTATGGCCGCCATGCCGGCGCCGTCGTCGGCGCCGAGGGTGGTGCCGTCGGCGCCGAGCCAATCGCCGTCCAGGCGGAAGGCGATCGGATCGGCCGCGAAGTCGTGCGCCTTCCCGGGCTCCGCCGCGCAGACCATGTCCTGGTGCGCCTGAAGGATGACGGTCGTCCTGGACGCCGTCCCCTGCGCCCTTTTCCCGATTACGACGTTGCCGGCCGGGTCGCGCCGGCAGTCGAGACCGCGCTCGCCGGCGAAGCGTTCGAGATACTCGGCCATCGCGCCGCAACGGCCGGAGCGGCGCGGCACGTCGGCGATTTCGGCGAAGAAGCGGAAAAAGCCGGCCGGCTTCAAATCGGCGACGAGCTTTTTGTTCGCGGCGCCGACATCGGACCCGGCCGCGAAGCAACAGCCGCCGCCGAACCGGGCAAGCAGGCATGCGGCATGCGCGAACGACATGTTCGCAATCCTTTCGGGCGCTCCGGCGGGAAGCCGCCCCTCCGCCGAACCCTTCCGAAGATTTCCTGTTCTCCCATGGCGGCATGACAGCGTTCGAAGCCGCCTTGATTATGTCATGACAACCGCGCTCCGCCCAATAAAAAAACCGGTCGGCGCAACGCCGACCGGCTGATGGTTCGAGGCGTATGCATCGGGTTACCAGTTACCACGCGAAGTGGGCGAACGCCTTGTTGGCCTCGGCCATGCGGTGGGTGTTTTCGCGCACGGTCATGGCCGCGCCTTCGCGCTTGAAGGCGTCCATGAGTTCGTTGGCGAGACGTTCCTTCATCGGGCGGCCCGACTTCTTGCGCGTCGCCTCGAGAACCCAGCGGATCGCCAGGGACTGCTGGCGGTTCGGCTTGACCTGCACGGGAACCTGGTAGTTCGCGCCGCCGACGCGGCGGGACTTGACCTCAACCAGCGGCTTCACGTTGTTGACGGCGGTCTCGAACACCTTCACCGGCGACTCCTCGGGAAGCCGCTTGGCGATGATGTCCATGGCGCCGTAGAAAATCTTCTCGGAAATCGCCTTCTTGCCGTCGTACATCAGGCAGTTGATGAATTTCGAAGCGAGGACGGAACCGTACCTCGCGTCCGGCTTGACGCCGGGACCGGTGACGTTGGTGCTGCGTACCGACATGTTTTTCCCCAAATCCTGCGGTCCGGACGCAAGCGCGCGGACCTCGATTTCTCCTATCGCCGCGAATATACGGATTCGCGGAACCAGGGATACTCCATCCACTCACGATTCTTGATTCATACTTGAACCCGCAATCGCCGACTATCAATTGCGCGTCATTTTTTCGGCTGCTTCGCGCCGTATTTGGAGCGCTGTTGGCGGCGGTTCTCGACGCCGGCGCAGTCGAAGACGCCGCGAATGATGTGGTAACGGACGCCGGGGAGGTCGCGCACGCGGCCGCCGCGGATGAGGACGATCGAGTGCTCCTGGAGGTTGTGGCCTTCGCCGGGAATGTAGACCGTCACTTCCTTGCCGTTGGTGAGCCGGACGCGCGCGATCTTGCGCAGCGCCGAGTTCGGCTTCTTGGGGGTGGTGGTCTTGACCTGGACGCAAACGCCCTTCCTTTGCGGGCAGCCCTCGAGCACCGGGGACTTCGACTTGTACCTGGGTTGCTTGCGGCCCTTGCGGACCAGTTGATTGATCGTAGGCATAGTTCCTCTTGCTTGCGCTGGGCGTTGTCGACCTTGGGAGATCAGGGCATTTTGGCTTCACATTCGGGAAGCGCCGATCCTTCGTCGCGTCTCCCTTTCGGCGTATTTTCGCCAAAAACGCGAAAATGCGCCTGCCGATCGGCGCGCCCCGACCAAACGCTTTCCAAATGCGAATTCAAAACGCTCCGGGAGTCCCCCGCTCTCGCATCGTATATGGTGAAACCCTCTCCGATCGGCAGCCACAGCCGGACGGACAAAGAAGTTGACGAATCCGGAAAACGGCAAAAACAAAACCCGCTTGCGGCGGTTCCCCGCCGCAAGTGGAAAAACCAGTATACCGAACGGCAAACCATTTGTCACTTCAATTTCGATCGGAAAAGCGGAAAGCCGGAAAAGCCGACATCACAGATTCAGCATATTCTCCATTTCCTTGCCGATCTCGTCCTCGGGCGCCACCTCCGCCTCCGCCTCCGACGGCGGCAGCGGCTGGGTGCGGATGTTCGAATTCCGCAACTGCGGGAACCCGGTGCCGGCCGGGATCATGCGGCCGATGAGGACGTTTTCCTTCAGGCCGCGCAGGTTGTCGCGACGGCCGGCCATGGCGGCGTCGGTGAGGACGCGGGTCGTCTCCTGGAAGGAGGCGGCGGCGACCACCGAATCGGACGACAGGCTTGCGCGCGCCACGCCCTGGAGGACGCCGACGAACTGCGCCGGACGGCCGCCCTTGGCGACGACGTCGCGGTTGACCTTGTTGATGAGCGACTTCGAGACGGCGTCGGTGAGGAGGAGCTGGGTGTCGCCCGGATCCTCGATCTTCACCTTGTTCATCATCTGGCGGATGATGATCTCGATGTGCTTGTCGTTGATGCGCACGTTCTGGGCGCGGTAGACCTTCTGGATTTCGCCGAGCAGGTAGTTCTGCAGCGCCTCCTCGCCGGAGATGGCGAGGATGTCGTGCGGAACCAGCGGGCCCTCGACCAGCGGTTCGCCCGCCTTGACGCGGTCGCCGGTATGGACGCGGACATGCTTGCCCTGCGGCACCAGGTGTTCGAACACCTGCCCGGAATCGGACTTGACGAGGATCTGGCGTTTGCCGCGCCGGCGCTCGCCGAGTTCGACGATGCCGTCGATTTCGGACATGACGGCCGGATCCTTGGGCTTGCGGGCCTCGAAGAGCTCGGTGACGCGCGGCAGGCCGCCGGTGATGTCCTGGGTCGTGCCCATTTCGCGCGGCGTCCTCGCCAGTTCCTCGCCCGCCTCGACGTATTCGCCCTCTTCGACGCGGAGGTGAGCCTTTTCCGGCACCGAGTAGTAGGCGAGGATGCTTTCGCGGTCTTCGCCGAGGATGAGGATCTGCGGCTGCAGGTCGCCCTTGTGCTCGAGGATGACCTTGCGCTCGAAGCCGGACGCGTCCGTCTCCATGCGCATGGTCGAGCCTTCGACGATGTCCTCGAAGCGGATATAGCCGGATTTTTCCGACAGGAGCGGCGTGTTGTACGCGTCCCAGTTGGCGAGGGCCTGGCGCGGCTTGACCGCCTCGCCTTCCTTCACCTTGAGGATCGCGCCCGCCGACACGTCCATCGGTTCGCCGATTTCACGGCCGCGGTCGTCGGTGATGACCAGGGCGCCGTTGCGGTTGAGAACGACGGGGACGCGGATGTCCTCGCCGCGTTCGTTCTTTCTCGCCGACTCGACCACCTTGAGGTTCGAGAACTTGACGTGACCGCCGACGTCGGCGCGCAGTTCCGATTCGCGCACCGCGTGCTTGGCGATGCCGCCGATGTGGAAGGTCCGCATGGTGAGCTGGGTGCCGGGCTCGCCGATCGACTGCGCGGCGATGACGCCCACCGCCGTCCCCGGCTCGACCAGCTTGTTGGTCGACAGGTCCATGCCGTAGCACTTGGCGCAGATGCCGTGCGTGCATTCGCAGGCGAGCGGACTGCGGACGCGGATCTTGCCGAGGTCCAGTTCCTGGATGCGCTGGGCGGCGTTGCGGACGATCAGTTGGCCGCGCGCGACCACCATTTCGCCGGTGAGGATGTCGACGATGTTGTCGCAGGCGACGCGGCCGAAGATGTTGTCCGCGAGGCTCACTTCCTCGTGTTCGCCGGAGGTGACCGCGCCCTTGGCGACGCCGTTGACCGTGCCGCAGTCCATGGTGGTGATGGTCGCGTCCTGGGCGACCTCGACGAGCTTTCTCGTCAGGTAGCCGGAGTCCGCCGTTTTCAGCGCCGTGTCCGCAAGACCCTTGCGCGCGCCGTGCGTCGACGAGAAGTATTCCAGTCCGCGCAGTCCCTCGCGGAAGTTGGCGCGGATCGGCGTTTCGATGATGCGGCCGTTGGGCTTGGTCATGAGGCCGCGGAAGCCGGCGAGCTGGCGGATCTGCGTCGTCGAACCCCTGGCGCCGGAGTCGAACATGGCCCAGATCGGATTGAGGTAGTTTTCGCCGTTGCGCTCCTTGTGCTCCTTGAGCTCCTTGAGGAGGTCGGCGGTGATCGCCTCGGTGACGTGCGTCCAGGCGTCGACGATCTGGTTGTAGCGTTCGCC
>JAIRTL010000103.1 GCA_031254915.1 Planctomycetota bacterium
GCGGTCGCGGAAGTCCGCGCCGCCGTGGCGGCAGCGCGCGGCGCCGACGCCAGGGACTTCGCCGTTGCCGGCGGGTGCAAGGTTCCCGCCGGGGCGCTCGCACCGGACCACCTCGTCTATGCCCGCTCGTACCCCTACGCCGGCGAACTCGCCACCGCGGGCCTGAAGAAATATCACGACGAACGCGGCTACTGGCCAAGGATCGTCGTCGCCCGGGACGGCGTCTTCACCTTCGGATCGAGCCGGAAGGTCGCCGACCTCGCGCTCGAACTGGCCTGGGACGGTGCGATGGTGGAACAGTACGCCGAAGCCTTCGGCGGCGTCAAATACCTTGCCGAACGCTTCGTTAAGTTCATCGAAAATTGGGAAGTGGAAAGCTACCGGCAACAACAAAGCCAGTAAGGATTTGCCCAAAATATACTTTACGAAGGCAATCGCCGAAAAGCAACCATCTCCCATGGTAAAAAGAAATTGCGACGATTTGCGGTACTGTGAATCAACGTCGAATCGCTGCCCCGGTTCTCTTTTGGTGAATTTAGCGTAGTAATGCCAGCCATGGGTCGACGACGTACACTCAACGCTCACCGGCTCGCTCGGGGCCATCCGTAATGAGGATGGCCCGAAAGGCGTCGTCGAAGATCCCCGAACCGTCTTCGGCAAGAACAGCGCCGTCGCGATTCGGTCGCCGCCTTTTTCGAAGACGGATGCGAATGGTCTGGCCAGGCCTTTGTTCCTATAAAAACCGCTGCAGCTCCGTTTCCGGGCGGGCGATGCGGTTTTTGGTTTTACTTTCCACCTATCCCCGACCTCCGAAAAATCGCACAATTATGACCGGAACGCTAACAGGCGCGCGAACGCGGCGTTAGCCGGTGTCCAGCGTCGATACGGTATTTGTTGGCGGGAAAAAAATGACTGAAAAACGAAAAAAAAGTCGAAATGATATTTGGAATTCTGGTAATTTATGGCTAAAGCGGCCACCATGGAGGTCGCTATGTGCATGGCGCGGGCAGGAAGGGATTTCGGCTGCGGGAGCCGGCGTCCCTTTTTCCCCAAGTCGTGTCGTTCCCAAGGGGGTGTTAAAATGCGGGTACGTACCTTAACTACCATTGTGGGGCTTCTTTTCTCAGCATTTCTTCTTGCGGGCTGCCAGGAGCCGGTCTATGACGATTTCGCCTCCATCGAGGACGAAAACGCCAGACTCAAGCAGCTCCTGATCCAGTACGAAAACGATTCGCGCAACGCGCAGTTCCAGGTCCAGGACGCGAACGCGCGGGCGGAGCGCGTCGCGCTCGAGCTCGACGCCGCCAACCGCAAGCTTGGCATCTACGAAAACGAGATGCCGCGTCTGCGCAACATCGCCGCCAACGCCGGCGCCCGCGGCATGTCCGACAAGGTCGCGCAGCAACTGTCCGCCCTCGCGGAGCAGTTCGGCGGCGTGGTCGTCGGCAACCGCCTCGAACTGCCGGGCGACTTCTTCTTTGATTCCGGCAAGTACGAGCTGAATCCGAATTCGCGCGCCGCCATCAGGCGCATGTCCGAGATCCTCGCCGGCGAAAACCTTTTCCTCATGGTCGTCGGCTATACGGACAACGATCCGGTTCGCAATCCGGCGCTGCGCAGCAAGGGCATCAACGACAACCTCCACCTGTCGCTCCTGAGGGCGAAAGCGGTCGTGGACGAACTCCGCCGCGCCGGTTATCCGCCGCTCCTCATGTACCCGACCGGCTGGGGCGAACTCAGGCCCATCGTACCCAATGCCGACAAGGCGTCCAAGAAGCTCAACCGCCGCGTCGATATCCTCATCGACCCCGCCGCATCGAATATCTTCGGCATGAGTTCCATCACCGGAGTCGAACCGATAGCGATGGCACGGTAACGCCGGCCTGGACAACGAAGTTTTTCCCGCGCGGTCGCACCCCCGGCCGCTTCGACGGAGCCTGATCCCGGGATCAGGCTTTCGTCGGTTTCAGACCCTCCCCGTCGCGCACCCGTCCGCGATTGACATTCGTCCGGCTCCGGCTATGATGGGGTTCTGCCCTGTCCACGAGGGGCGAGGCCGGAGAAGACAAAGGATTTGCAGGTACATGCCAGACCGCACCCACGCCAAGGAGATCGCTCTCCACCGGGAACGCTGCTTTTTGTGCTCGGTCGTCACACCGGACAGGAACATCATCGGCGAAGACCCGCTTGAAGAAATCGCCCGCCTTGTCGACACCGCCGGCGGCGAGGAGGCCGGACGCATGACGCAGCGCCTCGACCGCCCCGCATCGTCCACCTATTTCGGCAGGGGAAAGCTCGCCGAGGTCGCCGCCGCCGCAAGGGCGGCGGAGGCTGACACGATCGTGGTCGACGACGACCTCTCCCCCAAGCAGCTCGGCGCCGTCGAGAATGCCTGCAACCGAAAAGTTATCGACAGGAACGAGGTCATCCTCGACATCTTCCAATCCAACGCCCGCACACACCAGGCGAAGCTCCAGGTCGAGTTGGCGCAGCTCCAGTACGAACTCCCCCGCCTTGCCAGGAAATGGACCCACCTCGAACGGCTCGGCGGCGGCATCGGCACGCGCGGTCCGGGCGAAAGTCAGATCGAAACGGACCGCCGCCTCCTCAGGCGCAAGATCGGCGCCCTTCGCCGCGGCCTCGACGGGATCGAGGCCAGGAAGGAACGCGAGGTGTCGACGCGCCGCGCCGTGTTCTCCGCTTGTCTCGTCGGCTATACGAACGCGGGCAAGAGTTCGCTCCTGAACCGGACAACCGGCGCCGGCGCGCTGGTGCGGGATCGCCTTTTCGCCACCCTCGACACCCTCACCCGCCGGCTCGAATTCGCCGACGGCTCCGATATGCTCATCTCGGACACGGTCGGCTTTATCCGCCGCCTTCCGCACCATCTGGTCGCCAGCTTCCACGCCACCCTCGAGGAGGCCGCCAAGGCGGACATCCTGCTCCAGGTGACGGACGCCGCCAGCCCCCTCGCCCTGGTCGAGGCGGACGCGGTGGACGCGACGCTCCGCGAACTGGGCATGGACGCGCTGCCCCGGGTGCACGTCCTCAACAAAGTGGACCTCGTACCGGCGCCGGGAGCGCTGGAAGCGTTGCGCGCCAGACTGTCCCCCTCCTTCGCCGTGTCCGCCCTGACCGGCGAGGGCGTTGACGAACTGCTCGCGCACCTGCGCGAACGGGCGGAAGCGGGACTGCGCCCGGTGCGGCTCCGCTTCCCCGCCTCGGACGGCCGGCGCTTCGCGCTCCTCAATGAAATCGCCCGGGTCGGGGCGACCGAATACGACGCCGCGGACGCTGTCGTCACGGCGAGGATGGACGCCGCCGACCTGGAGCGGCTGAAAAAACTGCCAGGGCAAATGCTGGTCGAGAAAACGTAAAGGACGCCATGGTTGACATCCACAGCATGACCGGATTCGGCGCCGCATCCGCCGAGACGGACGGTTACCACGTCAAGATGGAGATAAAGTCCGTCAACAACCGGGGACTGAAGGTTACGGTCCGCGCCCGGCCGAGCCTCGGTCCGTGCGAGAAGCGCGTCCGCGACTTCATCGCGACGGAACTCCGCCGCGGCGCCGTCGATGTCTACGTCTCGGTAGAACGCCCCGCCAGCGCGGCGGCGCGGCCTATCCGGTCGGAGGCGGCGCGCGAAGCCGTGGCCGCCCTGCGCCGCCTCGCCGCCGAGATCTGCCTCCCCGACAACCTGACGGCGAGCGACCTTGCGCACATCCCCGGCGTCTTTGAGCTGAGCGCCGAGGATCCGCTCTCGGAGGATGAATGGCCGCCGGTGGAAAAGGCGCTCCGGGACGCTGTCCGCCAGGTCAACGCGATGCGCCTCGCCGAGGGGGCGAAGCTCGCCGGAGCGCTCCTCGGGCAGGCGGAACCGCTCGAGGAATTCGTCCGTGCAACAAACGGACTCGCGCCCAGGGCGCTCGAGCGCGCGCGTGAACGTCTGGCGAAGCGACTGGCGGAAATTCTCCCCAACGGCTTCAACGCCGCCGACAACCAGGCGCTGGAACGGGAGATGTGCCTTATCGCCGACCGCGCCGACATCCGCGAGGAGCTGGACCGCCTCGCCAGCCACATCGGACAGTACCGAGAGGCGCTGCAAAAGGGCGGCGACATCGGGAAGCGCCTCGAATTCCTCGCCCAGGAATTTTTGCGTGAAATCAACACCACGGCGTCAAAAACGAACGACACCGAAATCGTCCAGCGCGCCGTACGCGCCAAACTGGCGGTCGAGGTCATCAAGGAGCAAAGCGCCAACATCGTGTGATCACGGGTGCGCGTCCAGCCCGGGGAGAAAGCCGCGGCGCGGGACGGCGTTCCGGTTGCATACCGCGATAGACGGAAAGGTGCAGCCATGCCTTTGCAACAGGGTCTTCTTGTCGTCCTTTCGGGACCCGCCGGAAGCGGCAAGTCGACGATCGCGGACCAGCTCGTCAAGACGAGCACCCGCGTTCGCCGCGCCGTAACCGCCACCACACGCAAGCCGCGCCCGGGCGAAAAGGACGGCGTCGACTATTTCTTCCTCGACGAGGACGAATTCCGCCGCCGCATCGAGAACGAGGAATTCATGGAGTACACCATCTTCAACGGCAATTACTACGGCACACCGCGCCTCGAGCTGGAGAAAAACCTCGCCAAGGGGGGTGTCGTGCTGCTGGTCATCGAAGTCGACGGCGCCGAATCGGTGAAGTTTTTCTTTCCCTACGCCGTCTTCGTCTTCATTATCCCCCCCTCCCCCGAAATCCTCCGCGAACGCCTCATCGGACGCGGGACCGAATCGGAGGAGGATGTCGAGCGCCGGCTCGCCATCGCCCAGCGCGAGATGGAGCGCGTCGGCGAATACGATTTCCTGGTCATCAACGCCGACACGCACATGGCGACCCTCGACCTCGCGGCCATCATCCGCACCGTCCGCCGCTCCCGCATCCGCGGCGACGAGGTGCGGCGCTGGAACGAAGGCCATTACGGCAACTGGCAGACCAAGGTGATCCGCGACGAATAAGCGCCGGGATCCAGCCATGAAATACGCCGCCGGATGAGCCGGCGTGCGTTTCTTCACTTGCCATCACTCCACTTTTACCGTAAATTAGTGGCTGTACGGACCGCGCGCCGGACGTCGAACGGCGGCGGCGCCTGGCGCGCGGTCGCCGAACGGGAGATGGACGGGAAGCATGTTTGGATACATCATAGCGCTCGGCAGGTTCGCTTCGGACGGCCTGCGCGGCCTGGGGGAAATAGCCATTCTGCTTCTCCGCTGCCTGCGCTGGCTGGCGCGGGGCATCCGCTACAAGCGCGAGACTGTCCAGCAGTTTTATTTCATCGGCGTGCAGAGCCTGCCGGTGATCCTCACCACCGGCGCCTTCGTCGGCGGCGTCATGTCGTACACATTTTACAATCAGTTCATCACCCTTAGCGTCGGGTCCTGGACCGGCGCGATCGTCTACAAGGCGATGGTGTGGCAGCTCGCGCCGGTGCTGGTCGCGCTCATGCTCGCCGGCCGCGTCGGCTGCGCGATCACGGCCGAAATCGGCACCATGAACGTCACCGAGCAAATCGACGCCCTCGACACCATGGGCACCGACCCGGTGAACTACCTCGTCCTCCCGAGGGTGCTGGCCGGCTTTTTCATGACCCCCGCCCTGACCATGTTCGCGATCCTCATCGGCATCGGCGCCGGCCTGTTCATGACCGTCGCGGTCCAGGGTGCGGAATTCCATTTTCAGTGGACGCCGATCACCGACTGGATCGACGCCTACGACTTCGTCCACGCGCTGTCGAAGAGCTTCGTCTTCGGCGCGACGATATCGCTTATCTGCTGCCGCAACGGCCTCAAGACGACGGGCGGCGCGGAAGGCGTCGGCAAGGCGACGACCTCAGCCAACGTCTCCTCCTGCATCGCCGTCCTGATGCTCAACTTCATCCTGTCGATTCTTCTATACTACTTCCGGCCGGTCTACGACGTCATGAGGTTGTGGCTCGACTACGTGTGGGCCGGAGGAATTAATTACCTGACGTCGTGGTTCGCCGCATGAGGGGGGGACGGGAACGGCATGACGCCTGACGATCTGGCAACGCTCGCCAAACCCGCCAACGGCAACGGAACAGCCGGCCGGACCGGATCCGTCGCGGCCGGGGACCGCGACGACGTCATCGTCTTCGACAACGTCCACAAGGGCTTCGGCGTCGGCTCGAAGCGGACCGAACCGTTGCGGGGCGTGTCGCTGCGGGTGCGCCGGGGCGAGCGCCTGGTCATCATCGGGCCCTCCGGAACGGGGAAAAGCGTGACCCTGCGGCTGATGCTGGGGCTGCTCGACCCGGACAGCGGCACGGTCACGGTCGAGGGCAGGGATCTGAGCGGGCTCGACATCGACGAACTCGGCGTTCTCCGGAAGCGGATGTCCATGCTTTTCCAGAGCGGCGCCCTCTTCGACAGCATGACGGTGGGGGAAAACGTCGCCTTCCCGCTGCGGGCCGCGGGCGAAAGGGACGAGGCGAAAATCGCCAAAACAGTTGCGGAAAAGCTGCGTCAGGTCGGCCTCCCGGACACCGAGGAAAAGATGACGAGCGAGCTTTCCGGCGGCATGAAGAAGCGCGCCGCGCTGGCGCGTTCCATCGCCAGCCGGCCGGACATCATCCTCTACGACGAACCGACCACCGGCCTCGACCCGATCATGTCGGACGCGATCGCCGAGCTGATTATCGAAACGCACGAGAAGTTGCGGCAGGAATGCGACGACGACCCGGAGGGGAATCGAAGCATCACCTCCATCGTCGTCACCCACGACATGCATGTCGCCTCGAAGGTGGCGGACAGAATCGTCATGCTCTACGACGGACGGGTGGTCGGCGACGCCCCGCCCGGGGAATACAGAAGGCTCGGCTCCAACGTCCTCCCGAAGGACGCCGGCAAGCACGACCAAATGATCCGCCAATTCGTTCGGGGCGAGGCGGCGGGACCGATACGAACGGTGACCTAGGCCTTGTTTTTAGTGTCTTACAACCTCTTGAAGTCAAAGGTGATGCGAGATGGCGGCCGGAAATTGGCATGTTGCCATCATCCGGTCATTATTGAGGGTACAAAACTGAAAACAGGGCCTAGGACAAGAGGTTGTCCGGGGCTCGGCCTGAGCCTGGCGCGGGAACGGCGGAAGCGCGGCGCAGGCACTGACGACGCGATAAGCGGAGAAGAACAATGGCGGGAAGAAGGCAGACCGCGAAAATGGAACTTGCCATCGGCGCGACCATCGTCGCCGCAATCATCATCCTTTTGGTCATGCTGTTCGTCTGGGGCGGAAGTTCGTCCTTCTTCAGCAACCATTACTGGGTGGTGGTGGAGATGTCCAACGTCGGCGGCTTGCGCGAGGGGGCGCCGGTAAAGATCGGCGGCTTCCAAATCGGCAAGGTCAACAGCATCCAGCTGCGCCCGGGCGCAACCGAGCTCGACATCATCCTCGGCATCGACGACAACCGCCTGATCCCCAAGGGCAGCACCGGCAAGATTTCCACCGCCGGCCTGGTCGGCGACGCTTTCCTCGAGATCATGCCGGGGCGGTCGGAAAGCTATCTCGCCAAGGCCGCCGCCATCGCCGAAGCGGAGCGCATCCCCAGTTCTCCGGTCCCCGACTTCTCCGAACTCCTCATCCGGGTCGAGGCGATCGGCGCCGAGCTGAACAGCCTCGCCTCCCACATCAACGACATCCTCGGCGACGGCGAGTTCCGCCAGAACGTGAAGACGATCACCGCCAATCTGGTCACCGTATCCTACGAGGCCACCACCCTGCTCCAGCGCGGCCAGCGCGTCGTCGACAACGTCGAGCGCGCCACGGACAATGTCGCGATCCTATCCGACGCCCTTAAATCCAAGGTCGAGGAGGTGGCGGACAACATCGTCGGCCTCACCGACGAGGCGAAAACGAAGGTATCCACCATCGGCGACAACTTGGTCGTCCTGTCGGAAACGCTCAGCCGCGAGGTCGACGCCATCTCGTCAAAAGTCGTGAACATCACGGATCAGGTCGAGGTCATCGCGGAGCGCGCGAAGGTTGCGGTGGAAAACCTCGACGGCACGATCGCGGACGTCCGTCGCGGCGTGAACCGGACGCTCAACGACCCGCAGATTACGGAAGCGGTCAAGGAATCCATCGAGAACATCCGCGCCGTGACCGCCACCTTTTCGGAAAAACGCGGCGAAATTGACACGATTTTCATCAATCTCAAGGCGGCTTCCGGCGACCTCGGCGTCACCGCCAGCCACGTCCGCGACGTCGCGGTCGCGATCGATCCGCAAAAGGTCTCCAGCACCGTCGACAGCCTCGCGACCTCCATCCAGGGCGTCACCGTCATGGTGGACAAGGTCATGGCCGACCCGGTTCTGGCGCTCTCCGTGAACAAGGCCGCCGACCGGATCGTCAAGATGAAGTTCGACGAAATGGCGAAAAACAACCAACTCAAGAGCACGGACGATGCGATGCGGGAGCTTCGTCGCTGGAGCGGCGAAGCCCTCGACCGGGGCCACTTCGTCGACCCGAACTACGGATACAACAACCGCCCTTACGCGTTCGATCATTGATCCGGTTTGCTGCCCCCGGCGGCATTCCTTTCGAGCGCTTCGGACTACTCGAGAAGACGCCGCCCAAGGCATTTTGGGATTCCGCGAATATAGGATGCATATGCGGGCTTGACCGATGGGTGTATTTCGCCGCCGGATTGGCGAAATCGCGAAATGCAGCGGATTACGCAAATTCAAGGTACTTCCCAAGCGATGGATCGTCGAAAGAACATTCGCCTGGTTTATGCGCTGGCGCTGCCTTGACCGCCGCCACACCCGCAAAATCGATGCTGCTGAAAATGAATCGCGGACAGTTATGACAAGGAACATGCTGCGAAAGCCAGCCAATGCGGCATAAATTTAGCAACAGGCTCTTTGTGGATAATTGCATACGATAATAGTTGTCCGACGCATACCGGCGATGGTGCGACGTATCTGAAAAAGGAATGGAGGAGTACGCGTTTTCCGACCGATAAAACAAGAAAACGACGTCGCTGGCACGTCGGACTGCTTCGGTTGTCCTGTTTTCGATTGGGAAACGCCATGACCACCTTCACCATCATCGCGCTCGCTTTTGCGGCGGCGATTTTGACGGCGCTTACGGCATATGCGTTATTGCGGTTCACCGGCAAACTCTCCGTGAATGCGTCCGGGTGGCGCGCCGATAGAATAGGCATGGGCGGCCGTACCCTTTTTCCGGCGGTGACCGTGTTGGCGGCTTTCGAACCGGTATTGAAACGCGAGGCTTGGTTGAGGAGACGCTTTGCCAAGCAGAAGGCGGACGCGGCGGAGTGCGAGGTGGAAGTGGAGGTGGTGTCGCTCGGATAAGTCCGCGCCGGGCGACGATCGGGGCGGCTACGCTATGGCACGACGATTCAGATTCAATCTCGATCCGGTCCTTCGCTATCGCAAGATACTCGAGGACCAGCGCCGGCGCGATTTCGCCGAAGCGAATCGTGCCGCCGAGGAAGAGCGGGTTCACAGAGAGGACATCGGGCGCGAGCGCGAGGAAGTGCAGGACGAAATCGTCCGCCTGTACGAGGAGCAGGCCCCGTTCCAGGTGATCCGCGATTCCTATTATTTGAGTAGCCAACTGGAAGGCGAGGCGGCCGCGAGCCTCAACCGGCAGCGCCGCCTCGACCAGGCGCTGGACGAGTGCAGAAAACACCTCGTGAAGGCGCGCCGGGATACGCAGGTGATGGAAACGCTCAAGGACCGCCGGCGCGAGGAATTCGTCAGGGAACAGGATCGACTCGACCAGGCGCTTCTCGACGAACTTTCCATCCAGGCGCGCGGCAGAATGATGCGCGAAGCGGCCGATTCGGGTGGGAAGGAGTAGTCAATGCGCTTTCTTTTCACCCTGTTTTACATGGTCCTTTCGATTCTTGGCGTCTCCGTGATCGGCTTCCTCTGTCTCATCGGCGTGCAATACTATCGCGGAAAACTCGCTCCCGCCGATCTCCACAGCATTATGCGCGTCATCGGCGGCACCAACCGCATCATGATCCCGAACGAGCAATACGAGCGATTTGTCGAATTTTCGAAAGACGAAGACGCGGCGCGGCTGGAACTCGAAGCCAATCGCGGCCTCCCTGAAACAAGGGTGCCGGCGGCGATGCGCGCCCAGGAAGCGGAAGCGGCGCAGCGCGACAACCTCGAGGTCCTTAACCGGCTTCTCGCCGCCGAGCGGCAAAAGGTCGAGGAGGTGCGCGCGGAAGTGGAGGCGCAAAAACTCCAGGTCGCCAATCTCCAGCGCGCGTTAAACGATGAGAAGGAAAAAAACCTCATCGTCGAGATGGACGCCGCGACGAGAAAACTCCGCGAGACCCTGGCCGGCATGGATGCCGAGGACGTGGCGGCCTTTCTCACCGCCATCGTTCTCGATCCGTCGCAAGGCGGCCCCGTCGAAGCGGCGCGAATCATTCGCGATCATCTCCAATCGGACTTCGCCGCCGAAGTGTTGACGGAAATGCCCGTGCAGGAACGGCAACGGGTCATTCCGCTCCTCGAAAACCGCTTCGCCGGCGTCCCGCCGACGGCGGTCGCGCAGATCTTCCTCGACAACAACCTGAGCGCGGGTGAACAACTCGCCTACCTTCGGCAGATGAACCCGCAACAGGCGCTCGGCGTCTATCTTCGCTTGCCGCCCAACATTCAGGAACAGATCTCGCCGGAACTGCTTCGCGGCAATTGATGGCGCCTGCCCGCCCAGACATCGCCACGGAGTTTTCGTGAATCGCTTCTCCATAAGAGCCTATCCGAATAAGGGCGCGTTTCGGGATGGACTCATTGGAAAATAATGGGGAACAATAACCATCTCGCCCTGCTCGGACAGGTTCTGAGGCCCGCCCGGCGGGGAGGGCCTTAGAACGGCGCGAAAGGAGGAGAGTCGTATTAGGCCGTCTTGGCGGTGATGGTGGATATTGCGGGAGCGGCCGGTATCGGCGCCGCGCCCTCGAGCGGCTCGTCCGCCCTCGGGTGGCTTTCCAGGTAGATTCGCTGCATTTCGTTGGCCGTGATGTGGGTGTATATCTGCGTTGTCGAAATGTTCTCGTGGCCGAGCAATTCCTGGACGACGCGCAGATCGGCGCCGCGCTGGAGCAGGTGTGTCGCGAAGGAATGGCGGAGCGTGTGCGGGGAGACATCTTCCGGGAGGCCGGCCATGGCCGCGTAATGCGACAGCATCCGGCGGACGGAGCGCGTGGTGAGGCGCTGGCCGCGGAAGTTGAGGAACACGGCCTTCGGGTCGAAGCGCGCCCGGTCCGGATGCGCCGCCTTGTGTTCCAGATACTCATCGAGCGCCTGCACGGCAAAACGGCCGACAGGGTTGATCCGTTCCTTCATGCCTTTGCCCTTGAGGCGAAGAAGCCTGCGGTCAAGGTCGAGATCGTCGTGGTCGAGGGCGACAAGTTCGAACGAACGCAAGCCGGCGCTGTAGATCAACTCGAGTATCGCCTTGTCCCTGCTTCCCGTGAACGTGCCGCCATCAGGCTCGGAAAGGAGCTTTTCCATCATCGGTATGGTCAGGAAGGCGGGAATCTTCTTTTCCAGCTTCGGCGTGTGGACGACCCGCGCGGGGTTGCCGGTCGCCCTGCCCTGTCGCTGCAGGTACTTGTAGAAGCTTCGCAGGGCGGCGATCTTCCGCGCAACGGTCTGGCGGGAGGACCCCTTCTGATCGAGATCGGCCATGAACGCCCGGATCATCATGTGCGTCACCTGCTCGGGAAACAGATCCGATTGCCCTGCTTCGATGAGGTGATTCAGGAATTGGGCGAGGTCCACGCCGTAATTGCGCACCGTGTGCGTGGACATGCTGCGCACGTTGGTGAGATACTCGAGAAAGGCGGTGATGTCGGCGTGATTGATCCGGCTCAAAGTAGACACGGAATGCCCTTTCTGCCAAATGGACCGTGTTCAAGGCGTACCCGAATGGTCCGGGAACCAGCCGGCTGCCGTCCGGCTTTCTACTTTATCGGATGAACGAAATAATTCCTTCAAGGAAAATCGGCCGTGTATACGGATTGCTCCGAAAGGAAAAAGAAAGAGGTCACGGACGAACCCGTGGCCTTTGAATGGGTTGGATATGTTTGCACCGACGCGGGATGCAGGCGGCTCTCAGGCGCGCTCCCACAGTCCGCGGCCGCGCTCCTTCCAGTGCGACGGAATGAGCTTCGATTCCCTGATCCGCCAGTCGTCCAGCCTCCGACTGATCGTTTCCCACGGGGGGACGCCGGAACTGGCGTCGATTTCCTCGACGCCCGCCCCCCCCGTTCCCACGGACATGAGCACCGCCTCCTCCGGCGACGCGCCCTTCAACAGTGAACCAAGGAACCCGGCGATCGTGCAATCGCCGGCGCCGGTGGTGCCGGCGACGTCGACGCAGCGGCAGGGCGCGGCGAGTTCCCGTCCCAGCCAGGCCTGTTGATCGGGGGGCGTCAGCGGACCCATTTCCGAAAGGCGCTTGGCGTCGGCGGTTGTTTTCAGATAAAAGCCCTGATCGCCAAGCTTCAGCCCGACGACGGCGGGCCCCATGGCGAGCAGGCGGTCGGCGGTTTTCGACACCAGGTCCATGTCCATGAACGCCGCGGGGTTCGAGCTCCCCGAGCGGGACAGGATGTCGAAGAAGAGATCGCGATCGAGCATGAAAATGATTTCATCGACTGACGGAAGGAAGACGTCGACGTGCGGCAGGACGTTTTCCAGCAAGCGCAGCCAATCGATCTTGCCGGCCTCGGAATCGGGGTCAGGTCTCGCCATGTCGAGGGAGGTCGTCATGCCGCGCGCCTTGCCGCGCATAAGCAGCTTTTTCGTCTCCACGCCGTCATCGAGGAAAAAACGTCGCATAAGCGGCGGGTACCCGAAATGGAGGAGTTTGGTGTTCTCCAGGGATGCTTCCGCGATTTCATCCGAGACGAACGTGTTGTTGGTCGCGGCGGCATGCAGAAAAACGCGGTCGATGCCGGGCGGATTGAGGATCAGGGTGAAGGAGCTTCCCTCGCCGGGCGAGATGACCATGTCGCGGACGAGCTTTTCGTCAGTCCTTCTGATGGTGTTCAGGATGGCCTGCCCGAAGAAATCGTCGCCGACCTTGCCGATGACGCTGACGTCGAAGCCGAGGCGGTGCAGCGCCTGACCCGTGTTGTTCGCCGCCCCGCCCACGGAAAACACAGCTCCGTCGATGTCGATCAGTTTTCCAGGCATCAGGACATCGGAAATCGAGCTTCCGCCCACCGGGAAATTGGGGATGATGTCGAGGCAAAGATGTCCAATCACGACTGCGTCCCGACGGCTGTCAGCCATTGCGTTTCTCCTCAAAAAAAGGCCATACATATTTTTCTGTCGCAACGGGAGGCGGCGACCGCCTCATGCAAAATCCGTCCGGCAGACGTCGATCCATTCGCCGCCCGACCAGGCGGCAAGCTCGTCGATGGAAAGCCGGATGCCATTCCCCGCCGCAGGGCGGACGGCGTCGGCGGACATTCCAGCAAGCATAGCGAAAAGACGCTGCGTGGCAAGATGTTCGCTGCCGGGGACGTTATTGACTGTTGGATTGTTCCACGTTACAATTATTTACCGTGAACGGCAGGTTCGTTTTTCGCCCCGGAAGTCCGGAATCCACAGGATCGCTCTATGACCCGCCCATCCCTTCCCCGCGTGGCGGTGCGACGTTGGCGTCTTTTTCTTCTCATGATTGTCGTCCTGCCCTTCGTCCCGGGGTGCGGGGACGACGAAGTCGTTGAACCGTCGCATCTTTCGTTCGACGGGCATTCAGTGCTCGCCGGAGCGCTGGCTAAACCGCTCCCCCGCGAACTGCGGTTCCATGTCACCGGACGCGGAAAATCGCTGCCCGTGGCAGGCGCGACCGTCGCTTTCAGCGTCGTCGCACAGCCGGACGGCGCGGAAGGCAAGTTTTCGCAGACGGAATCGGTCACCGACGCCGGCGGTCTCGCCACAACATCCTTTACGGTCGGGGTCAAACCCGGCCTCTATCGCATCGCGGCGAGAGTGCGTGGACGCCCGGAAATCGAGATGGTCGAGGTGGACGTGCTTGGCGGCGTGATGATCGCCGGCGCCGCGCAGGACGGAAGTGTCGGCGCCGGGCTCGATGAACGGATATCGGTGCGCCTCGAATCGGCTCCCGGCGTCTACCTCGAAGAGGGCCGGGGCGAAGTCCGCTTTGATCTGCGCCGCAATCCGGGAGGCGTCGTCCTTTCGAACACGGCGGCGAGAACCGATGCCAACGGTTTCGCGGCGACCAACGTCAACCTCGGAAAGGAGCAGGGCCAGGGCGAGATAGGCGTTTCCGTCGTCTCCGGGGTCCCCGGGATCAACACGGTCGACTATATTGTCCCGATCGGCTTCTTCGCAATCGACTGGTGGAATATCATCGTCTCGCTCCTTGGCGGCGTAGGGTTGTTCCTTTTCGGCATGCGCATGATGTCCGACGGCCTGCAACTCGTCGCCGGCGACAAACTGCGCTCGCTCCTGAACCTCCTCACCAACAACCGAGTCATGGCGGTCGGCGCCGGCGCCGTCGTCACCGCGCTGGTGCAGAGTTCCTCCGCCTGCACCGTCATGGTAGTCGGCTTCGTCAACGCCGGCCTGATGCGCTTGGAGCAGGCCATCGGCGTCATCATGGGCGCGAACATCGGCACCACCATCACGGCGCAGATCATCGCCTTCAAACTGAGCAATCTCGCCCTGCCCGCGATCGCCATCGGCGTCGCCATTACCTTCTTCGCCCGCCGCCAGACCGTGAAATACTGGGCCGGGATCATCGTCGGCTTCGGCGTTCTTTTCCTCGGCATGAACGTCATGTCCGGCATGATGGGGCAGCTTCGTTCGTCCGCGACCATGATTTCCCTCTTCGAGGGGCTCAATTGCGTTCCAGGCCCGAACGGTTACGTTCCCGTGTTCCAGTTCGTCAAGGCGATTAGCGTCGGCCTGATCGTGACGCTCATCCTGCAAAGCTCCGCCGCCACCATCGGCGTGCTGATGGCGGTCGCCGGCGCCGGCCTCATCGACCCCTATGCCGCATTCGCGATCCTTCTCGGCGACAACATCGGCACCACCATCACCGCCGTTCTCGCCGCAATCGGCTCTGGAACCGCAGCCAAGCGCGCCGCCTGCTTCCACGTGCTTTTCAACGTCTGCGGCGTCGTCATCATGTGCTGTCTCAACTTCATCCAATGGCCGGGGCAGCTCGGCAGGCCGATCTTTATGGAACTCGCCAACCTCTTCACGCCCGGCGACGTTTTCCTGGGCGAAAACCTGCCGCGCTTCCTCGCCAACGCCCACACCCTGTTCAACGTCTCCTGCACGGTCTTTTTCCTGCCGTTCGCCTCGTTCTTCGCCTCGCTTTGCCGTCTGATCATCAGGGCGAAGTCGCCGGAGGAGGAGCGCAAGCTCGAATCGCGCCTCGTCCTCGAACCGCACCTGTTGGCGACGCCCTCCCTCGCCATTCAACAGGCATGGGCAGAGATCGGCATCATGCTCGGAAAGGGCCGCGAGGCGCAGACGGACGGGTTTACGGCGCTTATCTCCACGGACACGCCCGACTGGGACAAGATCGCCGACTCGGCGCGCGAACTTGAGCGGGAAACGGACGATCTGCAGCTTGCCATTACAAACTACCTTTCGGGGATTTCCCTTACCGGCCTCACCGACGCCCAGTCCGAACTGCTGCCGCGCATGATCCGCAGCGTCAACGATGTCGAACGCGTCGCCGACCTCGGGCGCCACTTGTCGAAGCTCGGACGCAGGGTGAAAAAACGCTCCCTCCCCTTCACCCCCGAAGCGGTTGACGACATGAACCAGATGACCGCCATCGTCGACGGGATTCTACAGCTTGCGGAAAAGGCGGTGACGACGAACGCCGACGGCGTTGATGCGGCCGGCGCCGGCGGACTGCTCGGGCGGAAGTTCCTTGACGACGGCAAGAAATTGGACAAGGCCGCTAAGTCAAAGGCGAGTGAACTCAGGAAAAACCACGAACGGCGGCACGAGGCCGGCACTTGCGACATACGTTCCGGCGTCGTTTTCATGGATGTCGTCAACACCCTCGCCAGGTCGTCCGGGCACGCCCTGAACATTATCGAGGCGGCCTGCTACACCTCGACTCGGCACAGAAAATAGCAGACTTTTTTCCAATGCCGTCCCGACGCGGATGGACAATCATCAAGGAGATGAGATGAAAGCTTTGGTTCTCGAGAAGCAGGGCGTGATGGCAATCAGGGACATGCCCATCCAGGGAGAAATGGGACCCGATTCGGTGCGCATCAAGGTCAAGAACGTCGGCATCTGCGGCAGCGACGTTCATTACTACACGCACGGCCGCATCGGCCAGTACGCGGTGAAGGAACCGATGATTCTCGGACACGAGGCGGCCGGCGTCGTCGAGGAGATCGGCGCCAACGTCAAGGGCTTCAGGCCGGGCGACAGGGTGTGCATGGAGCCGGGAATTCCCAACGGAAAATCGCGGGCGTCCAAATTGGGCCTGTACAACCTCGATCCGGACGTCGTGTTCTGGGCCACGCCGCCGGTCCACGGCTGTCTCATCGAGGAAGTCATTCATCCGGCCGAGTACGCCTACAAGCTGCCCGAGACCATGTCCCTCGCCGAAGGCGCGATGGTTGAACCGCTCGCCATCGGAATCCAGGCCGCGAAGAAGGCGAGAATCGTCCCGGGCGACGTCGGCGTCGTCATCGGCGCCGGCACGATCGGCATCATGTGTGCGATTTCGGCGCTCGCCGGCGGTTGCAGCAAGGTGTATATCGCCGACAACAAGCAGGAAAAACTCGACATCGCCGGCAGCTACGACGGGGTCATTCCGATCAATTTCACCAAGGAAGACCCGCTCAAGAAGGTTCTCGGCGACACGGACGGCTGGGGAGCAGACGTCGTTATCGAAGCGAGCGGCGCGCCCGCCGTCTACCCCGGATTCGCCGATTACGGCTGTCCCGGCGGCAAGGTCGTGTTGGTCGGCATTCCAATCGATCCGGTTCCCCTCGACATTGCGAAAATCCAGGCCAAGGAATTGGACATGGCGTCCGTGTTCAGATACGCGAACATCTACCCGCGCGCCATCAACCTGATCGGCTCCGGCAAGTTGGACGTCAAACGACTCATCAGCAAGACCTATTCCTTCGAGCAATCGATCGCGGCGTTCAAACATGCGGAGCGCATGGAACCGGACGTCGTCAAAATCATGATCGAATTGTAATCGACAAATCCACCACCATACATTCCAATCGGGGGGGCGGGCGCATGTCCGCACCCTCGAGCACGGAGGCATCCTCCCCCCTCAGTTATGCCGTGTCACGACCCGGAGTTGTGATTCCCCCAATTGTGTGCGGCCACGAAATGGCCAAGGGAAACGGATGCGGAACAGGGCAACCCCCATCCCGCAGTATCACAATTTCGGACCGCGCCCAGTATACCTGCTCATTTTGCCCTTGTGTCATTTCCAACCAACGGTACAATTCGGGAACTTGCGCATGCAATCGATTCATCGAATGCGCTCGATGCGACCGAACCTCGATATGGGGTTCGAGCAAATTTATGTATTTGAATACGGGCCATAAAGCGGCGTCGGAGAAACACCGTCGCCCGCGTGGGGGAATTCAGCAACGTTCATGGCTGAGAGGCGGATATGTTAGGTCGGATGGCGAAATGGGCTGGCAACCTGGTCTACTGGCATAAATGGTCGATGCAGATGAAGCTTGTCTTCATCTTTCTCCTCGCCAAAGTCGGTCCGTTGATCGTCCTGTCGGTCATCGCGTGGGTACAGTTCATGGCGCTTGGGGATATCCTCAGGGAAATCGCGGTCGAGGACTCCACCGCGTCGTTGAACAATCGCGCGGTGGAAAATATCGAGCGCATGACCACGGACACCGCCGTTCAGGTGGCCAACTTCCTTTATGGCCGCGACGCCGATATCCGCTATCTCGCCACAATAGAACCTACAGAAGATAATTACCGCCGCTTCATCGATTCGGCCCGCAAGCGGCTCATCAAGAAGGGACGCTGGGAACTGGCGCCCGACGGTTCGTCGTGGACGCCTGCCGACACGCCGCCCGCCGGGGAGCCGGGCGTCTCCACCAATCCTGAAAACAACGACATGGACGGTTTTCACGCCATTCCCGCCGAACCTTTCGATTTCGTAAACGCCCCGCTCTACGACGAAATCGCTTTCGTGGGACTTGACGGCATGGAGCGGGTCAAGGTCACAGCCCCGGACTCGACCAAACGGAATTATCGGATGAACCCCGAATTGAGGGACGTATCGAAGCGGGAAAACACGTTTGTCAAGGCGGAGACGCACTTCCCGAAATTGAAGAACTTGAAGCCGGGCGACATATTCGTCTCCGACGTGATCGGCGCCTACGAGGGATCGAACTATATCGGCATGTATACGCCTGAAATCGTCGCCAAGGCAGCGGAGGAACGCGGCCATCCCATCCCCTACAAGCCGGAGGAACAGGCATACTCCGGGAGGGAAAACCCCAACGGCCGCAGGTTCGAAGGCATCGTCCGCTGGGCGACGACGGTAACGGGCGACGACGGGGAGATCATCGGCTACGTCACTTTCGCACTCAATCACGACCATATCATGGAATACGTCGACCACATCACGCCGATGGACGAGCGCTATACCGAACTACCGTCAGCATACGAAGGGAATTACGCCTTTATCTGGGATTACCAATGCCGGAGCATCTGCCATCCCAGGCACCACTCGATCGTCGGCTTCGACCCAACGACGGGAGAACCCGAGACTCCCTGGCTTGAGACGTCGATTTACGAAGGCTGGAAAAAAAGCGGCATCGGCAAATGGACTGAATACGTCAAAGACTATCCGACGTTCTTCGAGCAGTCCCGCAAGAAGCGGCCCGCGGCGGAGTTGACCCGGGCGGGGCTGGTCGGCTTGGACGGGCGCTATCGCCACCATGCGCCGCATTGCACCGGGTGGATGGATTTGACGAAAAACGGCGGCTCCGGCTCGTTTTATATCCTGTGGAGCGGTTTGTACAAGTTGAATACAGCCGGCGCGATACCATATTATACCGGCCAATACGCCCCGTCGGAGGCGAACGGTTTTTCCCGGCGCGGATTCGGTTTTGTCGCGATCGGCTCCGGGCTCGAGCACTTCACCATGCCG
>JAIRTL010000122.1 GCA_031254915.1 Planctomycetota bacterium
CGGCGGCGGCCATCGGCGGCGCGTCGCTTGCCGGCGGCAAAGGGAGCATTGTCGGCACCATCATCGGTGTGCTCATTCTCCAGGCGCTCAACAACGGCCTTACGCTCTGTAACGTCCAGTCCTTCTACCAAACCTTCGCCATCGGCCTCATCATCATCGTCGCAACCATCATCGATCATTATTCCAGTAAATAGCGTTTGTGATGCCCAGGGAATAAATGCCGGGTTGGATGGCGCGGACTCTTGGAAATTTTCCAGTCGTACTCAGTCGGTACAAGTTGAAAAGCGGCATGGTGATTCTTTTTCTTGGTTGTCTCAACCGGCACTTGCGCGAGCACACCGGACACAGTGTCGCGATAGGCGCATGGCGAATGCAAGGCCGGACATTTTGGCGTGCCGACTGTGAAGCGGAAAACGTCGTCCCGATTCGGCCACAAGATTTCCCCCGGTGGACAACCCATGGAAAAGCATCAACGTTAATCGAATCGATTTCAAGAAATAGATGCCTAGAATTATATGACCATGATCGAGTTGGCGGAGTATTGCAAATAATCGTTTTATAAATAATAATGATGATTTAAATTCAATGATTTTGAATATCTCTCGATTATATCCCCTTATTTTATAATGTAATATATTAATAATAAATAAGATACAACTAATAAGGATGAAAATATCTATCAAAATATTTAATTGATATCAAATAATACTTGCACTTTTAAAAAAAAATATGGTAATAATTATACATTCAAATACAATTCTGAATTCCGGGAAGACGGTCCCGGGCGTGCTATGTATTGGTGAGATCGGGGAGACGGATCCGCGATTTTCCAGGGCGCGCCGGCAGGATCAAACTTCCATCGGGACCGGTGCATGTTGAAGAATGGCGGCGTTTCTCTTTTTCCGGCTGTGAAGCTGCTTTTGCCAACGCTGGCGAAGGCGGAACGAAGGGCGGCCTCGTTTATTCTTGAACATGGAAGCGAACTGCCTGGTTTGACGCTCACCGAGTTCGCCGAGCGTTCCGGCAGCAGCCAGGCGTCCATCCTTCGGTTGTGCAAGACGCTTGGTCTCGACGGTTACAAGCGGCTCAAGGCCGAGTTGGCGTATCAAGTCCGGGGTTCCGTGGCGGAGGAGATGTTCAAAGGGGACGCCTCCCCGAACAGTCGCTCCGGCGTCATGGCCGAGGCGTTGAAAGAGGTGTTCAGCGTTAACGTGCAGATTCTCCGGGACACATTCTCCCTTTTCACGGACCAGTACGAACAGGCGCTTCAGGCGATTCTAGGGGCAAGGCAGCTTGCGTTCTTCTCCATTGGCAACGCCTCCATGCCCTGCCAGTACGCGTACATGATGTTCAGGAGGATCGGCTACTATTGCAGTGCCAACACCGATCCGGACCTGCAGATGATCGACGCGGCCAACCTCGAGCGGGGTGACGTCGCTATCGCCGTCTCCCACACCGGGCAGACCAGAAACGTCGTCGCCGCCATGGAGCTTGCCCGGGCGCGCGGTGCCGTCACCGTCTGCATCACCAAGCACCTTAGGTCGTCGTTGACCAAGACCAGCGACATTTGTATATACACCGCCACCGCCGACGTCTCCCAGCACATGGAAGTTGTGGCGCGGCGGATCGGCGAATACGCGATCCTCGAGGCATTCTATCATGCCGTCCGCACCGTGAGGATGGAGACCGAGGATTTGGTACGCAAGACGTCCGTCGCCATGCGTGTCAATAAATTGCCCGGAAAGCCGGGTGTTTTCCGGACAGGTGAGACAGCGGCTTTCACGAAGAAGTAGACCCGCTACCGCCCAAGTTCCTGTACCGATTCACCTGCGTTCGTCTCAACGGATTGTTTTATCGTCCACTCGACCCTATGGCCTGTCGTCATGAGTATTGATTTCTTTCAAAAGTTTGCGAAAAGGCACCGGCGGTGAATTCGCCCGAAAACCGCAAACCGAGTCGGGGAGGGAGCTGTGGAGATTCAAGAGCTCAGGAAAAAGGCTATCGCCATCCGTCGCGACCTCTTGGCCATGATCCACAAGTGCAAGGCTGGGCACACCGGTGGCGCGTTGTCCTCCACCGACATCCTCGTCGCGCTGTACTACTCCGTCATGAAGGTCGATCCGGGGAATCCGCATTGGGCCGAACGCGACTACTTCGTCATGAGCAAGGGTCATAGCGTCGAGGGGTTGATCTGCATCCTTGCCGATCTCGGTTTTTTCGACAAGGCGGAGCTGGACACCTTCTGCCGCTACGGAACCCGCCTTATCGGTCATCCGAACAACAAGGTTCCGGGAATCGAAATGAACACCGGCGCGCTGGGCCATGGCCTGTCCGTGGCCGTGGGCATGGCCAAAGGCCTGAAAATGGCTGGCCGGCCGAACCGGGTGTTCGCCGTGATGGGGGACGGGGAGCAGGCCGAAGGGTCAATTTGGGAGGCTGCGATGGCCGGGGCGCATTACCGGCTGGACAATCTCACCGGCGTCATTGACCGCAACCGGCTGCAGATCAGCGGCGACACCGAGGAGGTCATGGGGCTGGAGCCGCTCGCGGGACGCTGGAGAGCGTTCGGCTGGGACGTCCACGAGATCGACGGCCACGACTTGGCCGTGCTCGTCGACAACCTCGGCGCAAAACCGGACGGTTCCGGCAAACCCCGCCTTTTTATCGCCGAGACGGTGAAAGGCAAGGGAGTACGGGAGATGGAGAACGTCGCCAAGTGGCACCACGGTGTTCCCGACGACGCGCTGTTGGCGAGCGCCATGCGGCAATTAGCCGGGGAAGAGGGGAGGACGGCGTGAAAAAGGGCTTGTCCTGCCGGGAGGCGTTCACCGCTGAATTGGAAGAACTGGCAAGGGCCGACCGGCGAATCGTCGCACTCACTTCCGACGCCAGGGGGTCGACCTCGCTTGCCGCGTATGCGAATGCCCTGCCCGGGCAGTTCGTGGAAGTCGGCATAGCTGAGCAGAACGAGATCGGCATAGCCGCCGGACTGGCGGCGGTCGGCTACCGCCCCTATGTCTGCGCGCCCGCGAGCTTCATGTCGGCCCGGTCGCTGGAGCAGTTCAAGGTCGATGTGGTCTATTCGCGCATGAACGTGAAGATCTTCGCGGTCTCGGGCGGCGTCAGCTACGGAGCGCTCGGCTTCAGCCACCATTCGATCCACGACATCGCGGTCCTGCGCACCTTTCCCGGCCTACGGCTGGTGATCCCGTGCGACGGAGTCCAGATGGTCGGGCTGCTCCGCGCCCTGGAAAATTCCGACCTTCCCGCCTACATCCGCGTCGGCAAGGCCGCCATGCCGCTTGTCTATCGGGCGGGGACGGAATTCGAGGTGGGAAAGGCGGTCCGGCTTCGCGACGGCGACGACGCGACCATCATCGTCTGCGGGGAAATGGTGGCGGGCGCCCTTGATGCGGCTGACGCGCTTGCGGCGGAGGGCGTGAAGGTGCGGGTCCTCGACATGCACACCTTGCACCCACTGGATTCGGAGGCGGTCATCGCGGCCGCGCGCGAGACCGGCAGGATAGTCACCGTGGAGGAACATAGCGTGAACGGCGGCCTCGGTGCGGCGGTCGCGCAAATCGCCGCGAATCACCGCCCCGTTCCCGTGCGGACGCTCGGGTTTCCGGACGAATTTCTCGTCGCCGGCGGCAGCGCCGACGTGTTCAGGCACTACGGACTGGACGCGACGGGTATCGTCGCAGCGACGAGGGAACTCTTGTTGTCGGGGGATTAGGCTTACAGGCCTGTCAGGGAAGAAGAAATAAAGGATGGTTCGTTGCGGTTGCCCTCCGTCCCGTTTGGCGGAGTCGGGTGTTTTTTGCGGTCAGGGGTCCGGGTGTCGTGTATTTGAAAGGAGATGTCGATGCGCAAGGTATTGCTATGCTGCTTCATGTTGCTGTTTGCCATGGCGTGCCGTCTGGAAGCCGCCGAAGGCAAGAAGGACCTGAGAATCGTCTTCATACCGAAAGTGATCCACCCATGGTACGATGTCGTCCAGGAAGGCGCGGAATACGCGGCCGCTGAACTCGGGAAGCTAGGCTACAACGTCGACGTGAAGTTCGACGCGCCGCCGGTCGCCGACCTCAATGAACAGGTCAAGAAAATCGAATCGCATATCAGTTCCAGGCCGGATGGTCTAGCCATCGCCAGCATCGATCCGGCGGCCAACGCCCAGATCATCGACGATGCCATCGCCGCCGGCATCAATACGATTGCCTTCGACACCGATTCCCCTTCCAGCAAGCGGCCTCTCTATGTAGGTCATAACCAGGACGAGCAGGATGGGTTCGATCTGGGTGTGGTTCTTGCGGAAGAGATCGGCAAAAAGGGCAAAGTGGCGATTCTCAGCGGCACCCTCACCGCCCCCAATCACGTCGGCCGGGTCGCCGGCTTCAAGAAATGCATGGAACAGTACCCGGACATCAAGGTCGTGTTCGAAAGGCCGGACAACGACGATATGCAGCGCGCGGTCGACCTGACGGAAAACGCGCTTCAGGCTAACCCCGACCTGGTGGGCATTTTCGGCTGTAACGCCTCCAACCCCATCGGAGCGGCACGGGCGATCAAGGCCGCCGGACTGGCCGGCAAAGTGACCATCGTCGGCATGGACGACCTGCCGGAGGCGCTTTCCCTCATCAAGGAAGGCGTTATCACAGCCGTCAAAGCCCAAAAGCAGTGGGAAATCGGCTACTGGGGCGTCTATTACATGGTGGCGATGAACCGTGGATTCACCATCCCGCCGTATCATCCCACGGGATCGAAGCTCATCACCAGTGCCGACCTGAAGTAGTCCCATCTCCTGGGGGCATTCGGCCCGCTGCCGGCAGGCCGGTGCCCCCGGAGTCCGCGTTGGTTGCGACGAACGCGCCGCCGAAAGACGAAACATGGATACGCCGTTTCTCGGGATCAGAAACGTAAGCAAGAGCTTTCCGGGCGTGACTGCTCTGGAGGACGTTTCGCTTTCGGTGGAGCGGGGCGAAATCCACGCTTTGGTGGGCGAGAATGGCGCCGGAAAAAGCACGCTGGTGAACATTCTCGCTGGCCTCCTGGTTCCGGATTCGGGCGGTGTGTTCAAGAACGGTGCGCCCCTGCCGTTCGGCGATCCGATGCTGATGCTGCGCAACGGCATAGGCATGGTCCCCCAGGAATTAACCCTGGTTCCCCATCTTTCTGTCGCAGAAAATATCTTCCTCGGTTCGCTGCCGACCCGCTTCGGGACGCCCGCGATAGACTGGGGGCGGGCGGTTGAGAAGGCGAGGGACATTCTCGGGCGTATAGATCCGGAAATTGACCCCAGGCTCAAGCTGGGTGATCTTGGCATGGCGCGGCAGCAGTTGGTGCAGATCGCCAGGGCCATGGCCTTCAGCGTCGATGTTCTCATCTTCGACGAACCTACTTCCGCCCTAACCTATCGCGAGACCGACCGGTTGTTCGAATTGATCCATTCCTTCTGTGACGCCGGAGGCGCGGTGTTTTACATTTCGCACCGCATGGAGGAGATCAAGCGCCTGTGCTTGACGGTGACCATCCTCCGGGACGGGCGGTTGATCAAAACCGACTGTGTGACGAATCTCGAGACCGCGCAAATCATCGAATTGATGGTCGGAAGGGAAACGAAAAAAAGCGGGCGCCCGGCCGTCGCTGATTCGGCCGGCGCGCCGGCAGCGCTGCGGGTCGAATCTCTGACCCGCGTTGGCGAGTTCGAGGACATATCCTTTTACTTGCACAAGGGCGAAATACTCGGGTTCGCCGGCCTTATGGGAGCGGGGCGGACCGAACTCATGAAATGCGTCGCGGGGGACACAGCCCCGGATTCCGGAACCATCCGCGTTGCTGCCGCCGCTGCGCCGGTGCATTTCGGTCATCCGGCGGCGGCGATTGCGGGCGGCATCGCCTATATGCCGGAAGAGCGGAGGAATTACGGCATTTTTCCCGTCATGAACGTGGCGGAAAACATGACGATCGCCAGCCTACGCGCGTTTACCCGCCACTGGAGCATCGACCGGAAAAGCGAAGCGGAACGAGTCGAAGAGATGATCGGGAATTTGCGGATCAAGACCCCTTCCTGGCGCCAAGCGATCCGCAATCTGTCCGGCGGCAACCAGCAAAAGGTGATCCTGGCGAGATGGCTTCTTCGCGGTTGCGCCATCCTCATCCTCGACGAACCGACGCGGGGCATCGATGTCAAGGCCAAGAGGGAGATTTATGAACTGTTGTGGCGCATCCGCCGGGGCGAAAATGCTTCAATCATTATTGTGAGTTCCGAACTGCAGGAGCTTATGGACGTGTGCGACCGCATCGTCGTGATGCACGAGGGGCGGTTGAAGGGCGAGATAGTCCCCCGCGAGGGCATAACCCAAAACGACATCATGAGGGTCGCCTTGTCCTAGATATGACCAAGATTTTCCATGAACGCTGCGGCGGCGGACGCATGAAGAGGTGGAAAACCGTTCTCATAATTCCAGAATCGTCTGAAAAGGGGGATGGACCGTGGGGCGTAAATCGATTCTGGCGCGACTGTTCGCCATGAAGGAAGCGGGGATTCTGTTCGGCATGCTGGGGATCTGCGTCGTCTTGAGCATGACCACCTCCTCCTTCCTGAATCGGTACAACCTCACCATCGTCGTGCGCCAGGCGTCCTTCGTCGGCATCGTCGCGCTCGGTCAGACCATGGTGCTGCTTACGGGCGGCATCGATTTGTCCGTCGGCTTTATCGCCGGTCTTGTTGGCATCCTGACCACCCTTCTCATGAGTAGTTTTTCCGTAGCCCCGCTCTTGGCCGTCCCCATCGGCCTGGCCGCCGGCGCCGTCTTCGGCGTCGTCAACGGCCTCGTCATTTCCCGGGTCAAGGTGAATCCTTTCATAACCACGTTGGCGCTGGGAGAAATTTTCGCCGGCGCCATCATGGTGATCACCAACGGCTATCCGATCCTGAACCTTCCCTCCTCGTTCAGCTTTCTCGGGCAGGGACAGGTCTTCGGGATGCCCATGCCGGTGATCGTGTTCCTCGTTGTCGGCGCGATGCTCGCCTATATCCTGCGCTATACCGCGTTCGGCCGGAATATCTACGCCATTGGCGGCAACCGGCTCGCGGCGCGCCTCGTCGGCATACGGGTCGAACGGGTCATTTCCGCCGTTTACATGCTCGCGGGCTTTCTCGCCGCGCTGGCGGGCATCCTCTTTTCCAGCCGCATCAGCACCGGGCAACCGACGACCGGCGCCAACTGGGGTATGCCCTGCATTACGGCGGCGATCATCGGCGGAACTTCCCTTTCCGGCGGCGAGGGAAGCATCGTGGGTACGATCCTCGGATCCCTGTTCATGGCGGTCCTGGCCAACGGCATCGTCCTTCTTGACATCTCGCCCTATTGGGAACGTATCATAATCGGTGCGGTGGTCATCCTGGCGGTAGTCATCGACGTGTTGCGGACGCGCGGCAGGCCGCGCTCCTGACGCAGCGGAGGCTTCAAAGTCCAGCGCGGAGAAACCTATGCCGAAATTCATCCTGTCAATCGACCAGAGCACCTCGGGCACCAAGGCCATCCTGTTCGACGATGCGGGCGGCGTTTTCGCGCGCCACGACCTGCCGCACCGGCAATTGGTCGACGACCGGGGTTGGGTCGAGCACGATCCGGACGAGATTTTCCACAATCTGCTGGGGGCGGTATCCGGTGTGTTGGCTCGCTCCGGCATTGACCCCGCCGACGTCGCTGGCGCGGCCATAAGCAACCAGCGCGAGACCGCCATCGCCTGGGACAGGAGAAGCGGCGAGCCAGTCCATAACGCCATCGTCTGGCAGTGCGCACGCGGCGAAGCGATTTGCCGCCGCATTTCGAACGAGGGCTGCGCGGAGGCGATCCGCCGCTCCACGGGCATTCCCCTTTCGCCGTACCACTCGGCGGCGAAGTTGGCCTGGATTCTGGAAAACGTCGGCAAGGCGAAGAGTCTGGCCGCGGCGGGCGGCCTGTGTTGCTCGACCATGGACGCCTGGCTGGTCTTCAAGCTCTGCGGCGGAACGCCGCAGACCGAGTACGCCAACGCCTCCCGTACCCAATTGTTCAACATCTCGACGCTGGAGTGGGATGCCGAGGCGTGCGGGTGGTTCGGCCTCGATCCCTCCTGGCTGCCCGAGGTCGGGGATTCCAACCGCCTTTTCGGATACACCGATTTCGGTGGGCTGTTGCCGGAGCCGGCGCCGCTGCACGCCGTCCTGGGCGACTCCCACGGCGCGCTTTACGGTCAGGGTTGCACGGCGCCGGGATCGATCAAGGCTACCTACGGCACCGGATCGTCGGTGATGATGAACATCGGGAACAAGCCGCTCTTCAGCGACCGGGGCGTGGTCACGTCGCTCGCCTGGGGCATCGACGGCAGGGTGGATTACGTTTTCGAGGGCAATCTCAACTACACGGGCGCGGTCATTCGCTGGCTGGTGGAGGACATCAAACTGATCGCCGACCCTAGGGAGGCGGAAGCGCTGGCCAGGAACGCTCGCGACGTGCCCGGCCTGTATCTGGTGCCCGCCTTCAGCGGCCTCGGTGCCCCTTACTGGGACAGCGGCGCGCGGGGGATCGTTTGCGGGTTGTCCCGCGCCGTCGGCAAGGCGGAGTTGGTCCGCGCGGCGGAGGAGTGCATCGCCTATCAGATTACCGATCTGGTGAAGATCATGGAGCGGGACGCCGGCTTCGGCGTTGGGGCGCTTCGCGTGGACGGCGGCGCGACGCGGGACGATTTTCTGATGCAATTCCAGTCCGATCTGCTTGATGCCGTAGTGGAGGTTCCCGCTTTTGAGGAACTGTCCGCTTCCGGTCCGGCGTATCTCGCTGGTCTCGCCCTCGGCATCTACGCGAAAAGCGGGTTGAAACGGTCGGTAAAAACCGGCTACGAGCCCAGAATGTCTTCCAAAGAGCGCGAACGGCGTTACGGCGGCTGGCTCGGCGCGATCGGTAAGGTTCTCATCAATGGAGGGAAAGCGAACGGACAGCCTTGATCATCCCGCCCAAACCGGGACGCGCCTTGCGACTAGTACGCAGTCAATCATCTATTTGTGGATAAATGTTTTTCATTTTCCCCCGAGCGTTTTCGATTGTGAATGACCACTTGATTTTGCATTTCTGTTTGTTGCGTTTACTTTGCCAAGCAGTTATTT
>JAIRTL010000132.1 GCA_031254915.1 Planctomycetota bacterium
TGGCCATTACCGGAGCCAACACCACAGACGGTTCTCAAACCGGTGCCGCCTTGCGGCAACTGGTAGTCAATCCGCCTGAACCGGAATCCCTGGCGGATGAACCCCAAGCCAAGGCCAGAGTCCACGGCGACGGCGCCTATGGCAATGGCCCGGCACGAAGCGCTGCCGATGAAGCCGGCTTTCGGATGCGCGCCCCCCTTCACGCGGCCAGACCAGATTGCCAGGAGTAGGACGCATCCGTAGTGCAGTAGAGCGATGCCATGCTATGCTTTCGCAGTTTGGCCGAATCGCTCAGCGCTGGACCGCACCGCATGGAGATACCTTGCTTGGGTGCAGTTGGCTGCTTGCGTAGTTTTTATTCGGAGAGGTTTTGGCCGGTATCGACTTGGACGCCAAAGTCTTCGCGCTTGATTCGACGACAATCGACCTCTGCTTGGCGCGCTTTCCATGGACGCCGGCGCAACAGTCGAAATTCAGGAAATTCTTAGCGTCTCTGTTTTTCAAAAAATGCCCATTTTACAGGCATTTTCGAAACAGAAAAGAAACCTAGCGACTTCTAGTCCCTCTAACCAATTGGTATTGTTCTAGTTGTTGTTGGACAGTAGTGCCTTTTAGGCCAGGGGATACTGTGTTAGGCTCTGTTTTTCGTTTTTGTAACCTCAATGATGATCGGATGATCTTGGTACCACATGACTCCACCGCATACTACTGCTTGTGATTGGCGGTGGAACCTGTTGGAAGCCTTAAAATATGCTAACTCAGGCAACACTAAGCCTATATCGTCATCTTGATCGCAATGCTTTGTTCTCTATATCTCGTTGGTGGTGGAGTCAAGTGGATACCCAGATCGGATGATGGCAAAATACCAATTTCCGGCCGCCATCTCGCATCGCCTTTGACTTCAAGAAGTTGTAAAGCAACTAAAAACAGAGCCTAGCACGGTCGGCGTAGATGAAGCGACAATCCGTACGTACATCCGGGAGCAGGAAGAACATGACTCCGGACAAGGAGCCTTTGAATTAGAGCGGCGGCGGTTGTAGCACATTTTTCAGAATGTAGCTTTTTTCTTGGGTCATTTCATCGAGCGTGACGCTCACGCCCTCTCTGCCGACGCCGCTCATCTTGCAGCCACCGAACGGTTGATCCATATGGCGGTAGTTGCCGGAGCTGTTGATGACGACGCCGCCGCACGCGAGCCGGGATGCCACCCGCATCGCCCGGCCCATGTCGCTGGTCATGACGCCCGCCTGCAAGCCGTAACAGGTCGCATTGGCGATTTCCACCGCCTCGTCCTCGCCGTCGAATCCGATTATGGGCAACACCGGACCGAATATCTCCAGATCCCGTGCCACATCCATATCCGGGGTCACGTCGTCCAGAATGGTCGGCTCGTAGTAAGTTTTGTCGTATATCCGGCCGCCGTGCAGCAGGGTGGCGCCCTGTTCGACCGTCAATCGAACCTGTTTGTGCACTTCGCCGGCGGCACGCTCGCTGATAAGGGAACCGAGATCGGTAGACTCGTCCAGAGGACTGCCCAGTTTGAGGTTTTTGATGCGCTGGATGACACCTTCCACGAACCTCCGCTTCACCGGGTTATGCACCAGGAAGCGTTTTGGCGCGCAGCAGGTTTGTCCCGCGTTCTGCACTCTGCCCATGGCGGCATCGCAAATAGCCGCCTCCAGATCGGCGTCGTCGAAAACGATGAACGGATCATTGCCGCCCAGTTCGAGGAAAACGCGCTTGAGCGTCCTGGCGCCGAGTTCGGCGATTTGCAGGCCGACCGGTGTGCTGCCGGTCAGGCTGATGGCCTGAATTTTGTCGCTCTTGGCGAGTAATTCCCCCACCATTGCGCCGCCGCCGGTGACCAGTTGCAGCACGTCGCCGGGAAGGCCGCAGTCAAGACAGATTTCCACCACCCTCATGACGGTGAGCGGGTTGTCAGACGCCGGCTTGATGATGACCGCATTTCCGGCCGCAAGGGCGGAGGCGAATTTTTGCGTGCACAGTTCCACCGGATAGTTGAACGGGCTGATACAGGCGACGATTCCCAGCGGCTCCCGGCGGGTGAAGATGATGTCGTTTTCGGTTCCCACCTGGTATTCGGTCATGGTGTGGCCGTAGTGGTGCGCCGCTTTTTCGGCAAAACCGCGCAGTATCTGGGCGCAAACCCGTATTTCCGGCTTGGCCTCGCGGATGATTTTCCCCATTTCCGAGCTGAGCGAGCGGGCCAGCTCCTCGCGCCTGGCGTCGATGGCGTCGGCGCAGGCCGTGAGAAGGCGCGAACGCTCGTGCACCGGCGTAGCGGCCCAGGCCCGTTTTCCCCTC
The DNA here is from genome assembly GCA_031254915.1 of Planctomycetota bacterium. Classification (GTDB taxonomy): domain Bacteria; phylum Planctomycetota; class SZUA-567; order SZUA-567; family SZUA-567; genus JAIRTL01. Next base: position 2,326 of record JAIRTL010000132.1, read on the forward strand.
ACGGCGGCGTCGATCGCTTTCCGCACATCCTGTTCGGTAGCGCGGGGGGCCGTGTCGATGAACTCCTGCGTGGCGGAGTTCACAACATCGAAGGCTGCGCCATCGCTGGCGTCCACCCGCGTTCCATCGATAAACATTTTCATTGCCGACCCTCTCTGAATATGAGTGCATGCCGCGGCGCTTGCACGTCCCGGCACCCCTTCCCCCGCCGGGCGGGTCTATGGGCGGGGGAAGAGAGTGCAGGTGGGGTATCCCGCCAACTTAGAATGTGGAATTGGGGTTGTAGTAGGAATTGATATTCCTAGCGCTGACGCTAACCGGCGTCAGGTAGACCAACCGCTGCACCGTTTCGCCGTTGTTCCATTTTTCGATAGTGTCGATGACGGTAGCGGCGCATTCCGAGGGATCGTTCCGCCCGGTGGCCAGCATTTGCCCGCCCTGCTTGATCAGGCCGTACATAATCTTGTTGCCGTCGGCGCCGCAAATGACGATATCGTCGCGGCCTATGGCCTGACACGCTTCGCGGGAGCCCAGCGCCATATCATCGTTCTCGGCGAAAATGCAGTTGATTTCGGGCGCGGCGGTGAGCATGTTTTCAGCCGCTTTCTGACCGTCGGCCTGATTCCAGCCCCCCCAGCCCTGGGCGGCGATGGCGACCTTGGACTGGCCGTTCGTCTCGAGCTGGTACTCGACGATGCCGGCGAGCGTCCCCATGCGGCGAGCGAGGCCGAGGGTGTTGCCCGTGTTGCCGCTCAGCATGCCGAGGACAATATCCTTCCCTCTGAAATGGGCGCCGATGTCGGCTCCGACGAGCGTGCCAAGAGTGTAGTTGTCCGACTGGATCATCGACACGTAATTCGCCTCGGGGGAAATGGAATTGTCCATGATGAACACCGCGACTCCGGCCTCGGCGCATTTGCGCGTCGCCTCGATAGTGCCCTGGGGATGGACGGGGTTGATCACGACGATCGTGCAGCCCTGGGCGATGAAGTTTTCGACGTTGGCGAGTTCCGTGTTCGTGTCGCCGTTGGCGTCGGCGGTGACGTACTCGATGCCCTTTTTCTTGCACAGGGCGATGAACGTCTCCTCCTGCGCGGCGAAGTAGGCGCCGTTGAGCGTCTGCATGGTCAGGCCGATTTTCTGCTTGTTTATCGGCTGGCCGCCAAAGGCTGCACAAGAGCAGAACACCAACGCCACGAGAAGCGCTGCCATCACTTTCCTCATCATCTGTCCTCCATATCAACGCAGTGTAATGACCGGCGGCTCCGAAAACGATTTTGCGGAAGCGCGCCATAGTCCATCTCAATGGACATTGAACGATTGGTTTCAACATCGCCGGCGCGGGTTGCCAGCGACCGGTTCATTTCGACCCGCCGCGACCCTGCAGAAGCACGGCCACGATAATGATGACGCCTTTTATGACCTGCTGCGGATAGGGTGGAACCCGCATGAGGACCATGATGTTGCCGATAAGCCCGAGAATAAGAACGCCCATGAGCGTGTTGATCACGGTGCCTCTGCCGCCGGTCAGGCTGGCGCCGCCTATGACGCAGGCGGCGATTGCGTCCAGCTCGAGACCCTGACAGACCCTGGCGTCGCCAACTCCGGTGCGCGATTCGATAATGCCGGCCAAGGTGCACATGGCGGCGCTGACCATGTACACGGACATGACGTACAGACTGGTCCTGATGCCGGAAAGCCGGACGGCGGTCTCGTTGCTGCCGATGGCTTGAACGAAACGTCCATACACGGTATAATGCAGCGTCAGGGCGAACAGGACGAAGACGAGGAAGGCGAGAATGACAGAGAAGGGAACGCGGTACATGGCTCCCTTGTTGAAGGTGTTGACCAGTTCGTTGGCGAGGGGAATGGTTTTGGCGTGGGATATCATGTAGGCCCCCCCCCGCGCCGCCGTCATTGAGGCCAGGGTGACGACAAAGGGGGCCATCCTGCGGTAGGCGACGAGATAGCCGACGACGGCGCCGAATCCGAGGCTGCAGAGCAAGGTAAGGCAAAAGGCAGGCGCCAGCGCCATGGCGTCGTTCTGCCGGTTATCTAGCAGGGTGGCGAAAAGCACGCTGGAAAAGGCGGCGACGGAACCAACCGACAAGTCGATGCCGCCGGTGAGTATAACCAGCAGCATGCCGAGGCTCACGACGATGGTGCCCGAGTTCTGGCGCAACAGGTTGAAGATGTTTTGCACAGTCGGGAAATTCCGGTTCAGGAAGCTGGACGCGATGACCAGGATGACCAGCACCGCGACCGGCAAAGACTCGCGCAGCATCGTCGTCCAATCCTTTTTCCCACCCGATCTTCCGTCCATCAATTGTGGCCTCCAACCACCAGTTTCATGATGCCTTTTTCGGTCAATTCGTTCCGCCCCAGCTCGCCGCGCTTTCTCCCCTTGTCGATGACGGCGACGCGATCGCACATGCCGATGATTTCGTTCAGTTCCGAGGAGATCATCAGTATCCCGACTCCGCGCGCGGCGAGTTCGTTCATGATGGCGTAAATTTCCGCCTTGGCGCCGACATCGACGCCCCGGGTCGGTTCGTCCATGATGACGATTTTCGAATCGGTGTTGAGCCATTTGGCGATAACCACCTTCTGCTGGTTGCCGCCCGAAAGGCTGTTCACCGGATTGCGCGTGTCGGCGGTCTTCACCGAAAGCCGACGCGCGAGCTCCCCGGCCAAGCGATCCTCGCGGTTCCGGCTGATAATGCCCGGCACGACGGCGACTGCCCGCATGTTGGTCATAGTCATGTTCTGCCTGATCGGCATGTCGAGGATAAGGCCCTGCTCCTTGCGGTTTTCGGGAATAAGCGCGATGCCATGGCCCCGTCCCTGGCTGGGGGAGCGGATGTGCGTTTCGCGGCCGTCTACATACACTGTGCCGCTGCGGAACCCGTCGCCGCCGAACACTGCCCTGACGATTTCGGTGCGGCCGCTGCCGACCAGCCCGAAAATTCCCAGAATCTCCCCCCGGCGTAGGCTCAGATCGATGCCGGAGAAAACTTCACCGCTCAGGTTGTCCAGCCGCAGTATTTCATCACCCACGGTCGCATGGCGCGGCGGGTACATGGTGGAAAGCTTGCGCCCGATCATCAGTTCCACCATGCCGTCGACATCGAAATCGGCGAGAGCGCCGCCGCCGGTGATTTCACCGTCCCGCATCACCGTCACCGCGTCGCAGATGGCGAAAACCTCGTCCATGCGGTGGGAAATATACACTATGCCGACGCCTGCCTCCCTGAGGGAACGCATGCTGGCGAAAAGCTTTTCCGTTTCGTTGGGAGTCAGGACTGCTGTCGGTTCGTCGAGAATCAGGATGTTGGCGTTGGCGGAAAGTGCTTTGGCTATTTCCACCACCTGCTTGTAGGCTACGCTGATGTCGCCCACCCGGTTTCGGACATCAATGTCGAAGCCGAGGCTGTGCATCACCTTTTCGGCCTGGGCATAGAGACGTCTCCAACGCACGATGCCATGGACACCCAGGCGATCGATAAAGATGTTTTCCGCAATGGTCAAATCGTCGGCGAGCTCGAACTCCTGGTAGACGATGCCTACGCCCAGATCCTTGCTTCGGCGCGGCGTCGCCGCGATCACCCGCGTTCCATTGATGATGATTTCACCCTCGTCCATGGAGTGGGCGCCGGAAAGGATTTTCATCAGCGTCGATTTGCCCGCGCCGTTTTCGCCCACCAAGGCGTGAATTTCTCCGGAGCGCAGGAGAAAGTCGACGCCCTTGAGAGCCTTGACTCCGGAGAACGATTTTCTGATTCCGCGCATCTGGACGCGATATTCGTCCGCCATGCATCCCTCCTCCATCGGAAAAACTGCAAAACGGCGGCGCTCGAATCGGCTGCTGCGAAAAGAGGTACGAGAAAAAATTGCGTCAGGGATCGGAAAAAGTGTCGTGGGAAAGCGCTCGAATCACACTATACGGCAGGCTTGGGAATAGTAAAGTACGCACAATTTTGTAACCGGCCGATATTTTTTCGCGAAGCCGGCGGCGACGTGACGAATTGACGGATCAGGCGTGCTGGCTTCCAGTATAACGTTGGAAAAACAAACGAATTGCATAATCGTGAAATCGCGCCGGCGGCACCTGCTGATTTTCGTTTTTTTGTGCGTTTTGTTCGAAAAAATCCACGCCGAACGTTTCAGGACATCCGATTCCCGCCGTTTTTTTTCGAGTCCTCCCGCGCGAGTTTGGCGTAATATCCCATGTTTTCCCTTCCCCAATCAAACATCGCGTCAACGATGGGGAGAAGCGTCATGCCGCGCTCGCTCATGAGATACTCCACCCGGGGCGGATTCTCGTCGTAGTCGATACGGGTAATGATGTTGTCCTGTTCCAACTCGCGCAATTGTTTGGTGAGGATGCGGTTGCTTATGTTTTTGAACAGCCGGAAAAGTTCCCCGAACCGATGCGGCCCCTCATGGCCGAGATGCCAGAGGATGACGATTTTCCATTTACCGCTGACGATGGAGAGGGTAAGCTCCTTTTCACAGTTGAACTCGCCGTTCAGGAGGCGCTGTTTCAGGTATTCGCGCAGAGGGATAATCTCGGCCATGTTTACCCTTTCCGTTTTGTTCCCGGAACAGTCAATCAGCGGATGGCAGATAGTATAGCCGATATTTATTCGGAGGCAACCAGCCTAGCGCACCGGTTCATTTTTCGGCTCATATACTCGAAATGGTGATTTCCAATAATGCACGTATGACTTATATTGTTGCGACCCTGGTATTGTGTATCCATTGAAAGACATCTACGAGCAAGACCTCGGGAAGCGATTCGACAAACCATCCCCCAAGGGCCTCACCGCCATCGCAATCGACGGGTTCTATGCCGGGCCGAAAGTCAAGGACTACACAGTTGCGAATTGACAAGGATAATGATCGTTGCTCACCCTTGCGAGAACCCGGAATCCCGGAAAATAAGTGCATGAAACGTAGCCGCGGCTTTTCGGACATGGTGAATTGCCCCTTGGAGTCTACACTCATATCCAGAACTATTATTCAACTCAAACTGAATATATTGTGCTCTCGCCCTGACGCCCGGGGCCATCGAGAAGACGCGTTGGTTCCACGCCTCGTTTCACCTGGGCGCTTCTTGTCCACGCGCCCGGCGGATCATTCCTCCCTTGACATTTTCACCGCGCAAAAATCACCGCACATAGCGCACACCTCCTCGTCCGCGTGCTCGCCGCGTTTGGAACAAACCGCTTTCGCGTCAAGCGCCGTCGCCTGCATCGCCTTCCAGTCCAGTCGCTTTCTGGCCGTCGACATCGTGGCTTCGCGCCGTAGGGCTTGCGGCCTGCCAAGAGCCGTTTCACCCGCCTGCGCGGCGATCCGCGAGGCGATGACGCCCAGCCGCACGTCCGCGGCGTCGGGCAGGGCGACATGCTCCGCCGGCGTCAGGTAGCAGAGAAAGTCGGCGCCCGCCCGCACGGCCAGCGCCCCGCCTATGGCGCCCGCAATGTGGTCGTACCCGGGACTTGAATCGATGACGAGCGGCCCCAGCACATAGAGAGGGGCATTGTTGCAGGCCGCCTTAATCCCCCGGATTTGCGCCTCCACCATGTGCATGGGCACATGCCCCGGACCCTCGACCATGCACTGTACGCCGTTACGCAAGCCCTCCCTGGCGAGCCTGCCCAGCATGACCACCTCCTCCCATTGCGCCGCATCGCCCGCATCGGCCCCGGCCCCCGGCCGCAAGCCGTCGCCCAGCGACAGGGTGACGTTGTATTTTCCGGCAATATCCAGGATGCGGTCATACCCGAGCAGAAGCGGGTTTTCAGCGCCGTGCTTGCGCATCCACCGGGCGAGAATCGTTCCGCCCCGCGACACCACGCCCATGATCCGGCCACCCGCTTCGCTCGCCCATTCCGCCCCGCGTTTGGTAAGCCCGCAGTGAACAGTCATGAAATCGACGCCCTCTTCCGCCTGGCGTTCTATCTCCTCGAAAAGCTCTTCCGGCGAGAAGAGGGCAGGATCCTTCCCCGCTTCGGCATAGCGCCGTGCCACCGAATACAGCGGCACAGTTCCCAACGGCAACGAGCACCCGGCGAGTATTTCCACCCGGATGGCGCGCAGATCGCCGGCGATGGAAAGATCCATAACCGTATCGGCGCCGGCGTCCACCGCCACCAACAGCTTCCGCATCTCCGCCGCCGGCGAATTGTCCATCGGCGAGGTGCCGATGTTGGCATTGACTTTGACTCGCGCGGGCTGTCCTACTAGACGGGGCGCGACTCCGGCGTGTCGCGGATTGCCGAGAAACACCATATGCCCGTCGTTGAGGGCGTCGGTCACCGTGTCCCGCGAAAGCTCTTCCGCTTGGCATAAGGCTGCGCCATGTCGGGAAAACATTTCCGCCAACGCCGCGTTCCTGGAAAACAAGGACATGTATGCCTCCTTAGGCAAGGACGCATCATACGATGACGGGGATAGTCGGCAAGCGGAGCGGGAACGGGTAACCATTTCGCCTGTTGGGCATGGAGTACACTCGGTCCGCGCGTTCCTCGCCGGGACATGGAGGGCGGGTTGCCAAACCCGACAACTATCCCTACGGCAGTATGAACTGCGTCAGGTTCAAAGGGTCTGGGACGCATATCCCACTCTCAGCCCGTTCGCGGACCCCCCTTAGTCGATCGCCATGATATCCTGCCAAGCGGCATGGCGCAATGAAAATAAAGGGATTGACGATGGGTATCCGAAAAGTCACGCCTTGATCGCCGCCATGACGGCGTAGGCGGCGGAGGCGAGAACGAGGTCGGGGGAGACGTTGAGTCGGATGCGCTCCGCTGCCTCCCAGAGGGTTAAAAGGGCTTTGGCGCCTTTTCGCGGCCCGAGGCCGTTACGGAGCAGACGTCGGACGGCGAGCGCGGCTAGGTCGAGTGCGGCGATGGCGCCGGCGCGCTTCCCCGCGTTGTCGCCGCCGCCGAATTCGTCGAGGCGTTCGGCCAGCCGACGGGCGGCGGGCGCACCGGGACTCGCGAAAGCTTCCGTCGTCAACCAGCGCCAGAGCTCGAGTGTGTTGCCGTCCGCGAGTTTGAGCGCCGCGCCGAGCGATCCTTCGGCGGCGGAGGCGAGTTGGCGCGCG
>JAIRTL010000002.1 GCA_031254915.1 Planctomycetota bacterium
CGTTGCAGGCGGCGCTCGACTTCGAATCCGCGTCGAGCGACCGCTATCGGCGTCTGAGCGCCCGCGAACCGGATTCGCCTTTTGCCGATCTCCTTAACTCGCTCGCCGACGAGGAAGACCGCCATCGCGCCAGCCTGGCGGAACTCGTCAGTGGCGGTTACGGCCAAACGCCCCCCTTCGGCGACGAATGTCCAATGCCCCGCAAGGTGGAAGGCGAGATCGCCGATGGCGAGGCGGGAGACATGGCGTGGAGACGGGAAGCGGTGGCGAATTTGATCGAGCACGAACGCGCTTCCGCCGAATTTTATCGGGCGCTTGCCGACCGCACCATTGTTCCCAGCGTCAAGCCGGTGTTTCAACGGCTTGCCGAGGATGAATGGCGACATCTGGATCGGCTTGAATGCGGTTTTCGATCCAATGGAAAATCATAAAACGCCGAAATCGGTATGGGGTTAGATCCAAAATACGGGAATACGGTCTTTATGGGACTCCCGGATGGTGGAATAGCATAGCGACGGGAAAGACGAAAACGATCTGCCGTGAAGGTATGATCAAAGGTATAATCATACGAAAGTTTCATTGCGCATGGCTGGCGCATTTTAGCCGAATGTTGCGAAATGCCTGGCGTTTTGGGATGCGATGGGACAAACCGGAATGCGCAACGGGAAATCCATCCAACTTCGCGAAACGCCCCAAGGGGACGGATCGTGGAACAAGGCGACCCCCCATCCCCCATTTTCACAATGTCGGGCCGCGCCCAGTAAAATGCGAAATTGGTCCAGGCTTTTCCGCCGACGGATCAGGGAAGTGGTTGTCGGGGAGTCGCGGTTCTGATACCATGTTGCGGTCGATGCCTCATGTCGCATGAGACGCGCCAGTGCGCGGATTGGCCGAACCGCCGCGAGTCGGCCGGTTCGGGTGGAAGCGGCGCCGCCTTTTGCCGAGGTCCCGCGATACGGCATCAAGCAAGAACCATTTTGGACGAGCGGTTTATTTGAGGAGGATGGCGGCATGAACGAACTCATGGCGGAAATTCCCGCTTCGATATGGGCGGTTCTCGGTCTGGCGGCGTTGGCGCTTGTGGTGGTGGCGGCGTTCGTCGTTCTTTCCTTCGGCAGTACATGGCTCCAGGCCTGGGCATCCGGCGTGCCGATCGGCTTTACCCATCTTGTCGGCATGTCGATCCGCAAGGTGAACAGCTCGCTCATCGTCAACTCGATGATCACCGCCCATAAGGCCGGCCTCAAGATCAGCCGCGACTTCCTCGAAGCGCATTTCCTGGCACGGGGCAACGTGCCGACGCTCGTGCAGGCGTTGATCATGGCGCACCAGGCGGGGCTGAACATCAAACCGGAAAGCCTCGCCGCGCACCTTCTGGCGGGCGGCAACGTCACCGACGTTGTCAAGGGGCTTATCTCCGCCAGTCGGGCCAACATACCCCTTTCCTTCGACAAGGCCTGCGCCATCGACCTCGCGGGCCGCGAAATCGTCCAGGCGGTGAACACCTCCGTCGACCCCAGGGTCATCGACTGCCCGAAACCGGTCTCCGGCAAGGTCACCCTCGACGCCGTCGCCAAGGACGGCATCCAACTCCGCGTCAAGGCGCGCGTGACGGTGCGCACCAGCATTGAACGCCTCGTCGGCGGCGCGACCGACGACACCATCATCGCCCGCGTCGGCGAGGGCATCGTCTCGGCGATCGGTTCGTCGCAGGACTACAAGCAGGTGCTTGAAAACCCGGACCGCATCTCGAAGGCCGTGCTCGCCAAGGGCCTCGACGCCGGCACCGCCTACGACATCCTCTCCATCGACATCGCCGACGTCGACGTCGGCGACAACATCGGCGCCAAACTCGAGATCGACCGCGCCCAGGCGAAAAAGCAGGTCGCGCAGGCGGATGCGGAAAAGCGCGCCGCCGAAGCCCGCGCCAGCCAGGCGGAGCAGGAGGCGAGGATCGCCGAGATGCGCGCCAAGGTGGTCGAGGCCGAGTCGCAGATCCCCATGGCCATTTCCGAGGCGTTTCGAAGCGGCAACCTCGGAATCATGGACTACTACCGCATGAACAACGTCCAGGCCGACACCGGCATGCGCAACGCCATCGGCGGCAAGGAAGAGAAGAAATAGCCAAGGTTATTCATGAGGGTCTTTCATGACAGTCGGTGAAATACTCATCGCCATCCTCCGGGAGATGGTCGGGATTCCGCCCGCCAGGAAAACGCCGCCGAGGCGGCGTGCCCGTCCGCCGTCGCCGTCTCCGGCACGGAACGACGCAGTCATCGAGCCGGAGGTGAAACCGGAACCGGAATGGCCTGCGCCGCCGCGACCAGTCCGCGCGCCCGAACCCGGGCCGGAACCCGTGCGCCGCATCACCCGGGTCGACATGGAGGCTGCGTACGCCAGGCCGACCGCGCCGGCTCCGGCGTTGCCGTTCTTGGAGGAAGAGCGAAAAGCGGTTATTCCCATCAGCCGGACGCGCGGCCCGAAGGCCGCCCTGGCGGAAGGCTTTGTCGACCGCCTTCGCCGCAATCCCGGCATTGCGCGGGAAGCGTTTGTTTACGGCGAGATATTCGGGCCGCCCAAGGCGTTCCGGAATGAATGAGGCGAAACAAGAAGTCAGAAGCACGATGCGGGGAGTCGGAAGACAGGGCATTGTCATAGTGTTTGGATAACGCCTCGAGGCGCCGGGCACAAGATTGAATCGAACTGCAGACGTGTGGACTTTTGGGGAAAATCGGGCCAACCGCAGCCCGATTTCCTTCAAGGGCGTTGCCGCCCACGGGGCAAGGGGCTGGCTTCAACCCTGGATTTCCAACATATGACTCGTGATTAATCCCATGCTGCCGATTGTTGAAATTTTTCACTCCCTCCAGGGCGAATCGACGCGTGCGGGCAGGCCGTGCGCGTTTATCCGTCTCGTCGGGTGCAACCTCGACTGTTCGTGGTGCGACACGCGCTACGCCGACAACGAACCGGGGCGCGAACTGTCGATAGACATGATTCTCGCGGCGATCAAGCCTTACGGCGCGGCGCTCGCGGAAATCACCGGCGGCGAGCCGTTGTTGCACCAGCACACGCCCGCCCTGGCGGCGCGGCTCGCGAGCGAAGGCTATGAGACGCTGGTGGAGACGAACGGCAGTTTGGATATATCGCTGTTGCCGTATCCGGTGGCGAGGATCGTCGACTTCAAGGCGCCGTCTTCCGGGCAGACGCATATGAATCACATGGGGAACCTCGCCCATCTGCGGCGCGGCGACGAGGTCAAGATCGTCGTCGCGGACAGAAACGATTACGAATGGGCCAAGCGGCTGATTCTTGACGCCGCTTTCCCGCGCGTCGTCGTCGAGACCCTTTTGTCGCCTGTCATCGACCGTTTGCCGCCGGCGGATCTCGCGGCCTGGATTATCGACGACCGCCTTTCCGCGCGTCTGAACCTGCAGCTGCACAAATTCATCTGGCCGGGGCAGGACAGGGGAGTATAGTAAACCGGGCGGCCCGAAATTGTGAAAATGGGAGACGGGCGCCGCCCTGTCGCACATCTGCTTCACTTGGCCATTTCGCGGCCTTGGGCGTTTTACATTTGCATTTGGAGAGCGTCAGTCGGGGCGTGCCGATCGGAACACTTCCAAAATGCGAAGCTGAAATGCGCCTGCGCGGTTGAGGGAATCGCAACTCCGGACCGTGAACGGCATATTTCGCCCCGCTCCTCGACTGGAGTCGGAACGCATCGGCTTACGGGAAGGATTGAACAGTGTCCGACAACGCCGACGCCGACCGCGAAGCGCTGTGCCGCCGTTGCGGCGCCTGTTGCCACGAGAAAGTGCGTTTCGGCGGGCAGGTGGTCATCACCGATATCGCCTGTGAATTTCTCGACGCCAAAACGAACCTGTGCACCGTCTACCCGGAGCGTTTTCAGAGACAGCCCCGCTGCAGTTCCGCCGACAGGTCGGCGGAGGTGAACGGACTCCCCGGCGACTGCCCGTACGTCGCCGGACGCGTCGGCTACCGCGCGCCCGTCCATCTCGCCGATCATCCGGAATATGAAAGGGCGATAAACACCCTGTATCCCGAACGCGCCAAAACCAGGCGCGGTGGAAGCGAACATGCGTAAAATCTGCATCGTCACCTTCGGCTGCCAAATGAACAAGCTGGATTCCGAACTCGCCGCCGAGGCGCTTCAGGACGCCGGACATGTCGTCGTCCAGGACGAAGCCTCCGCCGATACCGTCATCTTCAATACCTGTTCCGTCCGCGACCACGCCGAACAGCGCGCGCTGTCGCGGTTGGTCCAACTGCGGACGCGCCGCGAGTCGGACAGCGGCTTTCGCCTCGGCCTGATGGGCTGCTTCGCCGAACGCGAGGGCGAGGCGCTTATCGAGCGTTTGCCGTATCTCGATTTCGCCGTCGGCACCCGGCAATTCATGCGTCTTCCGGAAATGCTCGAGCAGGCGGAGCGCGGCCGTTCCGGCCGCTTCGGCGAGGCGGACGATCCCGGACCGGGTCTCGACGCGGCGCATGCGCGGTCGCGCCATCATGGCATTCACGGCTTCGTCTCGGTGATGCGCGGTTGCGGCAACCGCTGCGCCTATTGCATCGTGCCGAGCGTGCGCGGCGGGGAGGTGAGCCGCCCGGTCGCCGACGTCGTCCGCGAGGTCGCGTCGCTTGTCGACGCGGGAGCGCGGGAAGTCACGCTCCTTGGCCAGAACATCGACGCCTACGGCAAGGGGAGCGTCTGGAACCTCGCCCGCCTTCTCGCCCGGATCGAGGAGAAAATTCCGGAAAGCGCCGGTCTCCGCCGCATCCGTTTCGTCACCAGCCACCCGCGCGACATCGACCGCGAACTCGTGGAAGCGGTCGCGACGTTACCGAGGGCCTGCGGGCACTTCCACATGCCGGCGCAATCCGGATCCGACAAGATGCTCAAGGCGATGCGCCGCGGCTACTCGCGCGCCGAGTACGACGACAAACTCGCCATGATCCACGAGGCGGCGCCGACAGCGACGATCGCGTCGGACTTCATCGTCGGCTTCCCGGGGGAGACGGAGGAGGATTTCCGGGCGACTCTCGACCTCGTCCTTGCCGCACGGTTCCAGAACAGCTATATCTTCAAATACTCCCCGCGGCCGGGGACGCTCGCGGAACGGGAAATGACGGACGACGTTCCCAAGGCGGAGAAGCGCCGCCGCAATCTCGCGCTTCTCGAGGCGCAAAATGCGGTCAACCGTGAGCGCTCCGAAAGCCTGGTCGGAACGCGCCGGACGATCCTCGTGGAAGGGGAGTCCTCCCGCGATCCGTCGCGCTGGACCGGACGCACGGCCGAGAATCTGATCTGCGTGTTTCCCGCGCCGGAGGACGGCGCGATAAAGGCTGGCGATTTGCTCGACCTTGCGATATGCTCGGCGACGCCGTTGACGCTTTTCGGCCGCCCGGTCTGAATGGGCGCCAGCGGACGCCGGACCCGGTAGGCGGTTGTGCGAGTGGGGGGGGCGGATCATGGGCGTATCCGGCAGGGAGCGCGAAAAAACGGGCGTGTCGATAGACGACCATGTCGAATCGCTCGCCGGCGGCGGCGGCGCGATCATGGCGGCGCTCATCATCGGCGGCGCGATCCTCGTCGCCGGGTTCATCCTGTGGGAGATGCGCCTTCGGGCCGGGCGGCAGGCGGAGATGGCCCAACTCGAGGAGAAAGCGTTCGGCGATCTGCGTCTCGCCTATCAGGCGTTGATGGACGGCGATCCCGGGGCGGCGCTCGCAAAAGCGGCGGACGCGACCGACAAGTCGAAACGCATAACGGAACTTTCCTCGCGTGCCGACCATCGCGTCTTCATTGTCGCGCGGCTTCTTTCGGCGGAAGCGTTCTGGGTTCTCGGCGGCGAGGAGAATCTCGAGGCCGCGCTGGCGAGCGTCGATCACGGCATGGCGCTCATGACCCAGTCCGGCGGCGGCCTGTGGGAGTCGTTGTATTATGCGCGCGCCCGGATTCGGTACGACTTGGGACTCTATGGCTCGGCGGTTATCGATCTGACCGCCGTGCTTGACTACAACCCCGGCTTCGCCTCCGCCTATTATTGGCGGGCGCTCGCCATGGCGGCGTTGGGCAATGCCGAAAGCGCAAGGGCGGATGAAAAAAAGGCGCGCAACCTCGGCGCCTGGCCGCCGGAAAAGGATTTCCGCCGCGCCTATCAAGGACGGATCGATCGCGAACCCGGCCTTGGCCCCGGCCTCCCCGAGTCCGGGGCGATGTAACGGACATTGTCTTGCCTGCGTCCGCCACTCCCGCCTCCGCCCCTTTCCCCAAAAACGAGAATAATTAATGGTTTTCGTCGCCCTCACGGAACGGATTCATGTCGCACCGGCGAAAGAGAGGCCGGTGTACAACGCAGTTTCATCCCTGGAGGGAAGGCGTTGCGAATGATTGCGGAATATGGCGCATCGCGGTATACTTCGCGTTTTCACACGCTGCTTCAACGGCGTATTTCCACGGCGATTGGGGAGGAGCGCATGAACATTCGCAAGGCGACCGCGGCCGATATCGACCTGATCACCGAACTGCGTCTCGAGTTTTTGCGGGAACGGTCCCCCGATCTCGACCAGGCGGCAATCAAGGCGCTCGCCGGCCGTTCGCGGGACTTTTTCGTCCGCCGGCTGCCGATCGGCGACATGGTCGCCATGATCGGCGACGTCGACGGCGAAGCGGTTTCCACCGCATTTATGGTCGTATCGGAAAAGCCCGCCAATCCGGACTTCCCGGACGGACGCGGCGGCGCCATCATCAATGTCTATACCAGGCCCGCGCATCGCCGCCGCGGCCATTCGACCGCCGTCGTCTCCGCGCTTGTCGAAGAGGCGCGGCGTCTCCGGATCGCTTCCCTCGATCTCCTCGCCAGCGGCGAAGCGGCGTCCCTCTACGAACGGATCGGTTTTTCGCCATCCGGATATTCGGCGATGCGCCTGTCGCTGAGCGGATCGGAGGCATGAACAATGCGCCCGGTTCTTATTCTCCAGACAGGCGACGCCCCGGACGACATCCGCTCCCGCCACGGGAATTTCGACGACATGTTCCTGCATATGGGCGGATTGGACGCGGAATCGGCGACCGTCGTCCATATCGCCAAGGGCGAGGACCCCGGCGACCCGGGCGACTATCGCGGCTGCATCGTCACCGGCTCGAACGCCATGGTCACGGACCGCGATCCATGGAGCGAGAATGCGGCCGACTGGCTCCGCGCCGCCCACGGCCACAGCCTCCCCATCCTCGCCGTGTGTTACGGACATCAGTTGCTTGCGCGGGCGCTCGGCGGGACGATCGATTATCTGCCGGGAGGGCAGGAGGCGGGGACGCTTGAGTTGACGCTTGATTTGTCCTGCATGCATGATCCGCTGCTTGCCGGCTTTCCGCCCCGCTTCCCCGTCAACCTGACCCACAGCCAGACGGTGGTGGAGATCCCCCGCGGTTCATGGGTCATGGCGGGAAGCGAACGCGACAAGCGCCAGATTCTCGTGTACGGGTCCTTGATCTACGGCGTGCAGTTCCACCCGGAGTTCGGCGGCGGCGTCATGCGCGACTACCTCGACCTGGCCAAGCGGGAGGAGCCGGAAAGGCGGGACGAATTCGAGTCCCTTTCGTCGTCCGCGTCGGAGACGCCGCTGGCGGTGCTTCTCCTGCGGCGCTTCATCTCGCGCTTGCCGGACCGGCGACCGGTTCCGCATCGCAATTGACCAATGGCGCGGCAGCGGATTTTTCCGCCCCATACCCAAAAAACGCCTCCCCCATGGATGCGGGGATGACGGTTTTTTGCTATCCGCCAATTCGGGAAAAAACGCCCGCTCCTTTTCTCTGTTCCGCATGGGTTGACCGCGTGCGCACGCGTCGCTACATCAAGTCGTCCCTGGTGAAGATGGACGAGAGCTTGACGCCGCGTTCGGCCATGACTTCGCCTCCGCCGTCGAGGCGGTCGACGAGGGCGTAGACGCCGATGATTTCCGCCCCGGGTTGCGCAACGCGGACGCGTTCGACCGCCTTGAGGGCGCTGCCGCCGGTGGTGACCACATCCTCGACGATGGCGATCCGCTGCCCCGGCTTGAGCTCCGGGCCTTCGATCCACTGGGCGGTGCCGTGGGCCTTTGGTTCCTTGCGGACGATGAAGCCTTCCATCGGCATGTCGGCGTCGAAGGACAGGGCGGTGATGGCGCCGATGAGCGCATCGGCGCCGAGGGTCAGGCCGCCGACGCGGTCGGGCTTGTCCGCGCGCATCATGTCGATCATGATCCTGGCGGCGTAGTTGAGCGCGTCCGGACGGAGCGTCGTCGTCTTGCCGTTGAAGTAGAAGTTCGACTTCCTGCCGCTCGCCAGGGTGAAATCGCCCCAGAGACAGTCGATGCGCGGCTTCAGTTTTTCCCGCAGTTCCGCGATATCCATCTCGGTCACTCCTCCTCCTCGTCGCCGCCCGTCCCGGGCTGGTTGATTGCGCCGTTCGCGTCCTCGGCCGCGTCTTCCGCCTTGTCGTCCTTGTCGGGGCTGACCAGTCGGGCGACCGCGACGACGCTGTCGCCGTCCTTGAGGCGAATGCACTTCACTCCCTGGGTGGCGCGGCCGATGACCCGTATGCCGTTCACCGCCGTCCGCACCACCATGCCCTTGGACGTGATGATCATCACCTCGTCCTCCTCCTGCACGGTCATGCAGGCGACGACGGGACCGGTTTTGTCGGTGACGTTCATGTTGATGACGCCCTTTGCGCCGCGCTTCGTCAGGCGGTAGTCGGCGAAGTCGGAGCGTTTTCCGAGGCCGAGTTCGGCGACGGTGAGAACGGTGCAATTGGGCACCACCGACATGAGGCCGATGCAGTAGTCGCCGTCGCCGAGGTTCATGCCGGCGACGCCGGCGGCGCTCCTGCCCATCGGACGGACATCCTCCTCGCGGAAGCGGCAGGCGAGGCCTTCGCGGGAGGCAAGGATGAGTTCGTCCTGCCCGCCCGTCATGACGACGCCGATCAGTTCGTCGCCATCGGCTATGTTCACGGCTCGGATGCCGCCCTTCTTCGGACGCTGGAAAGCGGCAAGGACGGTCTTCTTGACGACGCCGTGCCTGGTCGCCATGACGAGATAATGCTCGTCGTCGAAGGTCCTGACCGGGATCATCGCCGACACCTTTTCGCCGGGATCGAGCGACAGCAGGTTGGCGATGGACCTCCCCTTGGCGGCGCGGCCCATTTCCGGGACGTCGTACACCTTGAGCCAGTGCACCTGCCCCTTCGTCGTGAAGAAGAGAATGTAGTCGTGGGTGATGCCGACGAAAAGATGCTCGATGAAGTCGCCGTCCTTGAGGCCGGAGCCGGCGACGCCCTTGCCGCCGCGCCCCTGCTTGCGGTAGACGTCGAGCGCCATGCGCTTGATGTAGCCTTCGTGCGACACCACGACAGCCATCTCCTCCTCGGCGATCCTGTCCTCGAGCGAGATGTCCTCGGCGGCGGCGACGATTTCGGTGCGGCGGTCGTCGCCGTACTTGTCGATGAGTTCGAGCAGATCCTCGCGGATGATGTCCATGACCAGGTCGCGGTCCGCGAGGATGGCGCGGTAGTCGGCGATCTTCTTGACGAGTTCGGCGTATTCGTCCTCGATCTCCTTGCGCTGGAGACCGGTGAGGCGCGCCAGACGCATGTCGAGGATGGCCTGGGCCTGGACCTCGGACAGCGCGAATTCGGCGATTAAGGCGGCGCGCGCCGTGGGGACGTCGGCGGAGTTGCGGATGATCTCGATCACCCGGTCGATGTTGTCGAGCGCCTTCAGCAGGCCTTCGAGGATGTGGGCCCGCGCTTCCGCCTTGTTGAGGAGGAAGACGGTGCGGCGGCGGATCACTTCGAAGCGGTGGTCGCGGTAGCACTCCATCATCTGCTTGAGATTGAGCGTTTCCGGCCTGCCCTTGACGAGGGCGATGTTGTTGATGCTGAAGTTGGACTGCAGCGGGGTCAGCTTGTAAAGCTGGTTGAGAACCACGTCCGCGTCCTCGCCCTGCTTCAGTTCGACGACGATGCGGATGCCGTCCTTGTTCGAGTAGTCGTGGATGTTCGAGATACCGTCGATCTTGCCGTCCTTGACGACCTCGGCAACCTTCTCGACGAGCGTCCCGAGGTTGACCTGGTAGGGGATCTCGGTGACGACGATCGCCTGGCGGCCGTTTTTCGCCGTCTGGACGTGGCAGCGCGCGCGCATGGTGACGTGGCCGCGTCCCGTGTGGTAGGCCTTATGGATGCCTTCGCGGCCGCAAATGAGCGCGCCTGTGGGGAAGTCCGGCCCCGGGACGTGCTTGATCAGGTCCTTGATGTGGATGTCCGGGTTGTCGAGGAGGGCGATGATCCCCTTCGACGCTTCCTTGATGTTGTGGGGCGGGATGGAGGTGGCCATGCCGACCGCGATGCCGGTGGCGCCGTTCAGCATCAGGAGCGGCGCTTTGGCGGGCAGCACCGACGGCTCCTCGGAGGAGTCGTCGTAGTTGGGGATCATGTCCACCGTGTCCTTGTCGAGGTCGGCGAGCATCTCCGACGAGATTTTCGCCATCCGGCATTCGGTATAGCGCTGCGCCGCAGCGGGATAGCCGTCGATGGAGCCGAAGTTGCCCTGACCGTCGACCAGGGGATAGCGCACCGAGAAATCCTGCGCCAGACGCACAAGGGCGTCGTAGATGGAGGCGTCGCCGTGCGGATGGTAGTTGCCCATGCAGTCGCCGACGACCTTGGCGCACTTGCGGTATTTCGCCGACGACGTGAGGTTGAGGTCGTTCATCGAGTAGAGGATGCGGCGCTGGACGGGTTTGAGGCCGTCCCTGGCGTCGGGGAGCGCGCGCGAGACGATAACCGACATCGAATAGGTGAGGTAGGATGTGCGTATCTCCTCTTCGATGGGCTTCGGCTTGACGCCCGGGGTCTGGGTGGTGAAAAGATTGGCGGACATGACGTTTTTCCTGTTGTCTGAGTATCACGGCGGCGGCGGCTTCAAAAATGCGCGACCTTCCCGCGATGGATGACCATTACCAATAGCAGCCGTTTTCGATCTGCTCGCTGCCCGCGGGAATCTCGTGCTCCAGCGGGCGTATCCAGTGCTCGTTGTAAAAGAGTGGACCATATTCCGACGTCGGATCGTCCCATCGCTTCCCCTTGATCCCGAACAGCAATTGCGCCGCGCCGCCGAGATGGAGCGCTTTTTTGCCGATGGCTTTGCAATGATGCGCCAAAAACATGCCGTACGCGCCCGCGCCGATCACTGCGACGTCGAAATCGACCGCGTCGATTTTGCGCTTCATGGCGTCGAGCGCATCGAACCAGGACGCGTACCCGTCAGGGTTGTTGTCCGCCAGGCTCTGGTACGCCCGGAGCGTCGACAATTCGAATTCGGGCAAAACCTCTCGATTGTCGAACAGCTTTTCCCTGTTCGCATACTGCCGCCGGATCGTATCCTCGAAAGGATGGATGACGAGAACCCGCCTTCCCGCCAAATGCCTCGTCCACGGGCGCTGGCATACCGGCCCGGGAGTAAGGCTTTCAAGGCTCACCAACTGCGCCCGGTCCGGCAAATACGCGAGGCACAATTCGCGCTCGTTGACGACGAACCAGACCGCGAGGATATCGATGTCCCTGACGATCCGAATGAATTCGCAGGCGTATCTCGTCAGATCCCGGTCGCTGGGGTTGATGAATCCGGCATTGGCCGCTATTTGCGCCGCCCGGTCCTTTTGGAAAACGACGGCCGGCTCATTCTTGCGTCGCATGAACCAGTCGACGATTTTCAGTTCGGTTCTGCCGAAGCGGGTGACCAACGCCGGTCCGTCTTTTTGAAGAACGGCTCCCAGAAGCGCTTCGCTCTCGGCTCCGGAATAGACAAAACGCTCGCCATAATGCGTTGCGACCGGATTCTTCGCGATGATGTCCTTACCCCGCAATCTGTCCCAGGCGCGCTGGATACACCGTACTTTCATCGCTTCATTCATCCTCGCCACGCATGAAGCCGAACTGCGGCGTGCGACAGCGTTCGCGGGAAAATGCATCTTCCACGTTATGCCGCTTCCCGCCGGGCATTTCCGTTCCGCGCCCTCGCGGCTCCCGTTTTCCCCTGCATCATCGATAACGGCATCACACATGCCCGAATAGTTTGGTCCCGCTGTTTTCAATCACATAATCCGGACGCGCATCAAGAATCAACCGCCGCAAGACGACAGGGTCGTCCGGCAGGTGATAGGTGCAGATCGAAAGTTTGGGCGCAT
>JAIRTL010000019.1 GCA_031254915.1 Planctomycetota bacterium
CGGCGGCGAAATCACCAGTTCCGGAATTCTCGATGCCACGACCGGTGCTTCTGTCAATGTCACGCCATTCGGCGCTACGGTATTTGCACCAGAAACCACGTATTACCAATATGCCGGAACCGTCGCCGGCACGGTTAACATGAACGGCGATGGCGACACCCAGACGGGTGGTGACACCGTGTCGCGTGTCGCGGGCACGCGCAATCACTATATTGTCACGGATCATACGTTCGTGAACCCTGACATTGGCGGCTATGCTTCAGGTACCGTGGGTGGCACTGCCGGGAATAACGCTACCATCAATATGAATGGAACCTGGAGCACCAACCGCTTCACGCAAGATGCCGGCACTGTAACTCAATTCACAGACATCAATATGAACGGAGAGAACAGCCGTCTGAACATTTACCAGCAGATTGAGGGTTCCAATGCGGGCAACGTTGTGATCGGCCATGGCAACAGCACGCACCAAGACTCCGGGGGTGGTGATGTTTACCATGCCGGCATTTTCTATGTTGGCGGCGGCACGAGAAATGGAACCGCCGAAATGACAGGGGACAACAACCTCTTTTGGCTCAACCATACCGCGAACTATGCCGCGAACGCGGAAACCACTATCACCAGCGGCATCAACCAGAGCGGCAACAATGTCGCGGTCGTGGATCTCAACAATCCGCATATCATTGGACCCAACTCAGGGCATGACATGGCCGGAACGCTGGACTTGAGCGGCACCACCCAACGCGACAATAACCTCTTCCTCGCCAACGGCGACGTGACGGGGACGATCACCACCGGCGGCGGCATTTCCTCCAGTCTGGTTTTCATAGGCAATGTGGATTCGGTCGCAGGCAATGGCTATAGCTGGCGCGATCCTGCCACACGCGACGATGATTACGAGCTGACCGACCTCCACCACAATTTGGCGAATTCTGAATACCCGGGTATGCCCGTCTCTGGCGCCAGCACGTATTTCAGCTTGGATCAAATCAGCGATACGACGCACCTCAACGTCAAGGAAGTCGTCAGCGGCGGCGGCGAACTGCATGTCAAGCAGACAAGCGGCAACCTGTACAACCTGAAAGGCGGCCCCCTCTCCGGGAACGACACCGATATTCAGAACATAACCACCGGTCACAACTTCCCGTATATGGTTCCGCAAGGTGGTTATCCGACCGTGACCCCAGACGGATACGATTATTCGCCAATCTACAACCAGACGAAGCCTGGAGATGTTCCGAACGAGTACACCCAAAACCTCCAATACACGCATGACATCGGCAACGGAGGCGACTACCTCTTTTATTCCATCCTCAACCAGGATGCGGTCAACGTCGGCGCGATCATCGATCCGATCGATCCGATTGTTCTCCGGATGGATCCTGCCAAGGCGACCATTGGCGCGATCAAGGACGTTTCCGGCGGCACATCGGGTAACACGTCCGCTAATTATGACAACAGCTACGGCTCTGTGAATTTGCAATCCGGCCTCTGGATGCCAAAGCAACAGGATATCCACGATATGGGCTACTATCTGGATACTACGAATAACACAGAACACCCGTATTACGACATGTATAATGGCCACCAGGCGCAAATCACGGCCGGCATGGTGAATGTGTTTGGCGGCAGCAAGCTGACCATTCATCCCAATTTCGAACATGATCGTGACAGGGACCTGCAAGAAGATCTCGCCTTGTCCGACGAGCGCAACATTATTGGCAACCTCAATATCGTCGGCATCCCCGACTCCATCGGCCCCTGCGATTCCTGCGGCTATAGTTACGACCCGGCCAAAATGGCCAAGGTCACCATCGACCGCACAACGCTGTTCACGGAAGTGTCCAATGGGATCAACCCCGTCGATGCCTCCACCTTGATCAGGCACGGGATAAAATACTACTTGTCCGAACCGGGTTCTGCGACGGAAACCAATCCGGGCGGCACGATTGTGGAGAAGGATGCGACCGGAACCGCTTACGCGATCATGGACGACTACCGGGCGAACGTCGTTGTCGGTACGAACGGCTATCTGCAGGGTTGGTCCAGATGGGCCATGCTCGACTCGGAAGACCACTCGCCGGTCAACGCGAATATCGTCGGCGACGTCGCGGTTCTCGCCGGCGGCACGCTGCGGCCATACGACGACGAGATATTCGTCGTCCATGGCAATGCGCTCCACAACGACGCGCAACATCCCGATTACATATCCAACGCCCCGGGACCAGGACAGTTCGATGTCAATGCGGCGCGGCTGAAGGGCGTGCAGATGTCCCTGCAGGGCGACACATACATGGAACATGCGTCAAGACTGTCCACCAGGCTGTTCTCGGAAAAAGACGGTATGGAGGAACTGAATATCGTCAGCGACGGCAAGGATACGGAAAACTCCCCTCCGGGCGCCTATTTCACCCCGCACGGGCAAACGGTCGATGTTCAACGCTACTGGGGCGACAGCGTGTTCGTCAATGGAACGGCTGCGACTTCTGCGCAATTGAATTTCGATGATGTCGCCTATGCCAGTCACTATCTCCAAAACGGCCTGTATAACTGGACCGGCAAAATCAACGCGACCATCCCGGCCAGCCCGACGGACGCAATCGGCAAGGATATCTGGACAGGCGTCGCGCAGCACAACAAGGTGCAGTACGTTCCCGTGTTCGGTTTCGTCAACGAACTCAAGTCCAAGCTGGAATTCGATATCTACAAGGGGGACGATCAAAGCGGCGATCAGACCTATTACTACCAGGTCATCTATGGCGGCGACGACATGGACGAGATTCGCGCCCTCAAAGGCATGGACGACGCCAACCACCTGTTCAACCGCGACATCGTCTTTTCCGACATGCTCGGCAACTGGAGCTTCCAGAAGCAGGCGGACGACAAGGGCGTCGCGCTTCGCTACCGCATGCTCGCCAAGCATCCGCAGGACGGCGGCATCGCGATCGACGAAGACATCAGGAACTCGAAGGAGGCGGCGTACAAGCTTGACGAAATCCGTTACCCCTTCCTGACCAACTACAACATGCATGATCCGGGACTGCAGGGAATGTTCCATAAGGACCCGTCGCTGGACGGCAACGTGGACACGCCGTACGACCAGTTGAGCAACCCCGATCACGAATACGCGCATTACGACGGCAATCCGTACGACCAGAAGGGCTATAACGGCGACATCAAGGAGTTTTACGGCGCTGTCGCCGACCCGGGCCGCACCGCCCCATACATGGGCTACGGCGCGGGCGAAAACCCGTTCACCAACTACAAGGATTACTGGGTCAAGGATATCGAGAACTACTTCCGCGCGCTCCAGCTCAACATCGGCGCCCAGTCGCAAATTCACCTCTCGATCAGACTCCTGACCGCCGAACCCTACGCCAGCCAGGTCAGCTCCGACCTGGCCGCCATGAACCGCTTCATCGACAACCGCGAACGAAACGGCATGTCCGCCCTGTGGCTGGTCGAGGAAAAGGGGCGCATGAACCGCGAGGCGGCGGGCGAATTTCAGGCTCCGCTCGAGGAGGACATGCCGACCCGCTTCGTCCAGAACCCGATGCGCGTCTGGGCGACCGTGACCGGCAACCAGTACAGCCAGAAGGACGTCGGCGACGAATACGGCTACAGGGTCAAGGGCAGCGGCCTGCAGCTCGGCGTCATCAAGGAAATCGGCGACGCCTACTTCGGCCTCACCGGCGCCTACAACCGCACCACCGCCGAATGGTCCGATCTCCAGGCCGACAACAAGTCGGACAACTTCATGGCCGAAGCCCTCGTCGGCATCCGCCGGGGACGCGCCTTCCTCGAACTCTCCGCGAACGCCGGCTACATGGACCACGACATGACGCGCGACCTGACCCACGGGACCGCGTTGAACAACGGGCCGTACGATCCGATCCTCGACTGCGATCTGGACGACAACTACTACAACGGCATTTACAGCGTCAAGCACTTCGGCGACTGGCGCAACCGGGTGCTCGGCGGCGGCCTGCGCCTTGGCTACCAGAAGGTCATCGCCGACAAGTGGCTGTTCCTGCCCACGATCGGCGTCCGCTTCCAGGACGTGCGCAACCCCAAGGCGGTCAACGAAACGGGCAAGGAAACCGCCTCCTTCAAGCTCATCTTCGACAAGGGCGACATGAAGCGCCGGTCGCTGCAGATCCCGGTCATGTTCCGCCTGAGCCGCGGCATCGCCTTCAACGACGCCGGCCCCACCATCCTGACTCCGGAAATCAGGGTCGGCGCCGTCTACGAGGCGATGGACCGGGGCGGCGTCGCCACCTATCAGTGGTGCGGCAACCCGATTCCGGACCGCAAGATGAAGGCGTGGGGCATCAGGGAGGACCGCCTCGGCCTCCAGGCCGGCGTCACGCTCGAGGTCTCCCGGCGCGGCAGGTTCTACGCGGCCCTGAACTACGACACGATCTACCGCGACAAGGGCTTCAACCACAACGTCTCGTTCCAGGGCGGCGTCAGCTTCTAGGCCCGGGGCGCAAGCGCGCGAATCGTTGATTGAGAGAAACTCATACCCATAAAGGATACGGACATGCTCAAGAAAAGCCTTCTCCTCGCCGGCGCCGCTTTCATGGCCGCCTTCGCCTGCACCGCCGGCGACTCCGCCCCGAAGCTTCTCAGCGAAATGCCGGTGCCCGCCGTCGTTCCGGCCCCGGAGGACGGCGCCGCCTGTCCTCCGCCCCCGCCTGTGGCGAGCCCCCCTCCGGCTCCCGATTGCCCTCCCGCGCCGCCCGCGTGCCCGCCGGCGCCGGCGCCCGCGGCCTGCCCGCCAGCCCTTTCCGATTTCAAGGCCGTTCAGGTGCCGGTGCGGACCACCGTCACCGAGGTGGTCGCCGTTCCCGTGAAGAAGCGCGTGACCGTTGAGGAATGCTATGTGGCGCACGAACGCCGCACCGGCGCCTACGACGAGGTGAAGACGCGCACCGCGCGGCGCACGATCGAGGTACCGTCAACCAAGATGGTCTCGGAAGCCAAGATGGTCGAAGTCGCGAGCGTGTCGGGGAAGTCCGTCCGCCTGGCGCGCGGCGTGTCGCGCAGCGTCGTCCCGACCACGCGCAAGGAGGTCGAGGAATTCCAGGAAACGTACACCCAGCCGGTCAGGTTCACCTACACCGAGGCCGTGCCCAGGACCCGCAAGGTCACCCGGTACGTCGAAGAATATAAAACCGTCGCCAGGCCCACCACCGTCACCACCATGGAAACGCGGATGGTGAGGCGGTAGCGCGGCGGCGGCCGTATCCCTGCGCCTCGGGGGGGGGCGGATGCGCCTCCCCGGGTCGCTTGGCGGGATTCCGGCCGAGCCGGGAAGCCGCCGCGCGGCGGGATGCCCGCCGCCGGCGGCGAATTCCTGAAAACGATCGCGGCGCCGGCGGCGTTCCTTTCGCTGGTCCGCCCGTTTCGCCACGACAAAAAAAAACCGGAAAAAACTTGCCATTTCGATGCGCGCGGATATAGTTGCGTCTTCATTCGAAATTCGGGAAAACGGGGAACGCATGGTTGCGGCGCTGAAACAGGGTCTTGATCGCATTCGCGCCCGGCGCGCGGCCGATGGCGGCCGCGGGCGTGCCGTCCGTTTCCATTTCACCCCCACGCTGTGGTGGCGGCGCGGCGACTGGCGGCGGCTTTGCCCGTCGGTTGTCCCGTTGGCGCGCGCCCGGCGCTGAATCCCCCCCGCGAGAAGCGCGAACCGGGGGATTCCCCGGAAAAAACGCAACCGACGGGACAGCCGGAAGGCTGTCCCTTTTTTCGTTTCCATTCACGACGGGAGCCGGCATATGGCGAACAACGGCATACGAACGGACGGAGCGATCCGCATGATCGCGGGGGAGCGGTTCACCCCTTTCGCGCTGGCGAAGAAGCTGGACGCGAAAATCCTTTTCGAATCATCGTCCTTCGAGCGCGGCAGGTCGCGCTATTCCCTCCTTGTGCTGGACGAAGCCTTCCGCCTGATTCAGCGCGGCGCCGACGTGCTGTACCGCGCGGCGGGCGGGGGGGAAATCCCCTTCGCCTTCGCCCCGGCGCGGGACATCCTCGACGCGGCGCGGCATTTCGCCGACCAGCATCCCCGGCTGCACCAGGATTTCCCCTATCCCACGGGCGGCTTCGGGTTCGTCGGGTACGAGTTCGCGGCGCGCTGCGACGAGGTCCGGCTCGCTCCCAAGCCCGACGACATGGCGCTTGACGACGCGGTGTTTCTTTTCGGGCATGTTCACCTGATTTACGACCACCACGCCGACGTCATCTACCTTCACGGCGTCAACTACGACGAACACGAAATCGATCTGGCGGCGGCGCTCGACCGCGCGGAACGGCGGATCTTCGATTTCGATTTCAATTACATGGTGGACGCCGATGCGCGCTGGTCCAGCCGGCTCGTCGACGACCCGGATTCGGAGCGGGAATTCCTCGAGGGCGTCCGGGCCGTCAAGTCGGACATCGAGGCGGGCGGGCTGATCCAGGCCGTCCTGTCGCGGCGCATCGAGATCGAGACCGACCGTCCGTCCCTGGAAAGCTACCGGAAGCTCCGCTCCATCAATCCTTCCCCGTACATGTTCCACATCGATTTCGGCGGCTTCCAGGCGTTCGGCGCGTCGCCGGAAATGCACGTCCGCATGAAGGAGGGGCGGATGACGATCAAGCCCCTGGCGGGAACGCGGCCCCGCTGCCAGGATCCGGCCGAAAACGCGCGTCGCGAAAAAGAGCTGCTCGGGGACGAAAAGGAGAGGGCGGAGCATGTCATGCTGGTCGACCTGGCGCGAAACGATCTGGGCAGGGTCGCGAGGACCGGCAGCGTCGAAGTGGTCGACTTCATGTCCGTCGAGCGCTATTCGCACGTCATGCACATTTCGTCGCGGATCGAGGCGGACATCGACGACGGCGTCTCCAGCCTCGACGCCATTCGCCTTTCCTTTCCGGCCGGCACCGTTTCCGGCGCGCCGAAGATCAGGGCGATGGAAACCATCGACAAGCTGGAAAGGCATCCCCGGCGTTTTTACGCCGGCATCGTCGGCTTCATCGAGCCGGGCGGCGACTTCAACACCTGCATCGCCATTCGTTCAGCCGTGCAGAGGGGCAGGCGCCTGTGGCTGCGGGCCGGGGCGGGAATCGTCTTCGACTCGGATCCGGAAAAGGAACTGGCGGAAACGAACCACAAGCTGGACGCGCTCCTCGCGGCGATGGACCTGGATCCGGCCGCGCGGGCCGGCGCATGAAAGGGGGAAGGCATGTACGTCATAGTGGACCATTACGATTCCTTCACGCACAACCTCGCCCAGATGCTGCGCGGGATTGTCGGCGATCCGGTCCGGACCGTCCGGCCGGGAGGGCTGGGGAGTCTGGGGCGGGACTCGGCCCGGCTGCGCGGGCTGATCCTTTCGCCCGGCCCGGGCCGGCCGGAGGAATATCCGGAAAGCGTCGAGCTGGTGAAAAGGCATCTCGGGAACACGCCGATCCTCGGCGTCTGTCTCGGCCATGAAATCATCGTCTCCGCGCTCGGCGGCCGGATACGGCGGGGCAGGCGGATCATGCACGGCAAGGCGGACGAAACGCTCTCGGACGGCCGCGGCTGCTTCCGGAACGTTCCGTCGCCGTCGCGGTTCATGCGCTACCATTCGCTTGTCGCCGATCCGGACCTGCCGGAGAGCCTCGAGGCGTCGGCGTGGAGCCGCGTCGACGGCGACGTCATGGCGGTGAGGCATCGCGAGCATCCGGTCGAAGGCGTGCAGTTCCATCCCGAATCGGTGGGCTCGGAAATGGGCCGGCGGATTCTGGAAAACTTCGTGAACTACCGGCGCGAACCTTTTCCCGCGCGCGCCGTGCTCGCCCGTCTGCTCGCGGGCGGGAATCTCGACCGCGAGACCGCGCGGGCCTTTATGCTGGAGATGACGGAAGGCAATTTCTCCGATCCGCAGCTCGCCGGGTTCCTGTGCGCGCTGGAGGCCAAGGGCGCGACGGCGGAGGAGATAGCCGGATGCGCGTCGGTGCTGGTCGACAAGTGCGTTCCGTTCCGCGCCGGAACGCCGGTTCTCGACATTGTCGGCATCGGCGGCGACAACAAGGGATCGTTCAACCTGTCGTCCATGGCGTCCGTCGCCGCCGCGGCGTGCGGGCAACCGGTCGCGAAGCACGGCAACCGCGCCGTCAGTTCCTTCTGCGGTTCCGCGGACTTCTTCCAGGAATTGGGCTACCCCCTGGCCATATCCCCCGCCGGGGCGGAGCGCCTGCTCGCCGATACCGGATTCGCCTTTCTGTTCGCGCCCGTCTACCACAGCGCCATGAAGCACGCCGCCGTCGCCAGGCGCGAGCTGGCGGTGCGGACGCTCATGAACCTGCTCGGCCCGCTGTCGAATCCGGCCCGGGCGGCGTATCAGGTGCTCGGCGTGCCGGATGCGGCGCTGCTCCGTCCGATCGCCGACGCGGCGATCCTCCTGGGCGGCGGGCGGGTCATGGCCATCCACTCGGAAGACGGCCTCGACGAGGTGTCGTCGGCCGCGCCGACCCGTTGCGTTTTGGCGGAAAAAGGCGGCGACATCCGCGAATTCGTCTTTGATCCGGCGTCCGCCGGGCTGTCCGGGTTCGATTCCGCCTCCCTCGCCGGCGGCACGGCCGAAGACAACGCCCGCATCGCGAGGCGGCTGATGTCGGGCGAGGAACGCGGCGGCGTCCATGCGGCGGTCTGCCTCAACGCCGGCGCCGGCCTGTTCGTCTCCGGCATGGCCGGCGACATGGCGGAAGGATACCGCCTGGCGCGGGACGCGTTCGCGTCCGGGGCGGTGGAACGGAAGTTGGCGGAAATCGTCCGCGTGGCCGGCGAATTGGCCGCGAACGGGAGGGCGGACGGATGAGCGGGAACATTCGCGACGAAATCGTCGAACGGCGCCGCGCGAGGATTGCGCAAACGGGCCGGGACGAGGGCGCGGCGCTTCCCGCCG
This sequence comes from Planctomycetota bacterium, assembly GCA_031254915.1. Taxonomy (GTDB): domain Bacteria; phylum Planctomycetota; class SZUA-567; order SZUA-567; family SZUA-567; genus JAIRTL01. The sequence goes on from JAIRTL010000019.1 coordinate 8,943, forward strand.
CCCGCGACGTGCCGGTCGTTCCGTTCCTCGGGGAGTCGGGGTTGATCTGCGAGGTGAAGCGGCGGTCGCCGTCCAGGGGCGTCATCGCCGGGGGGTTGGACGCGGTGCGCCAGGCCGGGACGTATCTATCCGCCGGCGCGAAAAACCTGTCGGTGCTCACCGCGCCGGAAGGGTTCGACGGCTGTCTCGACGATCTGCGCCGGGTGAAGCGGGCGTTTCCGGGCGCGGCCGTGCTGCGCAAGGACTTCCTCGTCGACGAGGAGGATATCGACGTCTCCTTCCGCGCCGGCGCCGACGCCGTCCTCCTTATCGCCGGCATGTTGCCGGCGGAGCGCCTCGCGTCCATGCATGCCCGGGCGAAAGCGCTCGGCATGGAAGCGCTGCTCGAGATTCACGGCCGCGGTGATCTGGAAAAGGCGCGTCCGGTCAGGCCCGCCCTCGTCGGCGTCAACAGCCGCGATCTGGAGACGTTCGCCGTCGATCCGCTGGCTCCGCTGATCACGCGCTCGGCGATCGATTGGCCGGCGAGGGCGGTGTACGAGTCGGGCGTCTCCTTTCCCGAACAGGCGGCGTTCGCCGTTTCCTCCGGCTTCGCCGGGGTTCTCGTCGGCGAGGCGGTGGTGCGGGACCCGGGGCTGGTCGCCAGGCTCCTCGGGGCGATGGCCGCCGCCGTGCGATCGGCGTTTTGGCCCGGGATCGCGGCGCGGCTCGCGGAGGCGGAAGGGCGGCCGCTCGTCAAGATATGCGGGTTGACGCGCGAGGACGACGCGCGCCGCGCAGCCGAATCGGGGGCGGACGTTCTCGGGTTCGTGTTTTGGGAGCGGGCGCGGCGGCCGGCCGACCCGTCGGTCGTGCGGGCGCTCCGCGACGTCGGGCTCCCGAAGGCGGCGGTGACGGTCAACGCCCGCGGTCGAACCGGGCTCGATCCGCGGGTCCGCGAGCTGCTGGAGGAGGGATTCCTCGACGCCGTCCAGCTGCACGGCGACGAGGCGCCGGACGATTGCGCCCGCCTTTGGCCCGCCTACTGCAAGGCGTTTCGACCCGCTTCGGTCGCCGACCTGGGGAAGGCGGACGCGTACCGCTGTCCGCGGCTTCTCCTCGACGCGTCGGCGGAGGATCCGGGCGGGACGGGGGTTCGGGTCGGGGAGCGGGTGCTCGACGCGTGGAAGCGGCCGCTGTGGCTTGCCGGCGGATTGTCGCCCGAGAACGTGGGCGCGATCGTGGGGAGGCGGCGTCCGGAGCTCGTGGACGCCGCTTCCGGCGTCGAGGACGCGCCCGGAGTGAAAAACATGGACAGGGTGCGGCGGTTCATCGCCGGGGCGAAAAACGCGGCGCGGAGGGACTGACGCATTTCATTGCGGAGGACGACAGGTGGACGAGGCGATGCGGTTCGATTATTTCGGCGAGTACGGCGGACGGTACGTCGGCGAGACGTTGCGGCCCGCCCTGGACAGGTTCGCGGCGGAGTTCGTGGAGGCGTGGGCCGATCCGGAGTTTCACGCCCGGCTCGCGACGATCAGGAAAACCTGGATCGGCAGGCCGACGCCGCTTTTTTTCGCGGAAAACGCGACGAAGGCGCTTGGCGGCGCGAAGGTGTACGTCAAAATGGAGGGGCTGGCGCACACCGGGGCGCACAAGATCAACAACGCGGTCGGGCAGGTTCTCCTTGCCAGGCGGATGGGAAAGACGGCGGTGATCGCGGAGACGGGCGCCGGCCAGCACGGCCTCGCCGTCGCCGCCGCCGCCGCGAAGCTCGGGCTGCGCTGCCGCGTCTACATGGGGTCGGTGGACGCCGCCCGGCAGCGGCCGAACGTGTTCGCCATGGAAATGATGGGCGCGGAGGTGACGCCGGTCGAATCCGGCGCGCGCACGCTCAAGGACGCGATCAACGCCGCGCTGCGGGAATGGTCGGCGACGTTTCCCGACACGCATTACGTCATCGGTTCCGCCCTCGGGCCGTCCCCGTTTCCGGAAGTCGCGCGCCGCTTCCAGGCGGTCGTGGGCGAAGAGACGATCAGGCAGATGGCCGAGACCGGCGACGCCATCGACGTCATGGTCGCCTGCGTCGGCGGCGGGTCGAACGCCATCGGCTTCTTTTCGCCCCGCCTCGACTCGGATTCGCCCCGGCTCGTCGGCGTCGAGGCGGGCGGACGCGGGATGGGGCCGGGCGAGAACGCGGTGCGGATGTCCGGCGGCGCGTCGCGGGTCGGGATCGCGCACGGCTACAAAAGCCGCTTCCTCATGGACGGCGACGGCCAGGTCCTCGGCTCCCATTCCATTTCCGCCGGGCTCGACTATCCGGGCATCGGACCGCAGCTCGCGAGCCTCGGCGAGAGCGGCCGCATAGAGTTCGAATCCGCCTCGGACGACGAGGCGCTCGAAGCGCTCACGTTCTTCGCCCGCCACGAGGGCGTGATGTTCGCGCTCGAATCGGCCCACGCCGGAGCGGCGGCGATGCGGATCGCCAGGGGGATGAGCCCCGGGCGGACGGTCGTCGTCAACATGTCGGGGAGGGGGGACAAGGATCTGTTCATCACCGCCAAGGCGCTCGGCCGCGAGCGGTGGATCGAATACCTGAAAAGCGAGGCTGACAATGCCTGAATGCCTGTTGATGGCCCATCTGGTGGCCGGCTATCCCGATATGGAGCGTTCCGTCGCCGTCGCCAAGGCGCTCGCGCGCGGCGGGGCGGATTACCTCGAGGTGCAATTTCCCTTTTCCGATCCGACGGCGGACGGGCCGACGATCGAGCGCGCCTGCCAGGCCGCGCTGGCGAACGGCTTCAAGGTGGACGGGGGCTTCGCCATGGTCCGGCGGTTGGCCGCGGAGACCGGGAAGCCGGTTTTCATTATGACCTACGGAAGCATCGTCTTCGCCCGGGGCGCCGCCGAATTCGCGCGGCTGGCCGCGGAAGCCGGCGCAACCGGGCTTGTCGTCCCCGACCTGCCCCCGGACTACGACGAAAACCTCTTCGCCGCCGGCGCGGAATTCGGCCTGGCCGTGACGCCGGTGATCGCGCCGGAAACCACGCCGGCGCGGCTCGGGTGCATCGGGTCGCTTCGTCCCGAATACATCTATACGGCGCTTCGCCTGGGCGTTACCGGAAGCGAAACGAGCCTCGACGACGATTCCATCCGCTATCTCGATTCTGTCTCGCGCCTCGGCGCGAAGACGATAGCGGGCTTCGGGGTGCGAAGCCGCGGGCAGATGGAGGCGCTTGCCGGGCATGCGCACGCGGCCGCGGTCGGGTCGCATTTCCTCGACGCCCTCGCCGCCGCCGGTCCGGATTTCGAGGAGGCGCTCGCCGCCGCCGCGGGGGCGCTCAAGGGGAACGGGACGCGCCAGGCGATCACCGCGCCGCATCCCCGCCGGCGCCGAGGAATTCAAGCCCGCACAGCCTGGCCGCGAGGTCGACGGTTTTAACCCTGACCCTGACGACCTGGCCGATATAGAAGCCGGGGTCGCCGGTCATGCGCCTGCGCTTCGACTTGCCCCCCCTGGCGGCGAGATGCGGCGGCGGCTCCTCGCGGCTCGAGAATCCCTTCCGCAGCAGTTCCGCCCTCGGGATCATGCTTTCCACCAGATAGCCGCAGACCTCGACGAAGATGCCGAACTTCTTGATCCCCGTCACCACGGCGTCGAACTCCCTGACCCGCGTCTTCGACAGCAGTTCGAGCCGGCGGAAATCCTTGACCTCGTTTTCGATCCGCATGGCCCGGCGTTCGCGTCCGGAGGCGTGTATGCCGAGCTGCTCGAGGTTTTCCTTCGGCAGGACGGCTTTTTGCAGCTTTTTCGGCAGCTTGTGCGCCTTGTCGGAGCCGGCCGCGAAGGCGAGGTCGAGCATCTGGTGAAGGTGCAGGTCCGGATACCGGCGGATCGGGCTGGTGAAATGGAGATAGCGCGGGAAATCGAGCGCGAAATGCCCGATCGCCGGATCGGGGCCGTACACCGCCTGCTGGAAGCTTTTGAGGATCATGAGATTGACGGCGTGTTCCTCCGGACGGCCGCGCACCCGGGCGACGACGTCCATGAGCTTTTTCCGCCTGAACGGCGGCGTGAAGGGATAGCCCGACGCGGTGAGGAATTCGGCAAGCTCCTCGACCCGCTCCTCCTTCGGCGGCGGATGCTGGCGGTGCAGAACGGGAAGGCCGTTGTCGACGCACCATTCGGCGACCGCCTGGTTGGCGGCGAGCATGAATTCCTCGACCAATTGGTGCGAGGAGTCGCTTTCCACCTTTTCGAGCGTCGTCGCCCTGCCGTCGGCGTCGATCACGACCCTGAATTCCTCGAGGTTGAGCTCGATCGACCCCGCCGCCAGCCGCCTGGCGCGGAGCTTCATGGCCAGGGCGTGCAGGTTGACGAGGCAGTCGCGCAATTCCCGGTCGGGGAATGCCGCTCCGGCTTCGGGATCGGAGACGAGGGCCGTCGCCTCTTCGTAGGTGAAGCGCCTGCGGCTCCGGATGACGGAGCGGTGTATGGAGTAGTTCAGGCGCTTGCCGTCCGCGTCGAAGCGGATGCGGACGGTTTTCGCCGGCCGTTCCTCATCGGGGCGCAGCGAGCAGACGTCGTTCGACAGCTCCTCCGGGAGCATGGGGATGACGCGTTCCGGAAGGTAGATGCTGGTGGAGCGGTCGCGCGCCTCGGCGTCGAGCGCCGATCCGGGGACGACGTAATGCGCGACGTCGGCGATATGGACGTCCGCGACGAAGCCGCCGTCGCCGTCCCCGCGGATGCCGAGCGCGTCGTCGAAGTCGCGGGCGTCCCCGGGGTCGATGGTGCAGCAGAGATCGCCCGTCAGGTCGAAACGGCGTTTCCCCTCTTCCGGGGACAAATCGCGCGCGAGCCGCCGCGTCTCGGCGAGGACGGACTCGGGGAAGGGGCCGGGCGCGCCGTTTTCGGCCAGGATCGCGGCCGTCTCGGTATCCGGATCGCCCGAGGGGCCAAGCACCTCGACGATCTGCGCCTTGGCGCCGCCCGGATCGTTGGGCCAGGCGAGAACGTCGATGAGGACCTTGGTGCCGGCGCGGGGGAGCGGCGGGGCGCCGCCGCCGGCGTCGCCCACGCTCAGGCGCGGCGACGCGGGGATGACGACCCCGGTCTTGGCGGCGTTCCGCCGGCGGCGCTGCGACTTGGCGGACTGCGACGCGGTTTTCACCGGCGTTTCCGGGGAAAAAACGATGTCGAACTGGAAGTGGTTGCGCGGGTCCTCCGTTTCCGCCTTGCCGGTCGCGAGCATGTTCGCCACGATCCGCGTCCGCGCCCGTCCGAGCACCTCCATCACCACGCCGGAAAGGCGTCGTCCGCCCCGGCCGGCGTCGACCACCCTGACGCTTACCCGGTCGCCGTCGAAGGCGTCGAGCATGGAGTCCCCGGCGATATGGACGTCGGGTTCGTCCGGGTCGTCGGGCAGGAGAAAGCCGTGGCCCGCCATGGCGATGTCGATGACGCCGGCGAGGATCTTCTCCCGGCCGGCGACGCGCCACTTGGAGTCGCGGCCGCGAACGGCCAGGCCGTCCTCGCGAAGCTCCTCGAGAACGCCCCGGAAGGCGCGGAATTCGTGCTTCGGGACGCCGAGGAGATACGCCATATCCCTGGAGCGCATCGGCCGGTATCCCGGATCCCCGAACAGCGCGCGGAGATCGAGACGGTATTTTTCCTGGCTGTCCAAGCGTTCCCCCTTGTCCTGTCTGTCCGCCCCTCCCGCCGGCGGATCAGGGCTTCGCGATCACCTCGATCCCGCCCATGTACGGGCGCAACGGTTCCGGGACGACGACGGAACCGTCCTCGCGCTGATTGTTTTCCATCAATGCGACCATGGTGCGCGGCAGCGCGACGCCGCTCGCGTTCAGGGTATGGGCGAAGCGGGTCCTCTTGTCCCTGTCGCGGTACCGGATGTTGGCGCGCCGCGCCTGGAAATCGGTGAAGTTGCTGCACGAACTCGCCTCGAGGTATTTCCCGACGCCGGCGGCCCAGATTTCGAAGTCGTAGCATTTCGCCGCCGCGAAGGACATGTCGCCGGTGGACAGGTTCACGACCCGGTAATGGAGGTTCAGCGCCCGGAGAACGTCCTCGACGTCCTTGCGCAGCGCCTCATGCTCGGCGCGGCTGTCCTCGGCGCGGGTGAACTTGACGAGCTCGACCTTGTTGAACTGGTGGACGCGCAGCAGGCCGCGCGTGTCCTTGCCGGCGGCGCCGGCCTCGCGGCGGAAGCAGGCCGAGTAGGCGCAGTATTTGAGGTTGAGGTCGGCGTCGGCGAGAATCTCGTCGCGGTGGATGTTCGTGATCGGCGCCTCGGCCGTCGGGATGAGGAAAAGATCGTCGCCCTTGTCGCAATGGTACATGTCCTCCTCGAGCTTCGGAATCTGGCCGGTGCCGACCATGCTGGCGCGGTTCACCAGGAAGGGCGGGAACCATTCCGTGTAGCCGTGCCTCGAGGTGTGGAAGTCGAGGAAGAAGTTGTACAGCGCCCGTTCGAGGCGCGCGCCGAGCCCCTTGTACAGAATGAACCCCTGGCCGGATATCTTGACGCCGCGCTTGAGGTCGAGCAGCCCCAGCTCCCCGGCGATTTCCCAATGCGGCCGGGGCCGGAAGGAAAACGCCGGCTTGTCGCCCCATTCGGCCACGACGACGTTGGCGGTTTCGTCGTCGCCCTCGGGGACGTCGGGCTCGGGGTGGTTGGGGATGGCGAGCATAAGCCGCTCGAGCTCCGCGAGGACGGCGCGCTCCTCCGCCTCCAGCGTCCCGACGCGGGCGCCGACGCCTTTCATCTCGTCCCTGGCCCGGGCCGTGTCCTTGCCGTCCCGTTTGAGGACGGCGATCTCCTTCGAGACGCGGTTGCGCTCGCCCTGGAGCGCCTCCTTCTCCCGGAGAATGGCGCGGCGGCGGGCGTCCAATTCGACCGCGCGATCGGCGTCGACGTTCACCCGCTTGAGGCGGCACGCCTCGCGGACATACTCGGGATTGTCTTTCAGCAAGCGGTAATCCAGCATTTTCGCGCCTCTTTCATCGTCAAGCGTGTCGTGGTCCGGGGCGGATCACCCCTTGTCCGGCGCCGGGGCCTGCGACAAGGTGGCGAACACGCCGGGATAAATGCGTTTCAGTTCCTCGAGGGAGTCGTCGGTGACGGCGGAAAGCTCGGCCGCCTGGCGGCGGAGCTCCTCCGCGACCGCGCCGCCGCGCGCGGCGGCGCTCACCCTGGCGAGCTGTTCGGACATGGACCCGAAGCCGAGGTAGGCGGCCAGTCCCCGCGCCTTTTCCGCCGCGAAGGCGATCCGCTCGCGGTCCGGCTCCCGGCGTTCCGCCATGGCGGATATCTCCACAATTCCGGGGACCGCGTCCTCCATGAAGAAGCGCATCAGGCTGATGAACTGGCTCCCGGCCATGACCTGGCGCAGATTCATGAACTGACTGGCGTCGATCCGCCTGATGTAGCCGCCGCTCGCCTCCGCCGCGTAGGCGGCCGGCGCCGATTCGGACGCCAGCGCGAGCGGTTCCACCCCCGCCGCGCGCGATATCGCGGACATGAGTTCGTCCGGCCGGAAAGGCTTCGTGACGAATCCGGCCATGCCGGCGCGGGCGTAATAGTTTTCGTCCTCGGCGAGCGCGGACGCGGTGAGCGCTATCGCCGGCGCCGGCCTCTTTCCCGCGTCCTCCTCCCAGTCGCGGATGATCCTGAGCGTCTGGAGGCCGTCGAGCCCCGGCATCTGCATGTCGAGGATGATGACGTCGTAGTCGCCGGCCCGGCGCTTCTCCGCCGCCTCGACGCCGTTTTCGACCAGCGTCAGCCGGTGGTCGTCGAACCGGAGGAAGGTTTTGAGTATCTTCCTGCTCAGCGGATTCGATTCCGCCGCGAGAATGTTGAGCGGCGGCAGGCGGAGGGCGGACGTCGCGGCGGAGCCTTCGTCCTTCACCGTCTCCTCCACGGCCGGGCGGACGAGGGGGATGGTGAAGTGGAACTCGCTGCCCCTGCCAAGCGCGCTTTCGAAGCCGAGTTTGCCGCCCATGAGTCCGACCAGCCGCCGGCAGATCGACAGCCCGATCCCGAGGCCGCCGTGGCGGCGGGAATGGCGCGCCGCGCCGGACCGCGACGGGTCGTCCAGGAGTTCGCGCTGGGCGTTGCGGTCGATGCCGCGTCCGGTGTCGGAGACCATGAACCTGACCTGGTCGCCCATAAGGTCGACGGCGAGCATCACCCGGCCGCGGTCGGTGAATTTCAGCGCGTTGTCCACGAGGTGCACCAGCACCTGGCGCAGCCTGCCGACGTCGCCGACGATGACGTCGGGGACGGCCGGGGCGACGTCGATCCGGAGGTTGACGCCCTTCTCGCCGGCGCGCTGGCCGAACAGGCCCATGACCCGGGAGCACAATCCGGACGCCCGGAGCGGAGCGGGCCTGATCTTCACGTCCTGCGTCTCGAGCGCCGCCATTTCCGTCAGATCGTCCACCAGCTTCTTGAGCGCGTTGGCGGAGGAGTACACGACGCCGGAGAGTTCGGTCTGGCGCTCGTCCAGGGCCGTCTCCCGGAGGAGTTGGATCATGCCCATGACGCCGGAGGCGGAGGAGCGCATTTCATGGCCGATGATGTCGAGGAACATCTCCCTCGCCTTTTCCGTTTCGCGGATGGCGAGGCGCATGTCGCGGGTGCGCTTTTCCGCCTCCCGCTCGCGGGAGATGTCGAGGACGAGGACGAAGGTTCCTTGCGGCGCGCCCCCGTCGTCGATCCAGGGGGCGGCGCTTATCCGGCACGGGACTATCGCGCCCGACCTTCCCGCCAGTTCGACGTCGTCGTGGCCGACGCCGCCGGCGGCCGTCTTTTCCAGCAGCTTCGAAAAGGCGGCGAGCCTGCCCACATACACGAATTGGCGGAAATCGAGGCCGGACAGGTCGTCGATGCCGTAATCCAGGAGCGCGCACAGCGCGTTGTTGGCGCTCACCAGCGCAAAGTCGCGGTTGAGCAGCATAAAGCCGAGCGCCGCCTCGTCGAGAAGGCGCCGCATATGCGATTCGCCGTGCATGAGCCTGTCGTTGGCGGAGCGCAGTTTCTCGATCTGGCGCCGGGAAGACTCCTCCAGCTCGAGATAGCGTTTCGCCAGCCGCATGTTCTCCGCGCTCAGGGCTGCCGCGTCCGCGTCGGCCGCTCCGGCCTTTTCGCCGCTCCCAGCCATTTCCGTCTCCTCGAAGAAGGCGCCGCCTTCCCGCGCCGATTGTCGCCGCGAGAGCCCGTTTCGTCCAGTGTAAAGTCTTTCCACGCCGCCGTATGGGTCCGCCCGCTTCCATTTTGGCGCCGGACGCGTACCATGGGGGCATGGAACCGGCACAGGGGGCGAGCCGACGATGAACGGGTATGAAAACCTTATCCAATTGGAAAACCTGTTTTTTCGGAGAAACGGCCGGGAAATTCTCGGAGGCGTCTCCTGGACCATGCCCGCGGGCGAAAACTGGGCCGTCATCGGCGCGAACGGGTCGGGGAAGACGACGCTCCTCCAGATCGCGGGCGGCGTTCTCCATCCCACGGCGGGGAAGGCGACCGTCCTCGGCTGCCGCTTCGGCGCCGCCGATCTTTTCCAGCTTCGGCGGCGGATAGGCTGGGTGGGGGCGGCATTGTCCGCCAGGACGCCGCGCCATGAAACGGCGCTGGAAACGGTCCTCACCGGCATCAGGGCGACGTTAGGCGTCCATCGCGAGTATTCGGCGGCCGAGCGCGCCCGCGCGCTCGACCTTCTCGAACGCGCCGGATTGGCGGGAATCGCCGAATCGCCCTTCGGCGTGTTGTCGCAGGGCGAGCAGCAGCGGACGCTGTTTCTCCGCGCCCTGATGCCCGACCCGGAGCTGCTTGTCCTCGACGAAGCCTGCGCCGGACTCGACATCGGGGCCCGGGAGGAGTTTTTGCGCAATGTCGGCGCCATCATGGCGCGGCGGAAAACGGGGGCCGTCATGGCGACCCATCACATCGAGGAAATTCCCCCCGGGACCGACCGGGCGCTTGTCCTCAAGGGCGGGCGCGTTCTCGCCGCCGGGCCGGTCGAGTCCGCCTTGACGGCGGAGACGCTCTCGGAGGCGTTCGGGGTGAAAGTCCGGGTGGAGCGGGGCGGCGGCAGGTACTGGGCGCGGACCGGCCGGAGCGCCTGAATCGGCAGGCGCGGGCGCGAACCGCGTCACATGCGGATGACGCTTCGGAGAAACGCGGCCGTGGCCGGGTTGGACGGGCGGTTGAAGATGACGCCCGGGGCGTCGAACTCGGCGACGGCTCCGTCGGCCATGAAGATGATCCGGTTGGACGCCTCGCGGGCGAAGCCCATTTCGTGCGTGACCACGACCATCGTCATCCCCTCGCCCGAAAGGTCCTTCATGACCTTGATGACCTCGCCCGTCATCTCCGGGTCGAGCGCCGACGTCGCCTCGTCGAAAAGCATGACCTGGGGCTTCATGGCGAGCGCCCTGGCGATGGCGACGCGCTGCTGCTGGCCGCCGGAAAGCTGGCGCGGATAGTTGTCCGCCTTTTCGGACAACCCCACCTTGTCGAGGAAATGGCGGGCGATGTCGAGCGCCTCCCCGTCGGAGACGCCGCGCACCTTGATCGGCGCGATCATGATGTTCCTGATGACCGTCATGTGGGGAAACAGGTTGAAATGCTGGAACACCATCCCCGTCTCGCGGCGGACGTCCGTCTTCTTGACCTTCGGATCGGTGATGCGCTGGCCGCCGATCCAGATTTCCCCCGAATCCGGCATCTCGAGGAGGTTCAGGCAGCGCAGAAGCGTCGTCTTCCCGGAGCCGGACGAACCGATGAGGCAGACGGTCTCGCCCGGCGCGATGCGCGCCGAGACGCCCTTGAGCACCTCGAGTTCGCCGAACGACTTGTGCAGGTTTTCGATCCGGATCATGGCGCGTCCTATTTCGATCCCTTCCGCAGCCGCGCCTCGAGCCGGGCGAGGATCCGCGACGTGGCGAAGGTCATGGCGAAGTACATGATGGCGATGCCGATGTACATGGTGAAGTATTCATACCGCCGCGCCGCCACCAGCATGGCGCGATAGGTGAGTTCCGCGACCGCGATCGACGAGACGAGGGACGAGTCCTTGATGAGGGTGACGAATTCGTTGCCGATCGCCGGGAGCGCGTTGGCGAGCGCCTGGGGAAGGATCACGTGCGCCATGACCTGCGTTTCCGTCATGCCCAGCGACAGCGCGGCCTCGCGCTGGCCCTTGTCGATCGACTGGATGCCGCCCCGGAAGATTTCGCACAGGTAGGCGCCGCTGTTGAGGGCGAGGGCGGCGATGCCGGCGTAATACGCCTCGGCGCGGTTGAGCCCGAGCATCGGGAAGACGCCGAACCAGATGAGAAGGATCTGCACCAGCATCGGCGTGCCGCGGACCGCCTCGACGTACACGGACGCCGGCAGGCGGAGCCACCAGCGCCGGGAAAGCCTGAGCATCGCCAGGCAGAGGCCGATGGCCACGCCGAACATGAGCGAGAAAAAGGTGATGAAAAGCGTCCAGCCGGCGCCGCGCGCGAGATTGGGGATTTCAGTCCAGATAAGGCTCCAGTTGACCATGGCGGGGCGTTTCTCCCGGGCGCGGGACGGAATATGCACTCGAAGCGATCGGCGCTTGGCTGTCCGCATTATGGCGCCCCGGCGGCGCGTGTCAATCGGAAAGCCCCGGAACGCGGAGCGCCGCCGCTTGCTTTTTCCCGCCGTATCGCCTAAAGTTGTGGCGTTCGATCATTCACCGGCTGGAACGAGGTTTTGAGGCATGGCGAAATTGCGCGTAGTCGACGGCCCCCTGGCCGGCACCGAATATTCGCTCAAGGGCGGACCGGCCGCGGCCGGCCGCCATGCCGATTGCGCCATACCGATCCCCGACCCCCGGGTCAGCCGGAACCACGCCGAATTCATCCCGGACGGATCGGGACAATATTCCATCCTCGATCTCGGCAGCGCCAACGGCACCTCCGTCAACGGCATCCCCCTCGCTCCCGGGACGCCCAGGCCGCTGTGCGGGGGCGACGAGATCCTCATGGGGAGGAATACGTTCCGGTTTTTCTCCGGCGACGCGCGCATCCCGGATGTCGATATCCCCGGCTTCGCCCTCGAGGACATCCTCGCCGAAGGCGGCATGGGATCGATCTGCCGGGCGAAAAGCAGGGATACCGGCCAGGAGGTGGCGATAAAAATCCTCCACCGCAACTACGCGCGGCGCGAGGAATTCGTCGACCGCTTCATCCAGGAGGCCCGCGCCTCGGAACGGTTGTCGCATCCGCATATCGTCAAGGTTTTCAACGTCGGAAAGACGGACAACGGCCGGTATTACTACACGATGGAACTGGTGCGCGGACCGACCCTGACCCAGAAGATTCCCTCCCTCAAACTCGAGGAATCGCTGGTCGTCTTCATGGAGATCGCCGACGCCCTCGACTACGCCCACCGCCGGGGCATCATCCACCGCGACATCAAGCCGGACAACATCCTCATCGGCGAGGACGGCGAGCCGAAGCTCACCGACCTCGGCATCGCCGTTCTCGACCAGGCGGAAATGGTCCAGACCGGGGCCAGGGTGCTCGGGACGCCGCATTACATGTCGCCGGAACAGGCGTCCGGGCGGACGATCACGAGTTCCACCGACATCTATTCCCTGGGCGCGACCTTCTTCCACGTGCTTTCGGGCGCGCCCCTGTTCGACGCGCCCTCGCCGGAACAGATCATGATCAAGCACGTCCGCGAGCGCCCGCGCTCCCTTGCCGAGGCGGTTCCCGGATTTCCCCCCGATATCTCGGCCATCGTCGAGCGGACGCTCGAGAAGGACCCGGCCAAGCGCTACCCGGACGCGGGCAAGCTGCGCGACGAAATCGCCGGGCGCATCCGCGCCGATTTCCCCGGATTGCTCCCGGGCGAGCTCGAGGGGGAAAACCCGGAGGGCGGGGGGGGCGTGCCTGCATGGCTCGCGATCGCTTTGATCGCCGCGATCGCCGCGACGGCGATATGGTTTTTGACAAGGTGACGGCATTATGACAAGGCAGCCCCGCCTGGCGCAATTCGGCGCCGGCAATATCGGCAGGTCGCTGGTTGGACAACTGTTTTCCCGATCCGGCTGGGAGGTGACGTTCCTCGACGTCGTCCCGGAGGTGGTCGACGCCCTGAACGAGCGCCATTCCTACATGGTGACCGTCAAGGACGAGGTCCTGCCCGGCCAGCCCGCGGCCATCGAGGTCGGAAACGTTCGCGGCGTCGATCTCGCCGACCGCGATTTGGCGGTGGCTGCGGTCGCGCAGGCCGATCTGGCCGGGACTTCCGTCGGGGCGGGCAATTTGGACGCCGCCTGCGCGATACTCGCCGACGCGCTGCTCCGGCGCGACGCCCCGCTGTCCGTCATGCTGTGCGAAAACCTGCACGGCGCGGCGAAGATCGCCAGGGAGTTCGTCAAGTCGCATCTGCCGGAAGGATTCGACCTGGACGGGAGAATCGGCTTCGTCGAGGCGGCGATCGGCAAGATGGTCCCGAATACGCCCGGGGAAGTGCGCGCCGTCGATCCCCTCGCCGTGTGGGCGGAAGCGTACAACACCCTCTATCTGGACGCCGACGGCTATCTCGGCGCGCCGCCGCCGGTTTACGGCGTCGCCTGGCGGACGCGGTTCCAGGCTTACGTCGACCGCAAGCTTTTCGTCCACAACCTCGGCCACGCCGCCTCGGCGTATGCCGGCTTCCTGCGCGGGAAAACATATATTTGGGAATGCATGGAGGATCCAGACGTCAAGGCGGAGACGAGGGGCTGCATGTACGAGACGTCCCGGGCGCTCGCGGTCCGGCACGGCGACGTCTTCACCTTCGACGAAAACCGGGCGACCACGGACGACCTGATCCGCCGCTTCGGGAACCGCGCGCTCGGCGACCCCGTGTTCCGCGTCGGCCGCGACCTCAAGCGCAAGCTCGCCCCGGGCGACCGTTGCGCGGGCGGCCTTCGCCTGCTTGCGGAAACGGGAACCCCGTGCGATTGCACCGCGCGGGCGGTCGCCAACGCCATGCGCTTCGCGGCGGTCGACGAGGGGGGGAACCCCCATCCCGGCGACGCCGAAGTGACGACCCTCGCCAGGGCGTCCGGCCCCGAGGCGGTCCTTGCGGCGATCTGCGGGCTCGATCCCGGCGCGGACGGAAGGTTGATCGAAACGATCGCGGCCGCGTATCACGCGGCCGGATCAAGGACCTGACGAATCGCCCGCCCCGGCCTCACGCCGTCGGTTCGACTTCCTCGCGGACGGCGGTCATGCGCTTGCTCGTCGTCCCCGCCGCCTCGCGCCCCGACTCGAGAAGCGAATACACCAGCGGCACGACCAGGAGCGTGATGAAGGTCGAACTCGTCAACCCGCCCACCACGGCGCGCGCCATCGGGGCCTGCGCCTCGCCGCCGTCGCCCCAGCCGAAGCACATCGGCACCAGCCCGAGCGCGGTCGTGAGCGCGGTCATGAGGATGGGCCGCAAGCGCCGCCGCCCCGCCTCCTCGAGCGCCCCGCGCACCGAGAAGCCGTCCTCGCGGCGCAGGAGGTTCGTCTGGTCGACGAGGATGATCGCGTTGTTGACGACGATGCCGGCGAGCATGATGCAGCCGATCATCGACTGCATGTTGATGGTGGTGTTGGTCAGGAACAGCATGACGAGGACGCCGATCGCGGCCAGCGGGACCGAGAACATGATGACGAAGGGATCGCGCAGCGACTCGAACTGGCAGGCCATGACCATGTAGACGAGGATAAGCGCCAGGAGCATGCCGAGGGTGAGGTCGGTGATCATGTCCACCTGGTCCTGGTAGTCGGTGCCGAATTCAAGCGAGAAGCCGGACGGCATGGGAATGGCGCGGACCGCCTCGCGGACCTCGTCCATCGCGGAACCGAGCGCCCGGCCGGACAGGCCCGCCCTCACCGTTGTGACGCGCTGCTGGTTTTTGCGCTCGATGATGTTGGGGCCGCGGCTCTCCTCGTCCTCGAGAACGTTGCGCAGGCTCACCATGTTGCCCTGGCCGTTCATGATGGCGAGCGCCTTGAGTTCGTCGATGGCGAGCTTTTCCGAGTCCTTCAGGCGCACGTTGATCGGGTATTCCTTGCCCATTTCGCGATACTGCGCCGCTTCCTTTCCCGCCATGCAGATCTCGATGAAGGTGACGATGTCGTCGACCCAGAGACCGAGGTCGGCGGCTTTCCGGCGATCGATGTGGAAGAGCCGTTCCGGGACGCCGCCCTCGCGGGTGATGCGGGCGTCGACGATTCCGGGGATGGAACGGAAGATTTCCCTGGCCTGACGGCCGAGTTCGGCGCCGATGTCCATGTCGTAGCCGCGGATTTCCACCGCCACCGGTTCGGCGCCGCCGGCGCCGCCCCGGCCCCAGCTGCTGCCCTCGTTGACGCGCACGGTCATGCCCGGCATGTTTTCGAAGCGTTTGCGCAGGCTGTCGGCGATCTGTTCGGTCGTGCGCTGGCCAAGCGCCTGGCGCTCCTCGCGCGTGCCGAAGCGGACGTTGATCGTCGCCTGGTGGGTGGCGACGCCGCTCCACCAGTTGCCGCCGACGGATGAGAGGATGGCCTTCAGTTCCGGGACCTCGGCCATGATGACGCGCTCGATTTCCTTGGTCTTGGCGTCCGTGAGGTCGAGCCTGACGCCGGCGTCCATCTCGATATTGACGATGGCGAAGCCCTCGTCCGTCTTCGGCGTCATTTCCATGTCGATTTTGGCGGCGAGGAGGCCGGCGCCGGCGAGGAGGGCCAGCGTGACGAGGCAGGTGACGAGGCGATGGTTGAGGCACCAGGCGATGGCGAGTTTGTACTCGTTTTCCATGCGCCGGAGCATCTTTTCGCTGCCGTTGAAGACGCCGTCGACGAACTTGCTTCTCTTGAGGCCGGCCTGGTAGCGCATGATCTTCGACGCCAGCATGGGGACGATGACGATCGCGGCGGCGAGCGAGCACAGAAGCGAGAACGACACCACGAGCGCGAATTCCCTGAACATCAGCCCGGCCATGCCCTCGATGAACACCAGCGGCAGGAAGACGATGAGGGTGGTGAGGGTGCTGGCGATGATCGCCGCGAACACCTCGCTCGTGCCCTTTTCGGCCGAGTCCTCCGGCGAAAGCCCTTCCTCCTCCCTTATGCGGTAGATGTTTTCGAGCACGACGATGGAGTTGTCGACCAGCATGCCGACGCCGAGGGCGAGACCGCCGAGGGTCATGAGGTTGAGGGTGAGGTCGCTGAGGAAGAGGATGGCGAAGGTGGCGATGATCGACACCGGAATGGAGACGGCGATGACCAGGGTGGAGAGGATGTTCCGGAGGAAAAGAAGGATGACGACGACGGCGAGGCCGCCGCCCATGATCGCCGCTTCGGATACGTTGTTGATGGAGTTGTTGATGTAATCGGCGTTGTTGCGGATGACGACGACGTCGAGGTGGGAATAGTCCTCGCGGATGCGCCCGAGCTCCTCGATCACGGCGGCGGCGACGGCGACGGTGTTGGAGCCGGACTGCTTGGTCACGGCCATGCGCACGCCCTCGCGGCCGTTGATGCGCGCGACGCGGCGGACGCGCTGCATGCCGTCCTCGACCTCCGCGATGTCGCGGATGCGCACCGGCGCGCCGTCGATGGTGGCGATCACCGTGTCGCGTATTTCCTCGACCGAGGCGAATTCGCCGGGCGCGCGCAGGGTGATTTCGAAGTTGCCGCTGGCGACGTAGCCGGCCGGCTTGTTGATGTTGGCCAGGCGCAATACGGACAACACCCGGTTCAGGGAAATGCCCGTCGCCCTGATCCGGTACGGATCGACGTTGACGGCGATTTCGCGCTCGCGGCCGCCGAAGATGTTCATCGACGCGACGCCGGGGATGCTTTCGATGCGGAACTTCACCGATTCGTCGAGAAAACGGCGCAGTTCCACCGGGTCCATTTCGCTGGTGACGCCCATGAAGATGATCGGCATCGACGAGACGTCGAACTTGAACAGGACAGGCCGCTCCGCGTCGTCGGGAAGCCGTCCGATGACCCGGTCGAGACGGTCGCGGACGTCGGAGCTGGCCGCATCGAGGTCGGTTCCCCAGGAGAATTTCACCGTGACGTTCGAATTGCCCTCGGCCGAGTTGGACGTGACTTCCTCGGCGCCGGGCACCGCCGCCATCGCCTCCTCGATCGGCCTGGTGATGAGTTCCTCCACGACCTCGGGGCTGGCGTTCTCGTATTCCGTGCGGATGGTGATCGAGGGAAAGGTGATGTCCGGCATGAGGTCGATCGGCAGGCGGAAAAGGGCGACGCCGCCGATGATGATGACCATCAGGGTCACCATCGAGACGAAGATGGGCCGTTGTATGGCGAAGCGGGGAATGTTCATGAAGACCCTTTGTCGGGATATTCCGCGGTTTGTGGAGATTTCGGGCCGCCCGGGAGGGACGGATGCGGCAAACAGGGGGCGGAATCGCCGGATCGACGCGCCGCCGTCGATATCCCGCCCGCCCGTTCCCGTCCGGAATTACGAGCCTTCGGGGAGGATGACCTTGGTGCCGTCCCTGAGGAGATGCTGGCCGAGAACGACGACGTCGCTGCCGAGGAGTTCCGCTCCGTCGACCAGTTCCACCCACCCCCGGTCGAGGATGCCCTCGGTGATCGGCCTGAAGGAGACGAGACTGTTTTCGCGATCGACGACGAACACGCCGCGATCGCCGTCCTCGCGGCGGACCACCGCCTCGAGCGGGGCGGCGGTGGCGTTGTCCTTGTGGGCGAATTCAATCTCGGCGCGGATGAACATCCCCGGCTTCAACACCAGTTCCGGATTGGCGACGCCGATCTCGACCTCGGCCTCGCGGGACATTTCCTCCAGTTCCTGCGCGACCCTCAGGACCCCGCCCGGGAATTTGCGGTCGGGGAAGGCGTCGGTGGCGATCTGCACCGGGCGGCCGACGACGAGCTTCGGGTACTCCTTCTCGTTCACGTTGATGACCGCCTTCACCGAGGCGATGTCGATGATGGTGAGGATCGCCTCGTTGGCGCGCGCCATGGAGCCGGGATCGAGATGGCGCCGGGCGACGATGCGCTCCTCGTCGCCGCTCCAGTCGGCGATGATGCGGGTTTGGCTCAGCCTCACCTTGGCGGCGCGCAGCGAAGCCTCGGCCTGGTTGACCTGGGCGGCCGCGACTTCGTACTTCGCCTGTTGGGCGGCGTAGGCGGCTTCGTTCCGGTCGTATTCCTGGGCGGAAATGACCGTCTCGTCGCGCAACCGCCTGGCGCGGTCGAAGTCGCGACGGGTGATTTCGAGCTGGCTCGCCGCGTCGTTGGCGTTGGCCTGCGCGACGACGAGCGCCGCTTCCGCCTGTTCGACCGCGAGTATGTATTCCTCGTCGTCGAGGACGACGAGAAGGTCGCCGCTGCGGACGATGTCGCCGGCGTCGACCCGGATTTCCTTGATGAGCTCGTTGATTTTGGGCGCGGCGTCGAAGCGTTCCGCCGCCCTGATCGAACCGGAAACCGTCGCGGGCGCCCTCGACCTCCTCGGGGACGGCGG
>JAIRTL010000070.1 GCA_031254915.1 Planctomycetota bacterium
AGCGGCTCCGGGCCGCCCGTCGAATGAACGAGGGCATGTCGACGAAGCGGCTGGCGGCGCCGTCCGGCTTCAGGACTCTCGACGGTTTCACGGCGATTTTCGCCCGCTATGCCGGGAAAGCGCCGAAGGAATGCGGGAAAGGGCGAACGCGGCGCTTTTCGGCTGGCGGCGCGCCGACGAATGCATATACATATATCGATATGTCCCGGGGAAGCGGACGACCCGTCCTCCCGGAATTGCGGAGGACAATCCCATGAAATACATCGTCATCATCCCCGACGGCGCCGCCGACGACCCCCGCCCCGAACTGGACGGCCGCACCCCGCTCGAGGCGGCGCGGACCCCCGCCCTGGACCGGATGACCGGCGAAGGCCGCCTGGGTCTCGCCGCGACCGTCCCGGAAGGCATGCACCCCGGCTCGGACGTGGCCAACATGTCCCTTCTCGGCTACAACCCGAAAACCGACGGCTACACCGGACGCGCGGCGCTCGAGGCGGCGTCGCTGGAAATAGCCGTCCCGGACGGCGACGCGGTGTTTCGCGCCAATATGGTCACGGTCGAGGACGGCGTGATGATCGATTATTCCGCCGGACACATCACGACGGAGGAGTCGGGCCGGATCATCGCCGACCTTGGCCGCGATCTCAACATCGACGGCGTCACCCTGTATCCCGGCGTCGGGTATCGGCATATCTGCCGCATCGAGGGCGCGGCCGTGCAGATACCGGAATGCACGCCGCCGCACGAGATCATGGGCGACCCGATCGCCGAGCACGCGCCGCAGGGCGGGTTTTCCTCGTGGGTGCTGGAGGTCGAGAGGACAAGCGCCGAAATCATGCCCGGACTCGCCGTCAATCTGGAGCGCGCAGCGGCGGGGAAAAACCCGGCCACGCAGCTCTGGCTGTGGGGCGGCGCGACCGCCATGACGCTCGAGCCGTTCCCGGAGCGCTTCGGCCTCGGCTCCGCCGGTCTGATCAGCGCCGTCGACCTGCTGCGCGGTCTCGCGAAGTTGGCGAAAATGGACACGATCGACGTCCCCGGCATCACCGCCTATTACGACACCAATTACGCCGGCAAAGGCAGGGCGGCGCTCGACTACGTCTACGATCACGATTTCGTCGCCGTCCACGTCGAGGCGCCCGACGAGGCCGGACACAACGGCGACCTGAAGGAAAAGATTCGCGCCATCGAAAACATCGACGAGCGCATCATCGCGCCCATTTACGTGATGGCCAAGCATTACGGCGATTGGCGCATCCTGGTCGCGCCCGACCACCCGACGCCGGTGGCGACGAGGGCGCACAACTCGAACCCCGTCCCCTACCTCATGTGGGGCCCGGGAATGGACCCGAACGGCGCGACCGGATTCTCCGAACGCGAGGCCGAACGCGCCGGCGGGGACGCGCTCGCAGCGTCCGGCCTGCTTCGCATCATGACGGGAACGCTTGGCGGCGGAAGCTGAAAACGGACCATATTCCCCCGTAAAATCGCAACCCGGATCGGCATTACGCCCCGCCGCTCACCAGCACCGCGACGCTCCCCGGCTCAACCGCGTAGCGGTCGTGGCGGTGGCCGACGTCGGGGGCGTCCGAAGCGTTTTCGAACACGTCGTCCGGAGGGTTTTTCGCCGTGTCGATCACCCGCCGCCACGGGCGCGGCCGGTCCGGCACGGCGAAATGCCGCCAGTCCCCGGACGCGTTCATCATGATGTAGAGGTCGTCGTCGCGCGAGCCGTCGTCGCGGCGGGCATGGCCGCCGTCGAGGAGGAAGGCCAGCCATTTCGCCTCGTCCGACCAGTCCGGCTCGTTTTCGCGCTCGCCATGCCAGCCGATCCCCCCGCCCTGCGCGAAAAACCGGCTCCGGGCCAGGACCGGATGCGCCTTGCGGAAGGCGATCATCAATCGGACGAATCTGGCGAGGTCGCGGTTCCTGTCGAGGAGCGACCAGTCCACCCAGCTGATCTCGTTGTCCTGGCAGTACGCGTTGTTGTTGCCGCGCTGCGTGCGGGCGAATTCGTCGCCGGCGAGGAGCATCGGCGTCCCCTGCGAGAGAAGGAGCGTCGCGAAGAAGTTTTTCATCTGCCGCCGCCGGCGCTGGAGAATCCCCTGATCGTCCGTCGGCCCCTCGACGCCGAAATTCGTCGAATTGTTGTAATTCTCGCCGTCGAGATTACGCTCGCCGTTGTCCCCGTTATGCTTTTCCCCGTAGCTGACGAGGTCGTTCATGGTGAAGCCGTCGTGGGCGGTGATGAAGTTGATCGAATGCCCCGGCCGGCGGCCCGACTCGAGGTAGAGGTCGTCGGAACCGCAGACGCGGCTCGCCGCCCTGCTCACCATCCCCCTGTCGCCGCGCCAAAACATGCGGATGTCGTCGCGGTAGAAGCCGTTCCATTCCGCCCATCGCCCGTAGGACGGGAATCTGCCGACCTGGTTGAGGCCGCCCGCGTCCCAGGCTTCGGCGATGAGCTTGGTGTTGGCGAGCACGGGATCCATGGCGATGATTTCAAGAACCGGCGGATTGTCGAGCGCGTTCCCGTCCATGTCGCGCCCGAGGATCGAGGCGAGGTCGAAGCGGAAGCCGTCGACGTGCATAAAGCCGGCCCAGTAACGCAGAACGTCGAGAATATAGGCGCGCACCAGCGGATGGTTGCAGTTCACGGTGTTGCCGCACCCCGAATAATTGCGGTACTTGCCCTGCTTGTCGAGCATGTAGTACACCGGGTTGTCGAGTCCCCGGAAGGAAATCGTGGGGCCGCGCTCGTCGCCTTCGGCGGTGTGGTTGAAAACGACGTCCAACAGCACCTCGATCCCCGCCCCGTGAAACGCCCTCACCATGTCCTTGAATTCGATCACCGCCCCGGCGTCCCCGGACTCGTGCGCGAACGCGGCGTTGGGACAGAAAAAGCCGATCGGCGAATAGCCCCAGTAATTGAGGAGCGGCTCGCCGGTGCGCGGATGGCGGCGCAGGTTTTCGTTCTCGTCGAACTCGAACACCGGCATCAGCTCGACCGCGGTGATTCCCAATTCCTTGAGGTACGGTATTTTCTCGGTCAGGCCGATGAAGGTCCCCGGCTTGGCCACTCCCGACGTTCCATGGATCGTGAAGCCGCGCACGTGCAGTTCGTAAATGACCGTCTTCTCGATCGGAATGTCGAGCGGCTTGTCGCCCTCCCAGTCGTAATGGTGGCTCGCGGCGATGCGGCAGCGGCGGGGGCTTATCGGCGGCGCGCCCTTCTCGCCCTCGTGCGGAATGTCCGGCTTTCCCCACGTCCCGCCGCCGGAAAGCGCCTTGGCGTACGGATCGAGAAGGGAATGGGAGATGTCGTAGTAATAGCCTTTGGCCGGATCGCGCGGGCCGTCCGCCTTCCAGACGTAGCGAAGCGTCCGGTAGCATGAAGGGTTGTCGCTCCGCACGCGGATATGCCAGACGTCGCCGGTACGGTTCAACTCCGGGTCGAGATCGATTTCCGCCACCGGCGGACCCTGGTCGGCGGCGAACAACACGAGCCGCATGGCGGTCGCATGGCGGGAGAAAACGGCGAAATTCACGCCCCGCACGGTGAGGTTGGGGCCGAGCGGCAATGGAATTCCGCGCTCGACGAGAAAGCCGCCGACGTTTCGGGTGAACTGGTCGAGGGGGCTGGCGTCGGGATTGTGGTCGCCCGTGAAGGCGGCGAGAACTTTGGTATTCGCATCGTAAGCCATGACGAACCTTTCCCCGGCCGCCGGAGCGCGCGCCCCGCGGGAGACGGGCGGCCGTAACCGTTCAGATGCTTGTGAAAACCACCCGGCCATCCGTCGGGCAAGTCGGCCGAACGCGTTCCAAACGCCCATCTATCCGTCCCAGCCGAGGCGAGAACGCCAAAAGCCCGGCTCGAACGAGATGTCGCCGCTCCGCGCCGCCCGCTGCAACCGCCAGAGCACGAGATGCCCCATCGTCACCGGCGGCGCGTCGGCGTTGGCGGCGGGGAATTTCACGCCGCTTTCGAGAAGAGCCAATACCGCCGTCCGAGCCCTGTCCCTGCCGCTCCCGGAACCGCCGGCGATGTCGAGCGCCGACGCGACGCAAGCCTCGGCGACGGCGAGGCCGCCGCGCCCGGAATCGGGCGACGAGTACGGCGACGCGAGCGTTTCCAGAACCGCGTCCAGCGCCCCGTCCGTTCCCGACCTGCCCAGCGCCGCCGTCACCGCCGCTCTGAGACCGTCCGGGAGGCCGGCCGACAGGACGATTTCGCCAAGCTCGTCCACGGCGCCGTCCACCATCGCGGCGAGTTCCGGATCGCCCGGCGGCATGTTTCGGTTGTCGATCGCCGCGCCCAGCGCGTTCACGGCGGCGCGGACGACCGGCGACGCGGGATCCGCGAGCGCCCGGCGCGCCGCACCGGCCGCGAACAGGCGCAGAGCCGCCGCGCGGCGGCGCGTCTCGGCCAGCCACGCGCGCTCGTCGCCGGTCCATTCGCCTCCCGGAGGGCCGTCCGGTTCAAAGGACATGGCGAGGCCGGACACGGCGGCGCACAGGTCGGCGAGCGCCGCAAGGCCGGCCTGGGCGGCGAGCGCGTCGCCCGGGCCGACGAGACCGCCGATTTCGTCGAGGATTCCGCGATCCGGCGGCTCGCCGAAATCGGCGATGGTCTGGACGGCGACGGTGATGATTTCGGCTATTTCGCCGGCGTGTTGGAGCGGGATGTCGGCGGCGTGGCCGTCCCAGACGGCGCGCCAGTTCGCGGGATCGGCGCCAAGCGCCCCGGCGACGTGCTTCCGCACCGCGCCGCGCGCCTCTGCGGCGAGACGCGGGTCGGCGATATGGCCGATCATCGCGCCGATGGGGTCGAGCTGGCCGGCGATGGCGGCGGCGATTTCCCGGCGCAGGCGGACAAGCCCGGGATCGAGCCTGCCGCGGCGCGTGAACGGCGGACTGCGCAGCGCCGCCGCAACCTGGGGATCGAGCCTGCCGTCCCCCGACGCGACTGCCCGGATGTACTGGAAGCGCGCCCGCTCGCGGTTACCGAGGGCGAAAGCGGGAAGAAGGCGGATCATCGCGGTTTTGAGGACGACGTTTCCGGAAGCGCCGAGGATGGAACGGAAGAGCGGGACATCCGAGGGGTCGGCGTGCATGGCGAGCGCTTCCGCCGAGCCGAGCCGGATGAGAAGGCCGCCTTCCCGGAGGCCGGCGCGGAGGGCGGCGCGCATCTGCGCCGCCTCGGGACCGCGAAGTTCGTTATCGATGGAGCCGAGGATTCGTTCCCTGGAGCTGGATTCGGCGTCGAGGGCCTCGACAAGCAGCCCGAAGCGATCCGCCCCCGGGAAAGGCGAATCGGCCGCCGCCGCCGACAGGCACAGCGACAAGACAAGGATGCCGGCCGCGGTTCGTCCGGGGCGGCGTCGCCGTGCGCCGGTCCCGTTATTCGTCATAGAGGTCGATCCGACCCGCCAGGAGGACGTCCGGCGTCTTCTCGTCGCGATAGAGGATTACGCCGAGCCTGCCAGTCCGTTCCATGGAAGCCGGCCGCAGGTCGAAGCCGGCCCAGCCGTTCAGGGACGACCGGAAGCGTTCGCCCGCCGGACGGAATTCGATGCGGTTCCAGCCGGGGGACAGCGTCCGCGCCTCCGTTTCGAAGTCGACCCAGCGACCGTTCTCCGCGACGGTGAAAATGGCCGACACGGCCGCGCCGCCCGCCCGCCCGCCGTAATAGACGTCCACGGTCATCCGTGCGACGTTCGTGAAATCCTCGGGCGGCGACATGGTCCGGTACGCGGCCACGCGGCCCTTTTCGGCGCCGCCGAGATCGAACCTGAGCGCCCGCCCGCCCCTGCCGTCGGAGACGGAGGAAAGGGCGGCGCGGTCGCTCCAGGGCGCCAGCCGCCAGCGGCCCTCGCTTCCGGCGGCGTGGTCTTCCCAGATGCGTCCACCGCCGCCGACGCCGATGACCATCTCCGGGATGCGCGGCGCGGAGGACTGGACGGCGAGACCGTCCCGCCCGGCCGCGACGTCGACGGCGAGGCCGACGTTGGCGTCGCCGGAAAGGAAGAGGTTGAGCGTCCGGACCAGATAGCGAAGCGCTTCGCGGTCGCCGTCCCCGCCGTGGCGCCAGCTGCCGCGCCAGCCGAGGGAACTCGCCGCCACCGCGAGATTGCCGTCGATAAACACGCCGTCCGCCGGACCGGCGTCGGCGAGCTGGTGATCGACGGGAAGCGCGCGAACCTGAACGCGACGCGCATCGCCGCCGCTCCCGGCGCCGCCAATCAGCGCTTCGATTCCGTCCGCGATCCGCGCGAGCGCGCCGTCGTTGCCGCCGCGCTCGTCCGCGTCCAGCCATAGGTGCCCGCCGCCGAGAAGGTATCCCGAGACGCCGCGAAGTTCGGCGTCCGACCAGCCGTCGACGTCTTCCGGAGTCAGGACGCCAAGCAGGCAGTCGCCAAGGGCGGCGTCGCCCGGCCTGAGGCCGCGTTCCTCGACGTCGACGTTCGGGGCCAGCCGTTCGGCGAGGGCGCCGAACAGGTTGCCGGACGCCTGGTCCGGCAGGCGCGCGAAATCGCCGACCACGATGAGAAGCGCGTCCGGATCGACCGAACTTGACGGAGCTACGCCCCGGCGGCGGCGCTGCCGCATTTCGCCCCTGCCCCAATCGGCCTCCGACCTCCCGGGAGGCGCGAAGCGGATGATGGATTCATCCTCGCCGCCCTCAAGCCTCGATGCCGGGCGGTCGGCGATTCGTGCGCCGACGGGTTCGGGGGAAAATCCGCCGCCGTACGGTTCGAGATCGTCCATGCGGCCCTCGCTGTCGCCGGCGCCCTGCCCGCGGCCGGAGCCGCTGCCGCGTCCCGGTCCGGGCGCGCCGCCCCCGCCGGAGCCGGGAGTGCCGCCGCCGCCGCCCGGGCCGGGCGTTCCAGCGCCGCCGCCGGGGGTTTGCCCCGAGTCGCCGGTTCCGGTTCCGCCCGGGCCGCGGCCCTGACCGTCCCGATCGCCGAAATCGCGATTGCCGCGCCCGTCGCCGGTTTTGTCGCCCCGGCCTCCCCGCCCGGTCCGCGCACCCGGTTCGCTCGCGCCGCCGGCGCGCCCGTTCAGGGACCGCGGTCCGTCGCGACCCGAAACGCGACCGGTCGGGTCGGTTCCGAAAAGCGACCCGGGCTTGCCGGCATCGGCCAATTCCGTTCCGAGTCGGTCGCCGCCGGGCTGGCTGGCGTCCTGCAGCAGATCGCCCATGCCGCCCGGGCCGGCGTCGAAACGCGCTTCGCCGGAGGAAATGTCGCTTGGACCGCCTGCCGGACGCGCCGGGTTCCGACCGGCGCCGGATGCGGCGACGGCCAGGTTCGAGGGAGAGCGAACCGGCGGCGCCGCTTCCTCGCGGTTCGGCTGCCTGTCGCGGCGGGCGTTGCGCGCCGGTTCGGCCAAAGAGCCGCGAAGTCCCTCGACCGGCCTTGCCTCTGCGCCGGACGGCAGGTCGGAGCTTCCGGCCGGCATGACGGAGCTTATAGCCGCCCGGTCGGGAGCCGGCATGCCGCCGGCGGGGGAATCGACCCGCGTCTCCTCGATGCCGAAATCCGGTTCGTTCGGAAGGCGCGCGATGTCGACGGCGGCGGCGGCGCGCGTTTCGTCGCGCACCGGATCGTCTATCATCACCCTCGGTTCCGGCACGAGGGACGGCGCTTCGGACCGGTTCCGCCCGCGGCCGCGCGGTTCCACCCTGGCGAGGGCGGGCTCGAGCGCGACGTATTCCATTTCGAGCGGGTCGAAGGTCAGCCGCGCCGGATCGCCCGACCTGACCTCGGGACCGCGATTTTCCCCCGACCACGCGGGCCGGCCCGGATCGACCAGGTCCTCGACGTCCACGGCGTCGCCGACGGGCGCGGAAGACGCCGGCGCGGCGGCGTTGTCCGTCTCTTCGGCCGGCGGCGGTTCGGCGAGTTC
Source organism: Planctomycetota bacterium (assembly GCA_031254915.1). Classification (GTDB taxonomy): domain Bacteria; phylum Planctomycetota; class SZUA-567; order SZUA-567; family SZUA-567; genus JAIRTL01. The sequence goes on from JAIRTL010000070.1 coordinate 7,909, forward strand.
CGGCATGGCGATCTGCGGCAGATCGCGGGCGCTCCTGTCCGTCCGCCGCTCACGGCGGCGCGGCGTCGACAACGACGTCCTGTCCATCTCCACCGCCGTCGCGACGGGCGTTCCCGGCGCCGCGAGGTCGCCGGTCGCCTCGGCTTCGCCGGGCAGGTCCTCAGGGCGCTCGAGCGGCGCGCCGGCGGCTCCGGCCATGGCGGCCGCGCCCGCCATTTCAGACAGGACCGATTCCGCCCCGGAACCGGCTCCGCCGGAAGCGTCCCGATCGCGCGGCGCCTCGAGCGGTTCGACCGAGGCGGGCGGTGAATCGTCCGGGCTCATCGGCAGACCATAGCGGGACGGATCGTCGACTTCGACCAGGTTGACTTCGATCGTCTCCCGCGCCTCGCCCGGAAACAGGATCGACGACGACAACAGCGCGATAAACGCCAGGAGCAGGATGATGTTGGCGATGATCGACGCGAGAATGAGCAGCGCTTTCTTGTACGACCGGTACAGGAGATACGCGATCAAAAGCAGCAGGAGCAGCAGCAGGAGCAGCGCGGCGAGAAGATACAGCCACCACGCGTTCCACGGCCGCCAGGTTCCGTCCCCGTCCGCAGCCGTTCCGCCGACCGGAGCGCCGATCCCGGGCTGGCCGGGCGGAGGCCGGTCGGGGGGCGGCGTCGGGCCGAAGCGGTCGGGGCGGTCGTCCCTGGCGCGCTTGAAGGCGTCCTCGATTATCCGGCTGGTCCGGTCGAACGGCGAAACGCCGGGACCGGTCGGCGGGCGCGGGCCGCCGGCATCGGGCAGGAACGCCTCCGGGCGGTATTGCCCCGCGTCCATGGCCGGGAGATCGGGCGGCATTTGGCCGGGATCGGGAAGCTCGAACGGCGAATCGCCGCCCGGGCGGATCACGTCCGGGCGGCCGTCGCCCTGTATGGTCGGGGCATAGGCGCGGACAGTCCAGAACACCGGCACCTCCACGAATCCCGGTCCGGCCGCGAGCGCGACGAGGCCGTTACGTTCGCCGTCGGCAGAGCCGATCGGGGCGGAGACCGTCACTTCAACCGGGGCCGCGCCCTCGCCGGCCGGCAAATACTCGATCCCGGCGCGGGCGGTCAGCACCGGATCCCCGGAGGCGGCGATATTCAATGCGGCGCCGCGATCCGCCCTGTACGGAATTTCGACCGTCTTCGACGCGAAGGTGCCGGGCGGCACCGTCCCCATGTCGACCGGTTCGACATCGCCGAAGCTCACCGTTCCGACGATGATCCTGGCCGGCCGCGAATCGCCGAGACCGGTGCGGGAGCCGATGCCGAAGCGCCCTTCATAGCGCCCCGGCGGCGCGTCGGCGGGGATCGGCGCCTCGACCTCCAGCGACTGCCTGCCCGGCTGGACCAGGCAGCCGAAGCGGGCCGACGGCAGGAAGCGGGCGTCGTCCGGCCAGGCGAGGGAGAAATCGAGTTCTTCCGGCCTGGTGGAATCGAGGAGGAGCGGGACCTCGGCTTTCGCCGTCTCGCCCGGGAAGGCGATGCCGAAGTCGATGTCGCCCTCGAGGTTCGTTCCCCGGAAGCCGAGAACCGTCCATGTGACCGCCGCCTCGCGGCTTGCCGGACCGGCGTTAAGCGTCAACACGCCTTGCCGACCGCCGTCGGCGCCGTCGGCGGGTTCCGCCGCCCGGAAGGAGAGGACCGCCTCGCCTTCGCCGCGTTCGAGCATCGCCGGCGCATCGATTTCGACGCCGGGATCGCCCTCGTATCCGCGTCCGAGACGGACCGGCCTGTCGGCGCGATAGGGAATGGGTACGGACTTTTCCAGCACGCCGCCCGGGCGAAGAACGCCCAGGTGAACCGTCCCGGGATCGCCGAGAAGCACGGTTCCCACAACCACTTTCGCCGGGCGGTCGTCGCCGAGACCGTTTTCCGCCTCCACCGTGACGCGGCCGCGGTGGCTGCCCGGCCGCGCGTCCGGAGGCGCGGTCAGCGCGAGATCGACGACGGACGCCCCCGGATCGACCCGGACGCCCGAATGATGCGCGGGAAGGACGCCGCCGGGCCAGGTCATCCGGACGGACAGGCGTTCGGGACGGGTCGAATCGAGAATGATGGACAGCGGCGCGACGCCGGTTTCACCCGGGAACAGCACCCCGAAATCGACGTCGTCGCCGAGCGTCGCGCCCCGGAAGCCGCGCGCGTTCCAATACACGGGAATTTCCAGCGCGCCAGGGCCCGCTTCGAGACGGATCGCGCCGACGCCGGGCGAATCGGGCGCGTCCGGGGGCAGCGCGACGGAAACGTCGATCCCCACTTCCCCCTCGCCGGCGGCGAGGGCCGGCGCGTCCGCGAGGGCGGAAAGGTATTCGCCGCTTTTGACCGATATGGCGAGCGGGGACGACTTGTCGGCGCGGTAGGCCGCCGCGACCGTCCGGCTTGACGTTTCACCAGGCTTGACCTCGCCGAAGTTCACCGCGCCCGGGTCGGCGAAAACGACGTCGCCGATCGTCAACCTTGCCTCCCTGACGTCGTCAACGCCGTCTCCCGAACGAATTTCAATCCGGCCGACGTGCCTGGCGGGAACCGCGTCCGAGGGAACGACGATATCGAGATCGAAGGGATGGCGGCCGGGAGCGATCTGCGCCCTGGCGGTGAATTCGGGAAGCGCGCCGTCCGAGTCCGGCCAGGAGAGCCGGAAATCAAGCGCTTCCGCCCTGACGGAATCCACCGACACGTCGATGGCGGCGGAGCCGCGCTCGCCCGGGAAGAGGACGCCGAAATCGACGTCGTCGCCAAGGAGGGCGCCCCAGAAGGACCGCACCCGCCAACGCACGGGGACCGTCAACGAACCCGGCCCGGCCTTGATCCTGACGACGCCTTCGCGAACGCCGTCCGGAGCGTCGGGACCGGCCGCGGCGGAGACGGCGATTTCCATTTCGCCTTCGCCGGCCGAAAGACCGGTCGCGCCGGCGGACGCCGCCAGTTCCGCGCCGTCGACCGACACCGCGACCGGAGCAGCCTTGTCGGCGTAATACGAAACGGTCACGATCCGCTCGGACGTCGTCCCGGGCCGGATCGCGCCGAGGTCGATCGCCTCCGGCGGCTCGAAGACGACCGTTCCCACCCTCAGCCTGGCTTCGCGCTCGTCGCCGAGGCCGTTCCAGGCCCGAACGGAGAGGCGGCCGGCGTAGTCGCCGGAGGAAGCGGTCTCGGGCACGTGAAAATCGAGTTCGAACGCCTGGCGCCCGGGCGGCACGATTTCGTCCGAGGCAAGCGTCTGGAACGTCCGCTCGTGATCCGGCCAGGACAGATTGAAGAACAGCCGTTCCGGGCGGGTGGAATCGAGATCCACAAGGACTTCCGCGCTGCCGGTTTCTCCGGGGAAGAGCACGCCGAAATCGACGTCGCCCCCGAGGGATGCGCCGTTGAAGGCCCGGACGCGCCAGGCGACCGGAATCTCGCGCTCGCCGGGACCGGCCCGTAAAACGACGCGGCCGAGCCGCTCCCCGTCCGCCGCCTCGGCGAGCGCGGACGCGGTGACGGTCAGAGCGACCTCGCCGGAGCCCGCCGCGAGCCGGTCGAGGTCGACCGCGACGGACAGGAAATCGTCGCCGGCGGCGGAAATTTCGAGCGGCGTTTCCTTGTCGGCGCGATACGGAATAAGTATGACTTGTTCCGCCTCACGCCCGGGGCGGATGACGCCGAGATCGGCGGGACCGGGATCCGAGAAGCGGACGTCGCCGACGACCAGCCGCGCCGGCTTGGCGTCGCCGAGACCGGTTTCGGCGCGGACGTCCAGAATGCCGCGGTAGGTTCCGGCGGCGGCGTCGGCGGGTACGGCGACCTCGAGTTCGTAGTTCTGTCGGCCCGGCGGAATGTCCACCCTGGAAAGCAGGGTCGGGATGGAGGGCGTTTCCTCGACCCAGGAAAGGTCGAAGAGGAAGGTCTCCGGGGAATCCGCCTCGAACGTCACCCGCGCGCCGGCTACGCCCGTCTCCCCGGGATACAGTACGCCGAAGTCGAGCGTGCCGCCGAGGGAAAAGCGTTTTATCTCCGGCTCCGGCTCCACGGGCATGCGCACGGCTATGCCGGCGGTCTGGCGGATGAATTCGCCGTCATCGGGAAGCTCGCCTTCGCCGCGAACGACGACGTCGAAGCGGTCGCGATATCCGGCGGGAAGATCCACGACGGCGCCGTACACGCCGTCCCCGGCTTCGCCGTCGTCGTGGAGGCCGTCGTCGTGGAGGGCGAAAGGCCCGCCGGGCAGGCCGGGAAGCGGTTCAATCCACACCGTCGCCAGGCCAAACGGCAGCGCGCCCCGCGCCAGCGTGGCGCCGACCGCCACCTGTTCGCCCTGGTATTGGGGCGGGAAAAGGTCGAGGAAGAAGGGCGTGTCGCCGAAAAACGCCAGGCCGGAGATTCCCGGCGCGGCCCCGCTCCACGAGTACCGCCAGCGCCCCGCCCTCGGGCGGCCGACGAAGACGCTCCCCGTTCCCCCGGCTCCGCGCCCCGTCGCCTCGGCGCCCTGCGGGTCGAGGAGGATCGTCCGCGCCCCGCCGTCGGTGATGGCGACGATGCGCTTGATCGTCGCGTCGACGGGAAGCGCGCCCTCGCCGGCGGCCGCTTCGAGCGCATCGCCGCGCAGGAGGTGGCGCTTTCCCAGCTCGGCGGCGAGCCTGGCGTAGATTTCCGGAAGGTCGTCGTCGGTGGGCGCGCGGAAATAGATGCCGCCGGAAGCGTCGGCCATCTCCTCGAGAAGGCCGTGGTCGGCGTTGCGAGTCAGGCCGACGGTGAAAATGCGCACGCCGTCCTCGGCGAGACGGCGGTGGGTGTTCCGGTATCTGGCGCCTTCGTTCTTGCCGTCGGTGAGAAGGACGACGACCGGGCGGCGCGAGTCCGCCTCCCGCAGCATGCGCTCGCCGAGCTCAAGCGGCAGATCGAGATTGGTGAGGCCGTCGGCGCCGACCTGGTCGAGGTCCCGAAGGATGCGGCCGCTTTCCTCGAGGGGAAGAAGCGGCGTGCGGACGTCGCCGCGATGGTTGAAGGTGACGAGGCCGACGCGGCCGATGCCGCCGCCCTCCCCCGCCATTTCAAGGAAGGTCCGCGCCGCCGTCACCCGGCGCTTGTGCGGATCGTTGTAATTCATGCTCCGGCTGACGTCCACGGCGAGCACGACGTCGACCAGGTCGGAGGCGAACCGGCATTCGCCTTCGGCGATTCCCGACATCCGCTCGCGGCCCCCGGGCGCGAACGCGACCCTGACCTTCGCCCTGCCCTCGCGGTCCTGGCGCGGCACCTCGCGGACATCCAAGAACAGTTTTTTCTTGTATCGCCAAAGGTACAGGCCGCCGGCGCGGTAGCGGTCCGCCGTCCCCTCGGTCTCGGCGAGATCCTCCGGAAAGACGTGCACGACAAAGTCGGCGGCGCGCACCGAGGCGAGCAGGTGCCCGGAAGACTCCGGCAGGGCGACGACCAGCTTCGCGTTCCCCGGCTCCCTCGGGTCGCCGAGGTCGCGGGTGAGGAGCGCGGCCGAGAGCGTCCCCGTCTCGCCGGCGAAGGCGGCAGCCTGGAGGACGAGCGCCAGAAACAGGAACGCCGCCGTCCGGGGCATGCGCCCGTGCGGCGTCCTCTGGAACGGTTTGCGCTCGTCGGCGGCGCGCGTCATCGCTTCTCCGGCTCCATCACGGGCAAATCGACGAATTTGACCCCGCTCGCCCTGCATATTCCGAAAATGCGCATGACCGCCTGGTACACGACCCTGCCGTCGGCGCGGATCACGGCGGAACGCTCGGGATGCGCGCCCGCGAACTCGGCCGCCATGCCGCGCAATTCCGTTTCCGTGGCGATCCTGCCGTTGACGACGAGCGTCGCGTCCTCGCGGATGTTGATCACCAGGCGGTCGGGAACGGACGCCGCCTTGACGCCGGCCTCGCTCTCGGGGAGGCGGACGGCGTGGTCCGTCTCGACCCTCACGAACGTGGTCGCGACCAGGAAGAAAATGAGCAACTGGAAGACGACGTCGATCATCGGCGTCATCGGAATGTCGTAGCGGTCCTCGTCGTTCATGGCGCGCATGGCGCATTCTCCATTCGACCGGAAGACGGACGTCACGCTTCCTGGACGCTCGTGTCCTCGGCATCGGCGCGCGGTCCCTCGTCGTCGATCGTGGTCGGTTCGTCGCAGGACACGCTTTCAGTCTCGAAAACCTCGGCGGCGCGGCCTCCGTCCGCGCTCCGCCGCGCCGTCTCGGCGCGGTTGGAGGCGGCGGAAATGAAGGCGAGCGCCCGTTCCTCAACCTCGCGCATGATCGTGTCCGCCCGCGTCCTCAGCCAGCTGTGGACGATGAGGAGGGGGATGGCGACCACGAGGCCGAAGGCGGTCGTGTACAGGGCTTCATAGATGCCGGCGGCGAAATTGCGCGGATCGTCCATGCCGAGTTCCGCCGCCGTGCGGAAAGCGGCGATGAGTCCGAACACGGTGCCGAGCAGACCCAACTGCGGCGCGACGACGGCGGCGACGCCGATCGGGCGCAGGTTCTTTCTCAGGCCGAAGAGAACGCGCGTCCCTTCGTCCTCGAGCACGGTCTCCAGTTCGCGGCGGGTCGCCCCGCTCCGCGACAGGAGCGCGTACATGACCCGCGCCATCGCGCTTTTCCCGCCGCCGACGACCTCGAGTCCGGCCGCGACGCCGCCCCGGACCATTTCGTCGCGAAGCCCGTCCATGAGGCGCCTGGGAATCTGCGCCACCCGGAGGAGCGAGACGAAGCGCTCGATCGCATAGCCGTAGCCGAAGATGGAGACGGCCAGGATCGCCCACATGACGCTGCCGCCGCGCTGGAAGGCGGTGAGCATCGAATCCCTGCTGATTTCGTCGGCGCAGGCGACGCCGGCAACCGTCAGCAAGGCGGCCATCGCCAGGAGCATCCGCGTTTTCATCGACTTTTCCCCCGATCGGTCATCATAGTTTGCCTGTATCGCGCAACCGCGTTTTCATGAAGAACGCGCGACAAACCGCTTCCGGAAAACGGGCGCGGAATCGGGCGTCCCCTGTCGCCCCGCATCCGCGATCCGGAACCGCGCGCAGCCCGGCGTCGCATCGCATCTACCCGTCGCCGCCGGCGGCGATCTCGGCCTGCAATTCCCGCGCCTCGCCCGCGGCCGGCGCGTCCGGATAGCGGGCGAGGGCTCGTTCGAGGTCGCTTATCGCCTTGTCCGTGTAGCCGTCGAACAGCGCCGTTCTCGCGGCGCTGACCAGGGCGGCCGCGGCCCAGTCGGGATACTGCGGATAGGTGAAGTCCACGTCGAGGAACTCGACCCTCGCCTTCTCCCTGTCGCCCGCCATCGCGGCGACGAACCCGAGCCCGTAACGCGACTTGGCGGCCGTTTCCGTATCCTTGTTCAGCGACAGCGCGCGTTCGAACGCGGTGCCGGCCTCGGCGTAGGCGCCGAGTTCGAGATTCGCCTGGCCGAGTCCCCAATACGCTTCCTGGGTGAACGGACCGTCGGCGTAGTCGAAGAGGAACTTCTGGAAGCCTTCCCGCGCCTCGGCGTATTTCTTGTCGAGGAGGCGCGACAGCGCGATGCCGTGCTCGGCGGCGCGGCGATGGGGCGCGTCCGGGGCGGCTTTTTCCAGAGACTGCCTGTACCGCTCGATCGCCGTTTCATACCAGCCGCTTCGCCGCGCCTCGTCCGTGTTGTCCTGCCCCGAGCGGCGGCGCAGTTCGGCGGCGAGATAGGCCGCCTCGCCCGCGAGATTGCTCTTCGGATACTTGCCTATGATCGTTTCGAACGCCTCGACGGCGGCAAGCCGCCTGTCCCACATTTCCTTGCCGAGAGCATCCTTTCTCTCCCGGTCGCGTTCGGCGCGCCATTCGCGCTCCGACGCCTCCGCGAGCCGTTGAATGCTCCATGCCAGGCGGTATTGGGCGTTGACGGCGAGTTCCGACTTTCCCGCCTCGGCGAGCGTGAGCGATCGGCGATAGGCGGCCGACGCCTGCTGATACTCGTTCCGGTCGTAGAGAATTTCCCCGATCCGCATCCACGCCGATTCGGCGACGGGGTTGTCGGGATAGCGTTCGGTCAGTTCGCGGAGAAGGGAAAGGATCTCGTCCTCGCCGCTCCTGACCAGGGACGCGGTCCGGTTCATTTCGTCCCGCGCGTTGAGGGCGGCCTGGCGGTCCGGGTCGGGAAGCCGTTCCGGATCGAGATCGCCGGCGAGATCGCGATAGCGCTTCTCGGCTTCGCGCGCCTCGAGAACCCGCGGTTTGATCTGGTTCCACAGCGACCACGAACGCTGGTACAGCGCCTGCGGCGTGTCGGGGTGGTCGGGGTGGTCGGCGAGGAAGGTCTGGAAGGCGAGCGCCGCCTCCTCGTGCCGGCCGAGTTCGTCGAGCGCGGTGGCGCGCTCCAGTTCGGCGCGGGCCGCGAGGCGATGGCCGGGATATTCGCGAAGCAGCGCCTCGAGATCGGAAAGCGCCCCGTCGTGATCGCCGTTCATGCGACGCACCGACGCGCGGAGGATGACCGCGTCCGGCCTGAGCGCGCTGCCCGGGAACTCGGTCATCAGCCGATCGGCGGCCGCGATCGCCTTCTGGTATTCCTTCAGGTCGACGCACACCCAGGCGATGCCGTAGAGGGCGGCGTCGGCGACGTCGCCCTTCGGATCCTCGGCCAGGCTTTTCTCGTAATCCGCGAGCGATTCGCGCTTCTGACCGAGGCTGTACTTCGCGTCGGCGAGGAAATAGAGCACCCTGCCCTTATTGACGTCGGCGGGAGGATTGTCGAGGACGGAGGAGAGATGCGCGACCGCGCTTTGCAGCTTCGTCCTGCGGTCCGCGTCGTTGCCGGCGCGCTGGCCGTCGCGAAGGTCGAGGATGCCCAGATGCCGGCGGGCGTTGGCGATCGTGGAGCCGACCCGGTTGGCGCCGAACCGTTCGCCCAGGGCGAGAGCCGCTTCGTAGCGCCGGCGCGCCGTTTCGGGATCGCGGCCGCTCTCGGCGATTTCGCCGAGCCTGAGCTCGGCCATGGCCGCCTGCGGGGCGTCCGGATGGCCGGCGAGAATTTCATTGTAAAAACCGGACGCGCGCGGGAAATCGGACTCGAGGAAGTACGACTCGCCCAACCGGAACAGCGCCCCGGCCGCGTATTCCCTGGCCGTCGCGACGAGGGACGGATCGCTCCCGCCGGCACGGTCGCGCCAGGCGGCGGCCCATTTTTCGCCTTCGGTCGCCAGCCAGCGGAAATGCCTGCGCGCCTCCTCCTCTTCGCCGGAGGAGGCGGAATGATCGGCGAGGGCGAGCGTGGCGTGCAGCCGTTCGCGCGCGTTCCCGTAGCCTAGGCTCGCGTGCAACGCGGCGGCGGCGCGGGCGAGCAATTCGTCGACCGCGTTCCCATCCGCCGTTCGCGCCATCTCCCGGAGCGCCAGCGCCCGATGGTACAGGGCCCAGGGCGCGCGGATCGAATCCGGCCACTTTCGGGCGATCTCGCCGAAGGTTTTGGCCGCGTCCTCGTAGCGTTCGGCGTCGAGGAGCGCTTCGCCGAGGATCGACTCGGCCTCGATCTCCTCGCCGTCCAGCTTTCCGCTGTCGATCGCCTTCCCGAGGTAGCCGATCGCCTGGGTTCCTATTTCCTTCTGTTTGGCGACGAACGAATCCCGCGCCTCGGCGGTGGCGGCCGTCCTGGCGCGTTCGCGCGCCTCCTTCGCCTGCTCCTGCCAGAGCGTCCCCAGCCTGAGCCACGCCAATCCGTTCATCGGATGGTCGGCGGCTTTCGCGACCTCCTGCAAGGGGGCCGCCGCTTTCTGGACGTCGCCAAGCTCCTGCCAGGCGCATCCGGCGTCGTAAAGGTACGACAGGGACAGTTCCTTGTCCTCGGAAGCCAGTTTGGCCGCTTCCCCGAAGCCGGCCGCGGCGTCCGCGAGCCGCCCGAGGGCGCGATCGACCCAGGCGATGCCGCCCCTCGCGTCCGGCGCGTAGTCGCCGTTCGGGCGTTTCGCCAATACCTCGGCGAAGGCGACCCTCGCCTCATCGTGGCGCTTCAACCTGTACAACGCTTCGCCGCGCAGATACAGGCATTCCTCATACCGGCCGTCAGTGATGAATTCGCGCGCGAATCTTTCCAGATACGGAATGGCGCGTTCGTACCGCCCGCCCTCGAACGCCGAAACGGCGGCGCAGTAGACGCCGGCGGGCATGTTTTTCGCCTCGGGATACTTTTCGACGAACGACGAGAAATCGGCGAACGCCGCGTCGAGCCAGGCGGAAGCGTCGCGGTCGTTGTCCAGTTCGTCGATTCCCTTGTAATAGTTGGCTTCGCCGCGCCACATGAGAGCCGTTTCCAACTGCTCCTGCCGTTCGGACAGTTCGAGCACGTCGCCGTAACGGCGTATCGCGTCCTCGTAGCGGCGCATCCTG
>JAIRTL010000082.1 GCA_031254915.1 Planctomycetota bacterium
CTGGCATGGCGACCTCCTTTGACAAGGCGTCTCATCAACACCTAGTAAAGGAATCGTCATGCCTTTTATCAACTTGATTCGGATGACACAGACGGCAAAATCTTTAAAAGTCCACAAGATTATGATATACACAAAAATGAGATGCGCCCGTGCAAACCCTGTTCGGTGATATTGTCCTGCCCTCCCTCTATGGTCGGGATCGTGAAAGCGGGACGATGCTGATGCCGATTCGCGAGGCGCTTGGTCTTTATGGGCAGCGGCCGATGTCTCCGTCTCTGGAAGACCGCCTGTGCCATTTGGCCCTCACCGCCACATCTTATCGTCGGCGCATTTCAGGCGCAATTCGAGATTGTACTGGGTCGAGCGGGATGGCGGCGATTACGATCTCCTGCTCACTCTCGTCAATGCGGAGACAATCCCACATCGACCCGGAAGAGTAGAACCGCGTGTGCGAAAAAAAGACGACCGAAGAACTATTCGCTCATGACAAAACCGAGAAACGAACTTAAGAAAATGCTCCCAAAATACCATTACTGAAATCGAAGATGTAACCGCCGATGAAACAAGAAAATAACCTTATTTCAGTGCCATTCGGGACAGACTATTCATTGCGGTAATGAGGCGTTGCAACCATAATTTACAGTAGATCACCTGAGTTCAGTGAATACTCATTTTTCACAATTTCGGACCGTGCCCAGTATATCAGAAAAGCATCACCTCATAGCCGAGGTATTTGCCCATCGCCTCAGCGGCGGGAATCATATGGTGCCCGGTGGTGACGCTGACGTGATGGCGGAAGCCAGCGTATCCTATCTGCTGGAGCATCTCCTGCATTTTCGGGAACTCGGCGACGCCGGCGCAGCCGAAGAAGTCGGCCGGGATCGGATCGGCGGTGAATTTCCCCTCACCGAGGAAAACAAGCACCTCGCCGTCGCGGGTGAGGAGGCTGCAATAGGTCATGTCGGACGGCTTGATGCGGCCGACGTCGCACCCGAAGGTGCAGCCGGGGCCCATGGTGGTGGAGAGGATGGCGTGTTCCTCCACCTTGCCCTTGTCTGTCATCATCGACTTCGGAACCGGGCCGCAATGGAAGAGGATGCACTTGTTCTCGTCGTCGCCGTAGTTGTTGTTCCAGTCGAGACAGGCGGCGGGATTGCCGGAGGCGGCCTGGAGGGCGTACATGGCGATGGCGTTGCCGACGTCGAGCTCGCATGAGGCGACGACGCCGCGCTCGTTCATTTCCGACGCCAGCACGCACGGCGAGACCTTGAGCTGCTCCTGCATCTCGTTCCAGCAGCGCACCGCGACGCAATCGAGCGCGTACTCGGCCACCATGTCGTCGATGACGACGCCGAGCCTGGCGAGGTTGAGCCTGGCTTCGTCCGGCACGCCGTCCCACGTCGTGTACGCCGCGAGAATCTCCGCCTTGGCCCTGATTTTCGCGTCGTCATCCTTGAGCGCGTTCATCCGTGCGAACACCTCGGAAAGATCGTACGTCTCCGTCGTGACGCCGTGGCGCTGCAGGGCGACTTCATCGAAGCGCACCGTCTTGAAGGCTGTGGTGCGGGCGCCAAGCGCACCGACCCTGAGGTTGCGAAGATCACGCACCACCCGGCACATGCGGTCGAAGTAGTCCACGTTTTCCTTGAAAGCGGGGGAGGACGGCGACACGGTGTGCGGCTTCAGCGCCGTGAAGTCGATGCCGCACTGGACAAAGACGTCCATGATCGACATTTTGCCGCAGAACGAATCGCGGCGCGTCGCCGGAGCCATCTTGTCGAGATCATCGGGGTAGGCCTGGATGAGAATGGGGACGTCGCATTCGCGGAACGCCGCCATGGCGCCGTTTTCATCGCCGAAGTTAGGGAGCGCGAGGATGACGCCATCGTATTTTCCCCGGTTTTCACAGAGAAATTGCGCATACTTGCTGCCGTCCTCGATCGTTTCGATGCCGCCGGACTTCGTCGCCTCGAACGGGAAGGCCAGGACCTCGTGCCCCTGCCCCACGAGCGTCTTGACGAGTTCCTCGCGGGCAGACTTTTGCAGCGACGCGGGGAAGAAGCCCCGGTTGCCTTGGTACAGCGCGAATCTCGATTTTCCCTTCATTGGTGTGGTCCCTTCATGCGCTGGGCGTTTTCGTGCGATATGGACCAACCGCCACACGGCGGCGAGGCCCCGAGAAGCATCGACGCGAAATATGCCGCATTGTTTCCATGTTTGTCAATAATACCGAAGGGGGCGGTAGCAAGGCAAGGCGGAAACGGCCGCGGCGTCGGCGCTGCCGCTTCCACAGAGCAAATCGCGGCATTTGCCCCGACCCTGCCCGCTTTCGGCAAGCGTCAGTTGTTCTTGGGTCCGTCGTGGTTCTTGTCCGGACCCGGCAAGCGGCAGCTGCCGACGCGGCGACGAAATATACTGTTCACGGTCCGGGATTGTGATTCCCTCGACGGTGCGCGGACGTGAAATGACCAAGGAAAGCAGATGTGAAACAGAGCGACCCACATCCCCCATTTTCACAATTTCGGGCCGCGCTGGGCATATCCTCGAAATCATGATTGGCGGTGTGTAAGCGGTAGACCGCGTCTTTTCGCTTTAACGCTGGACGAAGATTTTTCCTCCTGTTACAACCTACGCCGGAACCGGCCGGAACACTGTCGAAGAGAGGAACATGCCATGACCGAAAAAATGCCCGAGGAAAACGCCACGTTCAAATGGACCTTCGAGTATGTCGGCGGCACCGACCAGGTGGTGCTTAACAAAGGCGAGCATCTGCGCCATATCGCCGAGCTCGACCCGAAGCTCTGGGCGGCGCTGTCCTGCCCCGCCTCTGGGCTCGAATTCGATCAGCGCACCCTCACTCTCATCGATGGCGACAGGGACGGCCGCATCCGCATACCGGAGATCGTCGACGCGGTGGAATGGACCTGCGGAAGACTCAAGGATCCGGCGGGAATGGTCGACTGCTCGGATGCCCTGCCGCTCGACGCCGTCAACGACAGCGTCCCCGAGGGTAGGCGAATCCTTCTTACCGCACGCGCCATTCTCGACAATCTCGGCAAAAAAGACGCCAAGACGCTCACCCAGGAGGACGTCCATACCGCCGTTCTCCATGCCTCCGAACAGACCTTCAACGGCGACGGCGTGTTGCCGCCGTTCGCCGGCCTCGACGACGACGTCCGCGCCTTCGTCATCGACGCCATGGCCGTCATCGGCGGCGTCGATGACGCCAGCGGCGTCCCGGGTGTCAACCGGGAGATAGCGGACGCCTTCGTCAAGATGATCGAGGACTGGCGCGCCTGGAAAAAGGCGATCAACGCTGCCGACACGCCGCTGGGCGACGACACCCCTGAGGCTTGGCGGCTCATCGGCGAATTGAGGGGAAAGATCGACGACTATTTCCTCCGCTGCGAACTCGCGGCCTACGCGCCGCAGTCCCGGGACGCGTTGAACGTCGAGTCGGGCAGCCTGGTACAGGGCGACGTCGGCCTGCTCGACGCCGTCGCCCTCGCCGCCCTCCCGCTGTCGCGGGTGGAACCGGACAGGCCGCTCGACTTCGGAGCCGGGATCAATCCGGCATGGCGCGACAAGACGGAGCGCCTCGCGGCTCTGCTCAGGCCGAAGCTCGCCGGTCCGGACGCCATGACCCGCGACGAGTGGCTTTCGATCCAGGGCCTGTTCTCGCCCTACGCTGAAACACTCGCGAAGAAGCCGACGCCGCAGACCGCCACGGTCGCCTACCCGCCAACCACGGCGCTGGACGCCCTCGGGGACGCGCGCATCAAGGCGATCCTCGACGGCGACGTGGCGGCGCGCTTCCGGGATTTGGCCGAACGCGACATGAACGTCCCGGCGGCGGCGGCCGACATCGCCGAAGTCGAACGCCTCGTCCTCTACTACCTCCATCTCCACCGTCTGCTCAAAAACTTCGTGTCCTTCGAGGATTTCTACTCCATGAAGCGGAAGGCCGCCTTCCAGTCGGGCACGCTCTACATCGACAGCCGGAGCTGCCGTCTGTGCATGCCGGCCGCGAATATCGACGAGCATTCCACCCTCGCCGCCCGCAGCCAGATGTTCCTCCTCTACTGCCAATGCCGGCGCGGCGGCGGCGCCGGCGCGGCAGAGCCGGAGAAAACGATGGGCATCGTCGCCGCGGTTACCACCGGCGATTCCGACATGCTCATTCCGAACCGGAACGGCATTTTCGTCGACAACGAAGGCCGCGACTGGGACGCCACGGTCGTGAAGGTGGTCAGCAATCCGATTGGATTGTGGCAGGCGGCGTGGACTCCGTACAAACGCTTCGGCAATATGATCACGGAACAGATTGGCAAATTCGCCAGCGAAAAACAGAGCACGCTCATGGCCACGGCGAGCCAGAAAATCGGCGAACAGATCACCGCCGTCACCACCGCGCCGCCCGCCGCCGCGCAGCCGAAATTCGATTTGTCGAAAAACATGGGCATCTTCGCCGCCATTGGCCTGGCGTTGGGCGCGCTGGGAACCGCTGTGGCGAGCATCTTCAACGCGCTCTTCTCAATGGACTGGTGGCAGCTTCCCCTGCTCTTCCTCGGCCTGTTCCTGCTTATCTCGGGGCCGTCCCTTCTCATCGCTTGGCTGAAGCTGAAGGACAGGACGCTCGCGCCGCTTCTCGAGGCGTCCGGTTGGGCGGTGAACGGCCGCGCCTACATCAATCTTGCGCTGTCGAAGCGCCTGACAAGCGAGGCGGAACTGCCGAAAAACCTCGATCACAAGAGAATCCTCGATCCGTATATCCTCAAGCGCCGGCGCAACAGCATCTTCTGGATCGCCGTCGTCGTCGGCATCGCCGCAGCGTTCGGGGTCTATTGGTACCGATCGCACAGGGGGATTCGCGTCGCTCGGGTGGTCGACGCCTCCCTGAACCGCTCCAGGACGGAATCAGATCCCGCACCGACTCCCGTCTCCGAACCTGCGACGCCCGCTGAATCCGTTGCGCTAGCCCCAACCGAACCGGCGCCGGAAGCTCCAACCCTGGAATCTGCCTTGGAACTCGCTCCGCCCGCCCCCGAACCGGCTCCTGCTCCGGACGCCGCGTCGCCGTGATTTTTTCGATGCGTGGAGAAAAATCGAAAGGCCGATAACATTTCGGAAAAGTTATAGGGACGCGCCCGGAAATAACTGGGAGCCCGTCTTCCCGAACGCGACAGCGTGGGGCTTAGGGACAGGCACCAAAAATGCGATGCGCCGCACTTCGATGGAGACACCCATGAAAACACAGAACGCCTTCTTCGCGGCCGCTCTCGTTCTCGTTACGGCGTTCCGGATTGCCGATGCCGGAGAACCGGTAGTCGAGACCCGTGATATCGCCTATTCCTGGTCCATAGACGGCGGCTATCCTCATACCGGTATCCCGGCGGTGGATGAAAAACTGACCGATTGGCTGGTGAATCTCGTCAAGGCGACCATGGCCGAGGCGGCGGAGTCGTACTTGCCCGACCTCGGGTACGAGGGGCATGTGCAGTCGTATGAGGCGAACCTGCGCCACGCCGTCACCCGCCCCGGCCCCGAAGTCGTCAGCGTCGTCTTTTTCGCCTGGAGACACTATTCCCTCCAGGCGCACCCGATGACGGACATCACAACCGTCAACCTGCGCCTTTGCGGCGACGAACTGACGCTCGACGACATGTTCGACGACCCGGAGGCCGCCCTGCGGATCATCGCCAAGGAATCGGAATCCACGCTACGGAAAAAGGTGAGGGAGGAGCGCCCGGAATGCTTCGAGGACGGGGAAAGCGACGCCTTTCTCGCGGACGGCTTCGAACCGGCTCGCGACAACTATGAAAACCTCGGTCTCGAACCGGACGGCGTGCGGGTGTATTTCCCGCTCTACCAAGTGCTTCCGTACGCACTGGGCATACGGAACGTTTCCGTCACGCTGGACAAGTTGGCGCCCGCCGGTCCGAGAAAGGACATCTGGCCGAAGGCCGGGTAAGCGTACACGCCGAAGCGTCACTTCTTCGCGAGGCAACCCATGATCGCCTTCGCCATTTCGCCGATAGGTACGAGGCGTTCGGCGCCGCCGCGCTTGAACGCCTCCGCCGGCATCCCGAAAACGACGGAGGTGTTTTCGTCCTGGGCGAGGCCGCGCGCGCCGGCGTCCCGCATGGCCTTGAGGCCGTCGGCGCCGTCGGCGCCCATGCCAGTCAGGATCACGCCGATGGCGTCGCGTCCCACGGTTGAGGCGGCGGAAAGCATGGTCGCGTCCACCGACGGCGCATGCCCGTTGATCGGCGCTTCGTCCGTGACGCTCACCGAATACCCCCTCCCAGACGGATCCTTCCTGATGCGCAACTGCTTGCCGCCCGGGGCGACAAGTATGCGCCCGGCGAGAATCTGATCGCCGTCCTCCGCCTCCTTCGCCTTCATCGTCGTCTCCGAATCGAGCCGGTTGGCGAAAAGCCTGGTGAAGCCGCCCGGCATATGCTGCACGACGATTATGCCGGGACTTCTCGCCGGGAAGCGGGTGACGACCTCGCGCACCGCCTCGGTGCCGCCCGTCGACGCACCGATGATGATCACCCGCGACGATGGTTCCGTGAGGGCGGCGGCGGTGTCGCCGAGCTTTTTCGGATTTTTCTCGACCACGGTCGTGTCCGCGTCGGGGCGGCTCTTGAAGCGGAGCAGCTTGGCGTTGGCGGCAATCTTGATTTTCATAGTCAGTTCGGAGAGAAGCACCTCCATGCCGCGCGCCAGATCGGCCTTCGGCTTGGCGACGAAATCGACCGCCCCCAGTGAGAGGGCGTCCATGGTCAGCTGTTTGCCCTTTTCCGTCAGGGCACTCACCATCACGACGGGCAGTGGATACTGCGGCATGAGCCGGCGCAGGAATTCGAGCCCGTTCATGCGCGGCATTTCGACGTCGAGGGTCATGACGTCGGGCTTGAGCTCCGGGATCTTCTCCCCCGCCTCGAAGGGGTCGGCGGCGGTGCCGACGACCTCGATCTCCGGGTCGCGGGACAGCCCCACCGACAGGACGTCGCGAACCAAGGCGGAGTCGTCGACGATCAATACCCTTATGCGGTCTTTCATGCTCAGCCTTTCGTTCTGGCGTACACCGCCGGCGCGACGTAGCGTAAGGTTCTCGCGGCCTCGGCGATCGATTCGGAGTGCCCTATGAACAGGCAGCCGCCGTCCGCCAGCCATAAACGGAACTTTTCGACCAGCGTTCCGCGCGTCGACGGATCAAAATATATCATTACATTTCGACAAAAAATAATGTCAAACGCTTTTTTTAGCGGAAATTCCGAGCGCGTCAGGTTGAGCCGCCTGAAGGTGACTTCGCGACGCACCTCGGGGAGAACCTCGTACATCTCCTCGTCGATCCGGCGGAAATAGCGGGCGAGCACATCCGGCGGCACGGTACGCACGCGCTGCGCCGTATAAACGCCGGTCTTCGCCTTGTCGAGGGCGGAGGCGGAAATGTCCGTCGCCAGCACGCCGGCCCGCCATTTCGTATAGTCGGCGCCGAAAAATTTGAGTAGGCAGAACTGGAGCGTATACGCTTCCTCCCCGGTCGAACACGCGGCGCACCATACGCGCAGGTCAGAATCGCCGGCTCGGCGCTTTCTGTCCGCGATCTCCGGAAGGACGGTCTTCATGAGCAGCTGGAAATGCGCATCCTCGCGGAAGAAGCCGGTGTGGTTCGTGGAAATGTGGTTGGCGAGTTCCGAAAGAAGATCGCCCTTGTCATCGTTTTTGAGGGCGCGGATGCAGTCGGCATACGACTTGAATGCGTACTTTTCCATGATGGGATGGATTCGGCCGGTGACGAGGGTGAGCTTGTTCTTGCCGACCTTGATGCCGAAATGACGCGAAATGATTTCCGCCAGCTCCGCGAATTCCCGATCGGGAATGAGTTCGATACCCAGGAACTCGAGCATGCTTTTCGCGTCTGTCGTCTCGGGCTGCACGAAAAGCGGCCGGACGTCGTGGTGGTCGTCTGGGCCGACGCCTCGCCGCTCCGGCCCGACCTTCACCTTCCTACCCCCGCGGGGAACTCGGGATACCAATCCGCACCCCTGACTCTGAGCACCCGCGCCATTATGCTCTGCCCGGTGGCGGAACAGAAGACGAGCTTTCTCGCGAATCTGCCGCCGACATCGGTTCCGGCGATTTTGACGCCAAGCTTTTCCAGTATCTCGAAACCGACCCGGACATTGAGCATGCTTCTCCCCGGATCGAACCCCGGGACGCCGGGGTTGTCGGAGCCGCCGTAGAGGTATGTTTCCAGCGCCGCCGGCCGTGAACCGCGGTCGCGGAACATGCGCACTAGCTCAACCAGTGCCGGCGCGGCAAATACCGGCGTCGAGTCGCCGTTGAGCCGCTTGGGATGAAAATAGTGTCCCATCCCCCCCATCCGGCGCTCGCGATCGAAAATCGTCACGGCGACGCCGCTGGCGACGACCGTGCACAGACGCGACGATTCGCGCGGGAGACACAGACTGCCCGGCGGCAGAAACATGGTGTGTGACGCGGGAAGAGTCATACTGCCGTTTCCAGTTGAAACTCTCAATGTCCAGCGCCATTCGCATGGATGGCGCTTCCCCCGGAAAAACGTAATGAAGGCCGGTTCCGTTCCGGTCAAAATTGATCCCCCGGGGTCATTATACCCCATGTCCGAGCTATTTCAATACAAGTTGACGGGAAATCAACCGGTTTTCCCGGTCGACGGGAGTAAATGCGGCGCCATGGAAAGGAAGTCAGAACAAGTGGCGGTTTTCATCCCACCACTCGCGCCAGACGAGTGGATCGGCGCGCAGGTTGGCGCCAGTCAGGCGGCGTAGATGCTGGGCGGCCGTCTCCTTCACCTGTGGGATGACATGGGGGTGGAACAACACCTGGATAAGCTCGGGGGCCGCTTCCGTGATATGCCTTTGCGCGATCCCCTCGAGAATATATTCGGCAAGCCCGGCGTCCGGACTCGCGACCGCGCCCATAAGCATGCGGCGGTTGTCCTCGCCGCCCTTGGCGAGCATAAGCGCCGCCGCGTGTTTGCGGACCGTCTCCGACTGCGACTGCAACGCCGCCGTGTAAATGGTGACGTCGTCGATCCGCGACGGCACGGAGGCGGTGAACCAGAGGATCCGGCAAGCTATCTCCGCCGGCAGCCCGGGCATGGCCCTGCCGATGCGGTTGACCTTCTCCCCGTCCCACGGCGACGGATCGGCCAATGCCAACACGTACAGGCGTTCCGCCGCAGTGACGGCGTCGCCGATCGACGGGACTCGCGTTTCCTCACCCGCTGGAGAGCATGAAGCGACGAGGAAGGCGAAAACCAGCATAAGCGCCGCGAGGGTTTTTCCGCACCTGGCCATATTGCAAAATCCCTTCTTTCGAATCCCCCCTTCAGGGACCGATCGGCACGGTGTACATTTTCCCGTCCGCGCCGAGGAAAAACGTCGCCTCGCCCCGTCCGCGCGCGTCCGGAGGTACCTCGACCAGCGAGCAATTGAGCTGCGCCGGCACCTCAAGGGGAATGACAAAGGTGCCGGTGATCCGGTCGAACTCGTCCAGGAAGAAAATCCCGATGCGTTCCTGCGAGGCGAGAATCAGGTCCTGGATTCCGTCGCGGTTCACATCCGCAAGCGCAACGCCGCCAAGAACGGGCGCGTTCCAGTCCGGGATCTCCACCCGGCGCTCGAGAGCCGTATCGGGAGTCAAAAAGACGGCCTCCACCTTTTGCTCCCGCGTCGCCGTGAGCAGCGTCAATGTTTCCCCGTCCGCCGTCGGCAGGGAATCCATGACGACATGCGTGCGGTTCCCCGATTCGCGCCAGTCCGCCTCCGCGCCGAAATCGCGGTAGAGGACAGGCCGCGCACCGCCGCGCACCAGCGCCATGCGCCCTTTCGTAGCGCCGGACGTCGCCTTCATCAGATGCAGGTTCCGCCATTGGCTGTTGCCGGGAACAGGCCAGGAACCGATGCGTTCGGAGGTGATCTGGTCGACTTGGCGGTAGGCGACGGCCTGGAATCCGGCGTTGGTGAGACAGAGCGCGACGAGAACGGACTGCTCGGCGTCGAAGTCGGCCATGACCGGCCGCCCCGGAAGGTCGATAAGCACAGCCATCTCGCTTAGGGCATCGTTACGCACCGCGAAATAACGGATGCGCGAAGTCCAATAATCGGCCACCGCGAGCCACTTTTCGCCTTTCGCCGTCACCAAGCCGGCGCCGATCGGCCTGCCGCCGAACTCGGTGCGCCAACGCTGGCTGAAGCCACCTTCGGCGTTCCGCCCATAGACGAGTATCCGGCTGTGCCAATAATCGCCTGAGACGACGATGATCTCCATGTCGCCGTCGTCGTCCAGGTCGGCGACCACTATGTCGCAGATGTCGCCCGCCGCCGTTTCCGCCGACAAGTTCGTCGAACCCACCGTCGGGGCGGCCATCACAGTCACGGAGTTTTCCTGATCGACGGACAGCTTGGTTCCGAATATTCCACGAAACACGATTTTGTAGGTTTTGCCCCCGTCCTCGGGTTGCGGAGTCCACTTCAGGAGACCGCTGATGGGATCGAACTCCGGCGCCGACGCCGGAGCAGGGTCGATCTCGAACGCGAAGCTCGTCTGCGGGAACTGCGCGGAAATGGCCTTGTGGACCAGCGGTACGCCGACCATGGGGTTTTGCACATTCGGCGAAGTGACGAGGAAGGTGAGGTCGACGCGCGGCGCCGTGTCGATCACGCCATGGGTGTAATTGACCGGAGGCGCCGCCGGACGCACCACGGGAGGAAACGACCAACTCGCCGGCAGGAACGACCGGAAAATCATGTAATAGTCCGGCGTGATGAAATACATGGCGAAAAGGATGATGAAAACAAAAAGAAGGCCGATTATCGCCCTGACCAGAATGTCCATCTTCGACAACGGCGGACGCAGGCGCTTGCGCCGTCGGTTCCCGTCAGTGTCGTATTCGCCATCCTCGTCTTCGAGTTCGTCCTCCAACTCCCTGGCGCAATCCAGACAGACGGATTCCTCGCCGATGTCGACGATCGAGTCGGGCAGGACCTTTCTCCCGCACATCGGGCAGGCGACGTATTCGCCTTGCATGCGGGAAATCATGTCGGTGGCGCGTTTGCGCAGGTCGGCGTCGGCGCCGGCGCGGACGAGCGTCTTCTTGAACGCATCGAGCGCTTCGGGACCACGGCCGAGATTGTTGAGCGAAATCCCCTGATAGAAGAGGGCTTCGGGGATCATTTCGGGATCGGGGATTGCCTGAAGGAGCGCCAGCGCCTTGCTGTTTTCGTTATTTGCGATGAAGGCGCGGGCGATGACGACTTTGGCTGAGACGAACGACGGCTGCTCCCACACCGCCTCCTGGGCGAGCGTCAGTGCTTTTTCAATTTCGCCGTTGTTCAGATGCTCGCGGGCGTCCTCGACCTTTTGCGCCACCTCCGGCGGCACGCCGTCCGGGATGACGACGGACTGATGCTTGCCGCCCGCTTTTTTCATCATCCTGGTGGTTTTGGATCCGCGTCCGAGGGTGACAGGTTGTGGATCGAGGTTGAAAACGCCGAGCGATTTCGCTTCGTTGCGCGAAATCGGTTCGCCGCTCACTTCGACGACGTCGCCCGGCTCTGCGTCGGGCGTAACGCCCCTTCCCCTGAAACCGGGGCCGCCTTCCGGCGACGGATTCGAACCAAAGAAAAAGCCATTGTTGCTCACAGATCGCCTCAATCCCTAATTGACGCCATAAACCCAAGATCGTCCACAGCCAGACGCTAAAGCCGCCGCATCCAATCCGGTTCCGTCACCACCGCGCGCCCGGGAAGCATCGAGACCTCGGCGGGGCGTTCAGTCCCGTCATGGCCAGAAACCTCTTCTCCCTGACGGCGTCGATGCAATGAGCGCCGTTCAAGCCGTGAATGTCAAGAACAACCCGTTCGACAGCCATTTCCATCCACCCCCAACGGCATGTCGGACAAGGGTCAGAGCGCGCCGGCGTAAACGATACACACTTAACGATGCAATCATTTCGTCGGCCGCGTCGCAAAGCGAAATCATATACTGATGTCTGTTTGAAAATGTGAAAATATTATTAATGGGATTAATCCTTTTGGATGGCAAACAGTGCAATGTCTTGAAAATAAAGGTATAATAGAGTTTTCGTATTTCAAACCGATATCAGTATATAAGTATCCAGGGTATTATTCCAGTGTTTTCGATGAATATCGAATATTTTTGATTCGTGTTGATTTCGGCAGTTGTTGATTGCCGCGGTGTTTTCGGTGAAAAGTTGACGCGTGCCCTTTGCGCGTTATAGCGCACTTTAAAATCATCGCGAATATGCGGAATTGAGTTGCATCGTCTCCCTTTCGTCATATTTCGTCAAACCGCCGGCGAAACGGCACTGCCGGTCGAGCCGGCACGTAACTCCACTATTCACGGATTTTCTCATTGTATTTTCTAGAGCAGGGAGTGCCTATCCGGCTCCAGGCCGACAATACCGGAAACAACGCTGAAATCACCGTCGCCGCCCGCCAGGATCAGGCCGCCGATCTCATCAAGGCCGACAAGTGTCCCGCACCGTCGCTGATCTCCGTCTCGGACCTCCACCCTTCTGCCGATGCCCCACAACCGCGTCGACAGATCGCGCCGGATGGCGGCGAATCCCTCGGACTCCCATATTGCGATACGCGATTCAAGGGCGGCAAGAAGGTTCGGCAGAAGCATGACGGGATCTCCCGGCGCCCGACCTGTTTCCCGCTCCACAGACGCGACCGGCCGCCCGGCCACCGCCGACCGTTTCGGTGAATCGACCAGGTTGACGCCTACCCCTACGACGACTGAGACGACGCTGTCCTGACGCGAGGTCTCGGTTATGATGCCGCACAGCTTGCCGTCGTTCGCCATGACGTCGTTAGGCCATTTGCAGCGCGTTTCGATCCCGAGCCCTGCCAGCCAATCGCCCACGCCGAGCGCGACCGCCATGGGAAGGCTGCCCAGTTCGATAAGCGTTTTCGATCCGACCCAGAGGAAGGAAAAGGTCAAGTCGCCTCGGGGCGGCGAATGCCAAACGTTTCCCATTCGTCCCCTGCCCCGGGTCTGGGTTTTCGCGGCGCAAACAGTCCCGGCCGGGAGCGGATTTTGCGCATGATCGCCCCGCAAGCGAGTATTGGTGGAATCAAGTTCATTGTACCACGCCGGTTCGCGAAAATTAAACCCGGTGCCTGTCGCCATATGCCGTCGCCGCCTCTTCATCTTGCAACCATCAGGGCAATCACTATAATTGTATCTTGCCCCGCGCGGCGATCCGCCGGGGTCGTCTTATGCCTTTTCCAGTGGAAGCTGTCGCTCCCCAGCTGCTTTCGTCGTCATCGAAAGAGATGTCGCAAAGTATAACCGGGATTCGGAAGGACGCCAGACGGAAATCCCCGGCTGGAAACACTGGAAGCAGCAGCATTCCCCACGCCTTCGGGGCGTAGCGCAGTCTGGCAGCGCGCCTGCTTTGGGAGCAGGAAGTCGGCGGTTCGAATCCGCCCGCCCCGACCAATATAACTGCCGCAACCTCAAGGGTTTGTGTTTTTTATTGCCTTATTTTTATTGATACATATTGAATCTTCCACTATTCTTGTGACCGTTTTGCGCCCTAAAAATTTTTACTCCTCGTCATCGTCCTCTATGTCCGCCCCGTCATAGGCAACGGCCTGCCGCTTTTTCAATTGCGCGAGTCTAGCCTTGAGAAGCCCCCGCCGGACTTGGAGTGGTGTCGGGGTTCCTGCCTTTGGCGGCGCTTTTGGCTTGGGCAAGGGTTGGCCCTTTTCCTGCCGCTCCTGAATCATGGTCTCCCGACGCTTGTCTGCCCGGCGCTTGTATTCGAAATCCAGGGCGCTGGCCAGCTCTTCATAGTCCACGTCCTCAAGCAGGCCGGAAAAGTCCTTGGTGGGCGGCTTCTCTCCCGACATGGCATACACGATATCGGAGCATGGAGTGTGAAGGCTGTGGGTCCGATACGAGTGATCCGCAAACTCGGGCGCAGAGGCCGAAGCGTGTTTGGGCGTGGTCTGGATATGCTTGGCGGATTGCTGCATGGAGCGTGCCCTCTTCTACGACGCGCGGCCCATAAGGCTTTTGCCGTGTTTCGTGTCGCCAGTGCTGGGGCTACGTAAAAATCTTCGTGTACTGTGACGTCTGCACAGACAGATCAAGACGTTTTGTCCGGTAGCCCTTAGTACTACAGTAGCGGATTAGTCGTATTTCGTTTCTTGTAATGACATTTCTTTGCAATTGCTTGATGTTCTCTTCGCCACAGCGACCAGAGCAGTGCCCTCTCACTCTCCGACA
>JAIRTL010000083.1 GCA_031254915.1 Planctomycetota bacterium
CTGGCATGGCGACCTCCTTTGACAAGGCGTCTCATCAACACCTAGTAAAGGAATCGTCATGCCTTTTATCAACTTGATTCGGATGACACAGACGGCAAAATCTTTAAAAGTCCACAAGAAGGTCTCTCAAAAAAAGGTAGGGCAATGCCGGCCAGAGCGACGTCAGTAGATGCGGAAGGCGACGGCGCCGTGGCGGTTGAGTTTGAGTCGTTCGGCTTTGTCTGGCAGGGCGACGTTTGCGGCATCCGTGCCGCGGTAAGCCGGGATGTGCAGCCGGTTGACGAGGTCCTGGAGGTTGAGTTCCGTTGGCTGTCCGGTTCGGTTGAAGAGGAGAAGGCCGGCTTCGCGGTTGTCCATGGTTGTTTTACGGATCGCGAGGACGGCGTCGTTACCGGAGTCGATGCGTTCGACGCGGTTGTCTTCGGCGAAGACGCGGTGGGCGCGTTTGAGCGCATTGACGGCGCGGATGTAGTCGGTGATGTCGTAGTTCGCGCCTTCGTAGTCGAGGGCGTTGGCGTGGACGACGTGCGGCTTTTTCATAAAGCCGTACTCGAAGCCGATGAGGATGAGCACGCCGGACGAGATAAGCGCGCTGAACAGGTAGTGTTGTTTTATACGGTCGAGGTCGCGGTTCCATTCGGCGGCCAGGCGGTCGGTGTCGTGCGATTCAGGGAAGCAGATCGATTCGATTTTCCCCGCTCCCGTCTGCGCCTGTTCCACGAACCAGTCGGCCCGGTAATCCCACCATTTGCCGGAGTTGAAGACAAAGTCGTGGCCTGCCTGCGCGAGGCCGATCGTCTGTCCCATCGGGCAGCCGAGCGACTCGGCGAAGAATTCGCATTCCGGACGGCGTTCCTTCGCCCGGCCGATGAGTAGGCGCCAGAGGTCGTTGGGAATCTGGTAGGCGGCGTCGCAGCGAAAGCCGCGAACCCCGCAGGACAGGAACATCTCCACCACGCTCCACCAATATTCCCACAGGTTGTTGCGGTCGGGGGAATGTTCGTTGTCGATTGCCGACAAGTCACCCCAAGTGACGTAGCCGCCGGGCGCCTTGTCGTCAGGAGCGCCCGGGTTCTTGATCGACCCGTCCGGATTAAGTTTATACCAGTTACGGTGCTGTCGGGTGAGGGGGTTGTCGTAGGCGGTGTGGTTGATGACAAGGTCGACCATCACCTCGGCGCCCATTTCGCGACATTGTTCGACAAACCCGCCGAAGCGCGCCTTTTGCGCCTCGAAGGTGTCGAATGGAAAGAAAATCGGGCTGAAGCGGAAATAATCGCGAATCGCGTACAAACTACCGGAGGCGCCCGTCAGATGAATGGGATTGATGAACAGCCAGTTGAAGCCCATTTCCACCGCCCGCTCGACATGCGGCGACCAGTTGTCGACGGTTCCGAGCAGGGAAGGGAACAGATTGTACACAAAGGGGATATTGGCGGTTTTGGCGTCCAAGGGCAATCTCCGATTTAAAGCTATCCGAATAGGGGCGCTTTTCGGGATGGACTCATTGAAAAATAATGGGTTACAATAACCATCTCACCCTACTCGGATAGGTTCTTAGTCCGATAAGGAAATTTGTCAAGCCATCGATCCTGCGTCTGGTCGCGACGTGGGCCTTTCGTAGCTGTTTGTCCGCTTCTGTCAAAGAATAACATTAGCCATATCAAACCATTACGCTTTTCGGGGCAATCACGGGGTTTTATTGTTGAAGCAATCTTATCCGGAAAGTTACCGAAAATCACGTTGCAAAACACTCCTCTCGAGTAAAATTGTATTATTGGAAAGGAGTTCCGCCGAAGGAGCGAGGAAAGCGGTGGTGCATGACTGTTGCGGCGTCCCCTTGAGCGCAACGTCGCGTCCCTTCGGCAGATTCATTTATTGTAATCGGGTATTGTGTGCGTTTCAACCGTTAAGGTTTCTTCTTATCGGAGCGCTTCCAGCCGCTGGTCGGCACGGAGAAGGGAATCGATTCGTAATGCGCTGGCGTCTGTACATTTTCGTATTATCGGCCACAGCCGTATTCTGTTTCATGCTTTTGACGGCCGCGACCGACGACGCGCACGGCGTTCGCGCCGTCCCCGTTTCCGCCGTCGCGGAGCAATCCCGGGTTGCCCGTCGTTCCCTGCTTTTCGCCGCCGTCGATTCATTCCCCGAGTCGCCGGGGACAAGACCGGCGGAATCGGCGTTCGATTTCGACGTTAAGCCGCAAACGATCGTTTTTCATGTTCCTGACAATGCTGATCCTGTCGCCGCGCGCCAGGAGCGGGAGGAGAACGACCGTCTCGCCAGGGGCAAGCCGAATCGGCGCAACCGGGTGAAATGGGATGAGAACGGCTGGTATCGCGAGGAGGTGGCGCTCGTGACCGCGTATTGTCCCTGCGCCAGATGCTGCGGGCGTCATTCCCAGGGAATCACCAGCACCGGCAAGAACGCCTGGACGCGCGGTCTCGCGGCCGAGCCGGTGTATCTGGCGTACGGCACCAGGGTGTATGTCCCCGGCTACGGACTGGAACGGATCGACGACACGGGAGGCGCGATGCGGCGGCATTGGCGTCGCAACGGGCTTCTCCACATTGATGTCAGGATGACCTACCATTTCGAGGCACGGCAGTGGGGCAAGCAGTATCTGCGGGTCAGAATTTACGAGGATTGATTTTTCTCCGGCTTATACCGCACAGGACGAAACCTCCCGCTCCGGGAGGTTTTTTTCCACCCTTACGCCGTTCTCCGGCTATGATCGCCCTCTTTCAAACCGACCGTTTTGCAAGGAGACAATTGAGTGAAAACGTACAGCATCGCGGCTATCCCGGGTGACGGGATCGGTTGTGAAGTGACGGCCGAAGCGGTTCGCGCCGTCGACACGGCGGCGGAGAGGTTCGAGTTTTCGGTCACGTGGACCGAATTCCCTTTCGGCGCGGAATACTATCTCAAGCACGGAGTCGGGCTGCCCGAATCGGCGTTTCGCGAACTCGCCGATTTCGATGCGCTGCTTCTCGGCGCGGTCGGCGATCCGCGCGTCAAGCCGGGACCGCTCGAGCAGGAAATCCTTCTCGCGCTTCGTTTCCACTTCGACCAATACATCAACCTTCGTCCCGCCTCTTCGTTTCCCGGCGTGCCGACCCCGACGGCGATTCCGGGCGATCAGGCGCTTGACGTGGCGGTGGTGAGGGAAAACACCGAAGACCTCTATATGGGTCTCGGCGGCGCGGGGAAGGATTCGTTCAGGACGGACCTCGCCGCGAAGCGGGGATTGTACGATCTCACGGGCGCGGTCGATCTCGGGTTTTCGACGCCGACGGAGGCGGGATTTTCGCTTGGCCTCATGACGGCGAAGGGGATCGAACGGGTGACGCGTTACGCCTTCAACCTGGCGAGGGGACGCGAAGAAGCGATCGTCCATGCGGTAAGCAAGGCGAACGCGGTGCCGCATCTGTACGGGTTCTGGGACAAGCATGTCGGGGAAACGGCGGCGCGCGAGTTCCCCGACATGACGCTCAAATTCGTGAACGTCGACGCGGCCTGCTACCTGCTTGCCAGACAGCCTTTTGACTGGGGCGTGGTTCTGTGTCCCAACCTGTTCGGCGATATCGTCAGCGACCTTCTTTCCGCGCTCGCGGGCGGCCTCGGTCTCGCCGCGGCCGGCAATATCGGCGACTCTCTTTCCATGTTCGAGCCGGTCCACGGTTCCGCACCCGACATCGCTGGCCAAGGCAGGGCAAACCCGCTGGCGGCGATACTTTCGGCCGGCTTGATGCTCGACCATATCGGCGAAAAAGACGCCGCCCGGGCCGTGGAGCGGGCGGTGCGGGACTACTTGGCGTCTGGAGCCGAAATGCCGATTGAACTCGGCGGCGCCGCTTCGACGGAACAGGCGGGGCAGGGCGTGCGTGAACAACTCCGGAAGGCGGCCGCACGCTGATGCGAAAGCCACAACACCCCATCATATCATACGCCGCGCGGGGAATCCTGATGAAGAGGATTCCCCGCGCTCTTCATGGAAGCGTCGACCAGATGATTCGTCAGATAGGCGTAAATATCCTGGTGGAGCGGTCGGTCGCGCCTTCCAGAAGAAGGCCGAGCGCGACGCGGGTAAGGAACTCGAGGTTGTCGTTTTCGTTGGCCGGCTTCATCACGCAGTCGTCGACCCCGTTTCCGGGCGCCATGACGGACTCGAATTTCGCCTGATTGGCGGTGCAGATGACGAAATGGCAGGGGATCAGCTTGTTGTCGATCTTGAGCGCTTTGCAGAATTCGATCCCGTTCATGCCATCCATTTCCAGGTCGCTAACGACCGCGAGCGGCCGTTCGTCGAGCGCGATCCGGAGGCCGTCCCCGGCGTCGTTAGCGGTGGAGACGCCGAAGCCGTGGTCTTCGAGGAGCTTCTTGAGCATTTCGCGCTGATATGCCGAGTCGGAGACGATGAGCGCTTTGCGATTCTGCTGCGACAGGGGGGTGGCGAGGAGGTAGGAAACGAGTTTCTGGCTGGCGCGGTTGAGCTGGCGCATGAGGCGAACCTGTTTTTCCAGTTCCTCCACGTTGGCGTCGTCGCCGGCCGCGTCCTGACGAAGCCGCGACGGTCCGAGCACGGCCCGTCCGACGTAATTGACGATCGCGGCCACGCTGACCGGCGGCTTGACGACGGCGGACGCGCCCTCGTTCACCGCCATGATGACGTGCGCCATCGTCGCATCCCCGGGAAGGACGAAGATGAACCCGGGCGCGCCGCCGGCATCCGTGGCCGCCTGCATCAATTTGACGCTGTACGCGTCCTCGGCGACGTAGTCGAGCACCGCGACAGTGTATTTTCCTTCGAGAAGCCTCTTCGCCGCGTCGGCGGGCGAGAGCGGCTCCGTGTCGGCGTCGGCGATCGTCACGGCGTATCTGTCGACCGGGAGCCCGTCGCGAATTTCGGCGGCGAGGTCGGCGTCGGCAAGGCGCAGAAGGATTGTGTGCATCGCGGGGTCACTCCATGACGAGATTTTCGAACATTTCCGCCGAGTAGTAGCGCGAAAGCTGTTTTGTGAAGAAGCGGTTCACTTCGTCCAGCGTATGCGCCGAGGCGAACATGATTTTAAGCTTGTTTCTGGCCAACCCCTTTTCGATCCGTTCCAGGGACGGCACGGAATCGATGATGTCTGCGATCATGGTCAAGCGCTTGATGATGAGGTACGCCACCAGGGACGGATCCTGGAAGGACGGCTTGAGCTCGATCATGCTCTGGAAGACGTTTACGCGCGGCGCACTCATTTTCGCATGGTAGAGAAGGGTGCCAAGGGGCGACATCCGGAAGACGCCGTCGTCGTCGGCGACGATCTCGCGTTCCTCGACCTTCGTTTCCATCCGGTGATACTTCGACAGCGTGGCCAGAAGTTCCCGATCCTCGATTTCGTAGTTGCGGCCGGACCTGATCCGCACCAACCCGCCTTCGAGGTTTTTCACCGCGTCCAGAAGCAGATCGATGATCTCCTGATTCACGGACAGAGTCTTTTCGCGGATGCGGTCGAGGACGGATTCGACTTCATGGACGAACGCGGCGACGTTGTTGAAGCCGGTCATCATAAAGTTGCCCTTGATGGAATGGAAATGCCTGAAGATGGTGTTCACGCGGGCCGCGTTTTCCGGGTCCTTTTCGATCTGGAAAATGTCCTCATTCAGCTCCTTGAGGATGTCCTGGATCTCGATGAAGAATTCCTCGGCGACGCCCTGATCCATTTCGAGGCGGTTCATTGCCCGGGTGTCGGACAACGGTCGCACCTCGGCGCCTGCCGCGCCTTCCGGCCGCGCCGCCTGTTGCGATGCACCCGGGGTTTTCGTTTCGAGCGGTATCGACGCCCGCCGCGCTTCCTCCCCCATGGCGATCGATGAGCGGCTCGAGAATTCGTCCTCGAAGCCGGTTCCCATGGCCATGGCGACGAGTTCGAAGGGTTCAATGATCATGCCGATCTGGCTTCCGCCGAGGATGGTCGTTCCGGACACGCCCTTGACGTCGAATCCTTCCGGGAGGGGAATAAGCACCAGCTTCTGCGGGCGGATGAACTCCGACACCTTGCAGGCGATGCGCCCGTTCTTCGCCTCGATGATGATGATCGGCATCGAATCACCCTGAGTGGATTGCGTAAGCGTAGTGCCGGTGAGGACGTGGAGGAGATCGTGGAGGGGAAGGATGGAGTCGAGGTAGAGAATGTTCTCCGTCTGGCCCATAGTGGTGTTGATGTCTTCATCGCTGATCGACTGGGTGGCGACGACGTTGCCGACCGGGACGGCGAAGTAGGAGTCGTCGGCGCGGATGATCACCGCGTCCGTGATGTTCACGGCGGAAAGCTGAGGAATCTTATAGGTGAAGGTGGATCCCCCGCCGGGCGTCGATTCGATGAGGATTTCTCCGCCCATCGCTTCGACGGCGTTTTTCACCACGTCCATGCCGACGCCGCGCCCGGAGATCTCCGTCGCCTCGCGCGCGGTTGAAAAGCCGGGCGTCATGATGAGCCGCCACAACTCGTCCGTCGACATGTTGCGCACCGTTCCCCCAGCGGCATAGCCTTTCTCGACCGCGACCTGGCGGATGCGGGCCTCGTCCAGTCCCTTGCCGTCGTCGGCGACGGAGACGTAGGTAAAGCCTTCCTTTTTGTAGGCGGTGAGGACAAGGCTTCCGGTCGGCGGTTTTCCCTCGTGCTGGCGCTCGAGCGGGTCTTCGAGGCCGTGGTCGATCGCGTTCCTGATCTGGTGCGCGAGCGGTTCGTACAGGCGCTCCGCGACCGTCTTGTCGACAAGCGTGTCTTCGCCGACGATTTCGAAATCGACCTGCCGGCCGCGTTTCTTGGCGATGTCGCGAACTAGGCGGCGGAAGCGGAGGAATGTATCCTTGATCGGCACCATGCGGATATCCATCACCAGGCGGTGGAGGTCCGACGAGATGCGGTTGGTGGTCAAGGAGGCGAGCTTCACCATTTCCACCGTTTCCTTGTCGACGTCCGTCTCGCTCGTCGTCAGGTGGCGCTGGAGAATGGAGATGTTCGACGCGGCGATGATGATTTCCCCGGTGAGCCCCAGGAGCGTGTCGAGGTGCGAGATCTTTACCGGCATCCGCTCGATCTCGAGGCCGGTTTTGGCGCCTCCGGCGTGATCGGCGGACTGTTCCCTGCTACCAGTCATGGTCGAATATCCTCGCGAGAACGATTTTGACCATTTCCACGGTCGGCGGCTTTATGAGATAATCGTCCGCGCCGAGACGCAGGGTGCGGAAAATGTATTTCGAGTCGTCGTGCGTGGAAATGATGACGATGGGTAAACGCCTGTGCTTGGGAGACGCGCGCAGGGCCTCTGTCAACTCGAAACCGTCCATTTCCGGCATGACCAAGTCGCTGATGACGAGGTCGAAATCCTTGTTTTTCAGGATATCCTGCGCTTCAAGCCCGTTTTCCGCTTCGGAGACGTGAAGGCCGAGGCTGACGACGATGTCCTTGATCGCGCGTCTCACCGCGGGGTAGTCGTCGACAATGAGGATCGATTTGCCCGCCCATGGAGAGTGTTTTTCATTCGCCGACATCCGGATCCTTTCATGTGCGCGCCGACCGGGATTGAACGCATGTAACCTTTCGGAACAGCGCATACAAACCTACTGGTATTATACTGATATCGGTTTGAAATTGTGAAAATACTGTTAACGGGATTATTCCTTTTGGATGGCGTGCGGCGCAATGTCTTGAAAAATAAAGGCATAATAGAGTTTTCACAATTTCAAGCCGACATCAGTATAATTGATTTTTCGTCATGTACCGTGGTATAAACCGTTTCCATGCGCCTGTCCATCGGCATGTTCGATATCCGGGAGCGGCGTTACTGGGAGGGCAGACCGTCCAGCAGGCGGCGGGCCAGGGCGGCGTCCGGGGAACCTGCCGGTTCGCGGCTGAGGAATTCGCCGAGATGTTTGCGCGCCTCGTCACTGTGTTTTTGCGTGAGGCGCGCGTTTTCGGCGCTCGGCGCAAGACGGTTCTCCCGCGCATAAAATGCCGCCAGGCCCTCGTGGAAGCGGGCGAGGTTGAAGATGATCGTCGTGTAGTCGGCGCCGGGGGCGGTTCCGTTTGCCGAGGCGATCTGCAGCGCCGCCGCCCTGGCTTTCTCGATGTGCTCTTCCGCCTTGTCGAGTTGCTTGAGATCGATATAGACGAGGCCGAGGGCGTTTTCCGCCTCCGGATTCCCGGGGTCGAGTTCCAGCGACCGCTCCAGGTCGCGCGCCGCGGCGGCGAACAGCCCGGCTGCGCGGTTCACGGCGCCGCGCAGATACCAGAGCGACCTGTTTTCCGGGTCCGCCTCAAGTCCGGCATTGATGGTAGAGAGCGTCCATTCAATTTCCGCGGGCGGATATGGTTCGTCGCCGCCGCCGAATCCTTCGGCCGACGCGTGATTCGCCGTCGTCCTGCTCCAGAGCGCGGCCGCCAGATACTGCGCCGCTTCGGCCCTTTGTGCATTGAACCGGAAATCCTTCGCCAACGGCCCCGTTTCCGTCTGCGCCTGGGCGTTCGCCTCCCCGGCGATGGTGAACGCCGGCATCGCGGTCGCGAACAGCTTGTCGAAATCCGCCATCGGATCGTAATCTACGGAGTGGATCAGTTCGCGCGACAGTTGCAGCAGGCGGTCGAGCGGTTGCAGCACGGCGTCGTAGCTGGCTGGCCTGCGCTCCCCCGGGCGGCGATTCCTGACCGCGTCGAGCGCCTCCTTCGCCTGAGCGGCGAGGGCGGTGGGGTCCGATTCCAGCCTTTGACCGCCGAGGCCGAAATGGCGATAGACGCCGGCAAGCATCAACAAGCCGACGAGAAGCGTGATGAAAAGCGAACCGATGAATTTTGCCGTGGTGAATTTCATGGCTCCGGTTGCCGCCTCCTTATGAGCGCGGGCCTCCCTCATTCCCCATTCTGGGTATCCACTTGACTCCACCACCAACGAGATATAGAGAACAAAGCATTGCGATCAAGGTGACGATATCGGCTTAGTGTTGCCTGAGTTAGCATATTTTAAGGCTTCCAACAGGTT
>JAIRTL010000020.1 GCA_031254915.1 Planctomycetota bacterium
GACCAGAACGCCGACATCGCTTCCGCCAATCGCGAGCAGCGTCCCCACCGCCCCGCCGATCGCGCCGCCGCCGATGATCCACGCCTTTCCCCGCGACCGTTTGGCCGCGAGCGCTTCCCCCGCCTGTTCGTCAAGCCGCGCGGCGACCAGGTCCGGCACTTCCAGAACAAGCGAGTGCGCGCGGTCCGGGATCGTCTCGACCCGCACCCCCGATCTGTCGCATACCTCGGCGGCCCGGGCATTGTCGACCATGCGGTCGCCGCCGGCGAGAAGGCACCAGGCGGGCGGCAAGCGCCGCTTTCCGGCGTGTTCCATGATGAACCGGCGCATTTTGATCGTTTCGACATAAAAGGAAACTGTGGTTTTTCTCACCCGAAGGGGATCATGCTCGATCCGTTCCCGCCATGCAGGGTCGTGGGTGAAAAGGGCGGCATCGAAGCCGACGTCTATTTCGCATCTTCCGTCGCCCGCAAGGAAGGCGTAAACGCCCCGTGGAATGTACCGGCCAAGCCGGGATCCGGCCATGGCGAAACCGGGATTGAGAAGATGGACGGAATCGAACAGCCAGCCGCGCCGGAGCGCGAGATAGAGCGCCGCCATCCCGCCCCACGACATGCCGGCGAGACGCACCGAACCGTACTCCCGGAGCGCGAGATCAGCGATCCGCGACGTCTCGGCGACGAAATCGCGGTACGACTCCAAATGTCCCCGTTCGCCGACGCTTTCACCCCAGCCGGTCCGGTCGTGGGCGAGCGACGCCCAGCCGGCGCCGGCGAGCCGCTCCGCCACCGGCGCGAACCAGCCGGAATGACTTTCCATGCCGTGCAGCAGAAGGAAGGACCCGCGAACCCGCCCGGCCGGCGTCCAGCGCCGGAGCCGGATTCCGTCGTCGATCGTCGCGATTGATTCCGGCATCACGCCTCTTCCAGGCATTCCCGGTAATACTCGGCCAACCGTTGGGCCACCAGTTCGGCATTGAATTCCTTTTCAACGAGTTCGCGGGCCTGGCGGCGCATCTCGTTGCGCTCCGCCGGGTCGCGGAGGATGCGTTCGATAGCGTCGGCAAGGCCGACCGGATCGTTGGCCGCGACCATCAGGCCAGTCTTGCCGTCCTCGATAAGCGAGTACAAGCCGCCGACGCCGGTGCCGACAACAGGCACCCCCATCGCCATCGCCTGCATCACGGACAATCCCAAGCCTTCGCGCAGGGACGGTTCCACGAGGACGTCCAGTTGCGTCAGTTGCCCGGACACGGTCTGCGGCGTGAACGTCACCCGCTTGGCGATCTCGAGTTCCTCGGCGAGCGAGCGAAGCGCGGGACGGTCCGGTCCGTCGCCAAGCACCACGTACTCGGCGTCGATGCCCCTGTCGATCAGGGTCCGCACCGCCTGGAGAAAGACGCGCTGGCCTTTTTGCGCCGCCAGCTGCCCGAGGGTCCCGACAACGGGAACCCGCCCCGGAAAGGACGCGCCGTCGCCGTTGAAGTCGGGCTTTGGCATGCGTGACAGATCAAGCCCGTTGGGGATGACCCGGATGCGGCTCTGGGGGACGCCGTGGGCGTTGGCGAGCCGTTCGCGGATTGCTTCCGACACGGCGATGATTCCCTTGCCGTCGAAGACGGCGAGAGTCTTGAGTTCGTCGGGATCCATCCGGTTGGCGGTCACGAGAAGGGGAACGCCAAGCGCCTTGGCGATATGTTTGCCGCGCGGGATCATGTCGGACGACTGGGCGTGGACGAGCCGCACGCCGAGGTCGGCCGCGGCCCTGACCGCCGACTTTCCGAGGAGCATTCGTCCAAGATGCGGATAAATCTTCACCGGACTGCCGACCATGTCGAAGTCGCGGGCGTTTTCGCCGTTGCGGACGGCGAAAACGGCCGGCTTATGACCTGCCCTATGCATGCCGCCCCAAAGATGCCGCGCCGCGAACGAGGTGCCGGAATGGTCGGGGGAATCGAGGAGCCAAAGGACGTTCAAGCAATCAGGCATCGCGGCCGCCCTTTCCTTTTTTCGCCGGCGGAGGAGAAAGCGGGTGCCTGGCGAGCTTCACCCCCGGTTTCGCGAGCGCTTTGCCGCGGCCCGCTCCCGGCTTGGCGCGCGACACCTTCGCCGCCGCTCCCGCCGCGTTCTTCGCGGCCCGAAATCCCCTCGCCGGGAAGGCTGAGGCGCCGGCTCCGGCGCGTACGCCGCCGCCACGCGTTCCCGGTCCTCCGGGCGTCATGTTGTTGTCAAGCGTTCTTCCGCCCCTCGCCTCCGCCGGATATTCCCGATCCCTCCGGAATTTCCGCGCTTTCGATTCTCCAGGGCCGTCCGTCCGCGCGCGCCCGGCGGCGGCCGTTTTCGCTGTTTTCGCGGCAGCCCGTTTGGCAGGCTTCCTCTTCGAGAATTCGCGGTTCATGGCCGGATCCGGTTTGCCCTGCTTCAAACGCGGGGTCGACGGCCGGGCGCGGCCGCGCGGACCTTTGGGCCGTCGGGCGTCGGCGCTCCCCTTCGGGAACAGCGCCTCCCCGTCCGCATGCCCGGCCGCGTCCATCCCCTTCCTGATGTTGGCGATTTCCTTCGGCGTCATGGCGCGGGTGCCGCTGCGCTTGAGTCCGGCGAGGGTAAGCGGACCAACTTGGACGCGAAGCAGTTTTTTCACCTCGTGCCCGAGTGAGGCGAAGATGCGCCGCACCTCGCGGTTGATTCCCTCGGCGACGGAAATCATGACGATCGTATTGTCGTTGTCGTAGCGGACGAGTTCAACCCGCGTCGGCTTCACGAGCGCCGGCCCGAGACGGATGCCCTTCTCCGCCAGTTCGCGCAGAACGTCCGCTTCGACCCGCCCCTCGGCCGTAACCCGGTACGTCTTTTCGACTCCGTGCGCCGGATGGGTGAGGAAGTTGGCCATCTCGCCGTCGTTCGTGAGAACGAGCAGGCCTTCCGATTCGCGGTCGAGCCTGCCGACGGGATAGACGCGCTCCTTGATGCCGGGCAGACAATCCATCACCGTCCTGCGGCCGAGGTTGTCCGAGACGGTGGTGGTGACGCCCTTTGCCTTGTAATGCAGGTAATAAGCCGGCTTCTCGACGGAAAGCGCCTTCCCCTCGACTCTCACCCGGTCGAGCCCCGGATCGATGCGGATTCCGGCTTCGCGCACAACCCGCCCGTTCACCTCAACGAGTCCGTCCGCGATCAATTTCTCGCTTTTCCGCCGCGAAGCGATTCCGCAGCGGGCCATGTACTTTTGCAGCCGCTCTTCCATATGCGCCCTTACGCCTTGCCGAAAATCCTTACGACCTCGGCGATGTAGAGAATGTGATGATCGGAGCCGGGATAATGCTCCTTGCCGATAGCGCGGAAGGGATTGACGTCGAAGTCAAGGGGATCGATTTCGTGCCAGACGGCCATTTTTCACAAACCTTTCATGCAGTCAGGAATCGGCGTTGTTGATGTGCGGATTCGCCTTGGCGAGGTGGTTTTGCACATAGTCCAGAACGCCTTCGCGGAGCGGGCGGAACCCGCCCTCGTAGCCGGCCGCGCGCAGGCGCGCGATATCCGCTTCGGTGCGGTATTGGTACTGGCCGCGGATGGAAAGAGGCATGTCGATGTAGTCGATCGCCGGCTCCCTTCCCATAGCGGCGAACACCGACCGCGCCAACTCGTTCCACGACTCCGACCGTCCGGAGCCGACGTTGAACAGCCCGTTGGCCTCCGGATGCCCGAGCAGCCACCACATTGCGTCGACGATGTCCTTCACATAGACGAAGTCCCTGACCTGTTCGCCGTGTCCGCAATCCGGACGGTGCGATTTGAAAAGCCCCATCCGACTTGTCGCGCCGATCTGGCCGTAAGCTTTGAAGACGAGGGACGCCATGTCGCCCTTGTGATACTCGTTTGGACCGTAGACGTTGAAGAAACGCAGGCTCGCGATTCGCCCGAGCGCTCCCGACGAGGCGGCCCACTGGTCGAACAGGAGCTTCGAATACCCGTACATGTTGAGCGGCCGCAACCGGTACAGCAACTCGACCCCGTCCCGGTAGCCGTGTTCACCGCCGCCGTAGGTGGCGGCGGACGACGCGACGAGCGTCCGCGCGCCGGCCTCGATGCCGAGCATCGCCAGATAGCGGCTGAACTCGAAATTGTTCCTGAGCAGATATTCCGCGTCCGTTTCCGTCGTGGACGAGCAGGCGCCCATGTGGATGACCGACTCCGTACCGGAGGGCAGCGCCTTCCCCTGATGGAGCAGGTTCAGGAACGAATTGGACGGCATGACTTCGCGGAATTTCAGTCCGGAGATGTTTTTCCACTTCGGACCCGAGCCGAGATCGTCGACGATCCAGACGTCGTCGATGCCCATGCGGTTGAGCTTCCATACCATGGCGCTGCCGATGAATCCGGCGCCGCCGGTGACGATGTGCATGGCTATCCTTCCGGCCTTAGACCCGTACCGCGTCGCCGACGGCGGCGTCCGGGTATTCCTCGCGGAGCGGATCGACTTCGCGTTCGATGAACGCCTCGACCTGCTCGGGCGCGCGGCCAACATAGCGGCCGGCGTCGAGCAGCCGGTCGATTTCATCCGCGACCGCCGCGAAGGCGGAGTCGCCGCGCAGGCGGTCCATGAGGTCGTTGTCCAATCCCTCGCCCTTCACCCGGTCCGCCGCCTCGCGGGAATGGACGCGGATGCGTTCATGCAACTCCTGGCGGTCTCCGCCCGCTTTCACCGCCGCCATGAGCAGGTCTTCCGTCGTCATAAACGGCAGCTCGGCCGCCAGCCGCCTGGCGATGACTTTCGGGTGGACGACCAGCCCGGAGGCGACGTTGTGGCACAGCTCGAGGATGGCGTCGGCGGCGAGGAACGCCTGCGGCAGGCTCAGCCTGCGGTCGGCGGAGTCGTCCAGGGTGCGCTCGAGCCACTGCGTCGATTGGGTCATGTAGCCGTTCACCGGCATGGAGACGAGGAAGCGCGCCAGGGAGCAGATACGTTCGGAACGCATGGGGTTGCGCTTGTACGCCATCGCCGACGAGCCGATCTGCTTCTTCTCGAACGGCTCCTCGACCTCCTTCAGATGCGCGAGGAGGCGGATGTCGCAGGCGAACTTCGCCGCGCTCTCGCCGATGCCGGCGAGGCGGGAGAGAATCATCGAATCGAGTTTGCGGGTGTAGGTCTGGCCGGTCACCGGAAGCGTCCCGGAAAAGCCGAGCTTTTTGGCGATGAGCCTGTTCAGCTTGTCGCACTTTTCGTGGTCGCCGTCGAAGAGGGCGAGGAAGCTCGCCTGGGTACCGGTCGTCCCGGTCGCGCCGCGAAGCGGCAACGCCTCCACGAACGCTTCCACGTCCCTGAGGTCGATGAGGAAATCCTGCGCCCACAAGGTCGCGCGTTTGCCGACGCTGGTCGGCTGCGCCGGCTGGAAGTGGGTGAAGGCGAGCGTCGGCAGATCCTTCCACTCGCGGGCGAAATCGGCGAGCGCGAAAACGACGGCGGCGAGTTTTTCCGCCAGCATCTGAAGCGCCTCGCGGAACAGGACGAGATCGCCGTTGTCGGTGACGTAGCAGCTCGTGGCGCCGAGGTGGATGATGGGCGCGGCGTGCGGAGCGG
Organism: Planctomycetota bacterium; assembly: GCA_031254915.1. Taxonomy (GTDB): domain Bacteria; phylum Planctomycetota; class SZUA-567; order SZUA-567; family SZUA-567; genus JAIRTL01. The sequence goes on from JAIRTL010000020.1 coordinate 5,578, forward strand.
CGAGGCCGTAGGCGTGGACGTGCGCCATGACATCGTGGCGCACCTCGCGCTCGCGGCGTTCGGCGGCTTCCCAGTCGATGTCGCCGACGTTTTCGCGCAGTTCCTCGACCTGACGGGCGCTTATCGGCAGGCCGAGTTCGCGCTCGCATTCGGCGAGGACCGTCCATAGACGGCGCCAGGTCTCGATCCGTTTCCGGGGCGAGAACAGCCGCGCCATCTCGCGCGATGCGTACCGCTCGACCAACGGGTTGTCGTAAAATTCGTGTGTGTCGCGCATATTCCCTTTCCGCTCTCCGTTATGCCGTCCGCCCGCGGGCAGCGAGGCGCTCGAGGGCGGCGCGCGCCGCCTCCTGCTGCGCCGCTTTCTTGCTCGATCCCTGGCCAATCCCCATTTCCACCCCGTTCACGAGCACCGCCACCTTGAAGGTGCGCGAATGCTCGGGGCCGATCGCGTCCATGACGCGATATGCAGGCAGGGGCAGCCGCGCCTGCTGGAGGATCTTTTGCAACGTCGATTTGTGATTCGCGGCGTTGGCGCGCTCCACCGCGTGGGGAATGGCGTCGGCGAGGCTGCGCATGATGAAGTCGCGGGCGGCGGCGTAGCCGCCGTCGAGATACACCGCCGCCACGACCGCCTCGTAGGCGTCGGCGAGAAGCGAGTCGGGGATGCCGCGACGCCGGCCGACGCCGCGCCCGAGGGTGAGATAACTCCGCAGATCGAGCGCCTTGGCCGCATTCACCAGGGACACCCGGCAGACGATCGCCGACTTCGCCTCCGTCAGGTCGCCCTCCTGGCGGTTCGGATAATTGTGATAAAGGTATTCCCGGATCACGAGGTCGAGGACGGCGTCGCCAAAAAATTCGAGGCGCTCGTTGTCGAGGCTCTTGTCCGAGGTGCTGGACGAATGGGTAAGGGCGTTGGCGAGGATGGCGCGGTCATTGAACGTATAGCCGAGCGCCGCCTCGCAGGCGACGACCCGCACTTCCCGATCCGCACGACGCGCGGCCCATTCGCGCGGCGACACGGCCACGACATCGGCCAGGAGAAGGCGAATCTCCTCCACCAGGACGTCCTCGATCCCTTCGCCGCATTCGACGACGTCGGCGGGCACCTCCGCCGGATCGCCGCCGTCCTGCCGGACGTCAGCGTCTGCCGGAACATCGATGGATTCATACAACTTCGTAGACAAACAATTCTTCCCGCGACAACGTGTCATCGAACCCGCGGACCGTCGCCTCGCGTCGCTGAAGCGTCCACGCCGCCGAAACCTCAACCATATCCCCGACGCGGCCGCGACTCAAGCACAAAACCGCCCCCGCAAACCGCGGAGGCGTTATGGAAGACGATTGTCGGCGCAGCGGACGCGACGACGGGAAATCAGCCTGCCGCTTCCTTCCCGAAGGGGCAACTCCGGAGAAGCGGGCAGTGCGGACATTCCGGCTTGCGGGCGTGGCAGCATTCCCGGCCGTGAACGATGATCCGGTGGCTGAAGTCGCCCCAGCGTTCCGGCGGAAGCAGCCTGGCGATCGCGAACTCGATTTTCACCGGGTCCTCAAGGTCGTGCAGGCCAAGTCGCCCCGTCACCCTGCACATGTGGGTGTCGCACATGATCCCCGGCTTGCCGTAGGCATTCAGTACCACGCAATTCGCGGTTTTCCTGCCGACGCCGGGGAGCTCCACAAGCTCCTCGATCGTATCCGGAACCTTGCCGCCGTGTTCGTCCCGGACGGCGCGCGCCGTGAGGACGATGTTTTTCGACTTGGCGCGGAAAAGACCCAGCACCTTGATGAACGGCTCGACGCCGGAGGGTTCCGCCTCGGCGAAAGCGTCGACGCCGGGGAAACACTTGAACAGCGCCGGGGTGGTCTCGTTCACCTTTTTGTCCGTGCTCTGCGCCGAGAGGATGGTGGAGACGAGGCATTCCCACGGATCCATGAAATCTAACGCGCAGCCCGCGTCGGGATACGCCGACGCAAGCCGCTTGTCGATTCTCGCCGTTCTCGCTTTGAGCGCGCGAAGCGATTCCGCCACGTTGTCCCCCGGCTATTACAGGAAAGCCATCTTGAGGACGAAGATCGCCGCGAACACCAGGGTGACGACGTTCAGTTCCTTGAGCCTGCCGCTGCACAGCTTGATCACGACCAGGCTCACCCAGCCGAACATCAGGCCGTCCGAAATGCTCACGGTCAGGGCGGTGACGAGGATGGCGAGAATGGCGGGCAGGCCTTCGGCGATGTCGGTGAAGTTGATCCTGGTGGCGACTTCCATGAGGAACAGGCCAACGACGATCATCGCCGGGGCGGTCGCCGCCGCGGGAACGACGAGGAACAGCGGCGAGAAGAACATGGAAATGAGAAACAGCAGCCCGACCGTAAGTGCGGTGAGTCCGGTGCGGCCGCCGGCCGTGACGCCGGCCGAACTTTCGACATAGGTGGTGACCGTGCTTGTGCCGACTATCGCCCCGGCGATCGTGCCCACGGCGTCGCAGGTGAGCGCCTTGGGGATGCGCTCCTTGTAATGCCCGGATTCGATTCCGACCCGGTTCAACACGCCGAGGAAGGTGCCGAGCGAATCGAAGATGTCGACAAAGAGGAAGGTGAATATGACGACTGCGAAATCGAGGGTGACGATGCGCGAGAAGTCGACGCTGAAGGAAAGAAAGATGGGCGACACGGAGGGCGGCAGTTTAAGGATTCCGCCTTCGGTGAGCGGCGAGAGGTTGGTCTGGCCCATGAAATAGCCGATGACCGTGGTGATCGCGATGCCGAGAAGCAGTCCGCCCTTCACCTTGAGGGCGAGGATGATGGCGGTGATCGCCAGACCGATCAGCGCCAGAAGCGGCGCGCCGCTCCTGATATCCCCGAGGACGAACCGGTTTTCCGTTCCGCTGGCGACGATGAGTCCGCAGTTCTTCATGCCGATCGTGGCGATCATGAGCCCGAGGGAGACGCCCACGGCGTACTTGAGCGCTTCTGGAAAATCGTTCACCAGCGCCTCACGGACGCCGGTGACGCTGAGGATGAGGAAGAGGATGCCGGCGACGAAAACCGCCGTGAGCGCCTCCTGCCAGGTGTAGCCCTTGGCCATGACGACGACGTAGGTGAAGAAGGCGTTGATGCCCATGCCGGGGGCGAGCGCGAAAGGCATGTTCGCCCAGAAGGCCATGAGCAGTGTGGCGATGATGATGGCGATGGCGGTGGCGGTGTACAACGCTTCGCGCGGCATGCCGGTGTTGGAAAGAATCAGCGGATTGACGACAAGGATGTACGCCATGGTGAGAAAGGTGGTGGCACCGGCGGCGATTTCTATCCCGACGGTGACGTTGTGCTCCCTGAGCTTGAACAGTCTTTCAAGCATGCTTGGTCTCCCCGTTCTGAACCATTTCCCTCAATCTAGATCCCTGGCGGCGACACAGGCCGCCCTATCCTTCCCAAATGCAATGGCGCAATAAACCCCAAAACGTCGCCGGAGACCGGCGACGTCGGAGGTATGCGACACGTACGCTGCGGTAAAAATCTCGACCCGCGCGGGCGGTTCATCCCTCGCGTACCGTCACCTTGAACAGCGGCGCCGGTTGCGCGGCGGAGGCCGGCTGCGGTGCGGGCGCGGAGACGGAAGTCTCGGACGTGCGGACAATCTCTTCGCTAAACGCCGGCGCTGCCTGCGGGGGCGGCGGCAACGCCAGCCCGGTCCGCGCCGGAACAGGTGCGGCGGCGACAAGCGGCGCTGTTTCCGCCGCTCTCGCCGGCACGGCCTGCGCCGCCGGAACCGGGGCAGGCAGCGGTTCGACGTTGCTCCATGCCTGTGACGAAACCGCCGCGACAGGCGAAGCTGCGACAGGCGCGGCGGATGCGTCGGAGCCGGTCCACACTTCCGACACCACCGGACTGTTCAAGTCGTCGAAGGTAATGGGCGGCAGGGAACCGGCCTCGGAGTCGGGCGCGGCGAATTCCTCGATGTTCGCGACCGGCACGGACGAACCGCGCGGCATCGCGCCGTCCGCGTGCAGGCGGGCGGGACCAAGCACGCCCATGGCGAGCTGGAGGTTGAGGCGCGCCTTGGTGTGGTCGGCGAGCGCCTGATAGTATTGGGCCATGACGTCGGTGAGCGCCTTGCGGGCGTCGGTGACGTCAAGCTCGGTGCGGGCGCCGGCCTGATAGCCGATCTCGGCCAGGCGAAGCGCTTCGCGCGCCGCTTCCTGGTTGACCTCGAGCGCCTTGACGACCTCTTCCGCGTTGGCGAGTGTGTTCATCTGCTGGCGGATTTCCTGAAGCGTCGTTTCCTGCTGGTCCAGAACCGCGATCCGCGCCTTCGTCTCCCTCGCCCGCTCGGAGACGAGGTCGCCGTGATTGGCGACGTCGAAGGTCCAGCCGGCGTTCAACCCGGCGCTCCACCTGTTCCGCGACCAGGCGGATCCCCCGCCGTCGTCGCCCCAGTTTTGCGCGAATGACGCGCCGAGGGATGGCCACCAGGCGCTTTCCGCCATGCGGACCGCTTCCCCGGCGACACGGGCGTCAAGCTCCGCGATGCGCAGATCGGGGCGAAGGCCGGACGCGATTTCCACCGCGCGCTCGAAAACAGGTCGCATCGGAAGGAAGCGAAGCTTGTCCGCGAAGGTGATCTCGCTGTCCTGGGAGACGCCCATGAGCTTCAGGAGCGCAACCCGGTTGGTATTGATCATGTTTTCTTGGGAAAGCATCTGCGCGCGGTAGGTGGCGACGTCGACCTGGGCACGGAGCACTTCGTAGTCCGTGGCCGTACCCTGCCGCCTGCGTTCGGTGACGGCGCGGAGCTGGGCTTCCGCGGACTCGACCGCGACGCGGTTGGTGTCGAGCAGTTCCCGCGCCAGCAGGACATCGTAGTATTTGGTCGCGACCTCGGCGATCAATTGCTGGATCTGCGCGCGGATGCGTTCGTTCGTCAGCGCCGTGTTCAGCCTGGCGGTGCGAAGACGGGCGGGATACTGTCCCCCCTGCGCGATCGGCTGATCGACCCTGAGACCGAGAGAATATGAATGGAGATCGTTGTTGCCGGCGAGGTGTTCGTAGCGGTTCGCGCCGCCGGAGATCGTCGCGGAGGGAAGAATAACGCCGTAGGCGGAGATTCTCGCGCCCCTCGTCACTTCCTGATCCTGGATGGTCTGCTGCAGCGCTTTGTTGTACTGCAAGGCGAGTTTGACCGCGTCCTCGATCGTCAGCGGCCCGTTGAGCTTCGCGGAGGAAGTGTCGCCGCGTTCGCGGCTGCGCTTCCATTCCTCGTACGCCTCCCGGCGCCGCGATGCCATCTCGCCCTCGATTTCCGCGTCGGAAGGCAGGCATCCGGGCGCGAACGCGGCAAGAACCAGGAGGGCTGGAACAAGAAACGTCGGTCGCAGATTGGCCATAAGGTTATCCTCGGTTAGGTCAGACCGTGCCGAACCGGGCGGATCTTCTTTTCCCGGGAACGGCGCGTCGTCCCGCCAGGCAAATGCGCGAAGCCATACGGTTTCCGTGGCGAAACAGGGCCACCCATGGCAGGCAGCACCCGGATAATAGTTGATTTTCACTATTCGTCAATGAGGGTTTTGAAAAAAAGGCCAATCCACACCGGATGACTATCCCCAATATTTGACAAAAAAAGCGCCACGTAGTCTAATGCCGGTGTCATTGACGGTTCCGGTTGTCCGGAACCGTTGTGTTGCAAAAACTTATAAGGAATCCATACGGTAATGGCTGATTGCATACATATCGTCGGCGCGAAAGAACACAACCTCAGGAATGCGAGCCTCGACATTCCCCGGAATTCCCTCACCGTCATCACGGGGCTTTCCGGATCGGGGAAATCGAGCCTGGCGTTCGACACCGTCTATGTCGAGGGACAACGCCGGTACATGGAAAGTCTGTCCGCCTACGCGCGGCAGTTCCTGGACATGACGGCGAAGCCCGACGTCGAAAGCATCACCGGGCTGCCGCCGACTATCGCCATCGAGCAGCGGAAAAGCCACGCCAACCCGCGCTCGACCGTCGCGACGACGACGGAGATCTACGACTATCTCCGTCTTCTGTTCGCGAGAGCCGGCGTGCCGCATTGCTGGCAATGCGGCAAACCCATCGCCAGACAGACCGCCCAGCAGATCGTCGACGCGATCATCCACGACGGGCTCGAAAAGCGGGCCATGATCCTTTCGCCACTGATTCGCGGCCGCAAAGGCGAGCACAAGGACGTGATCGCCATGCTCAAGCACGAAGGCTATGTCCGCGCCCGCATCGACGGGCTCATGCAGGAGCTTCGCGAACTGAGCGAGATTCCGCAAAAGCGGCGCAAGCACACGCTCGAGGCGGTGATCGACCGGCTCGCCGTCCGCCCCGAATCGGCCGGCCGGCTGGCGGAAGCGGTGGAGACGGCGCTCCGGCTGTCGGGCGGCCTCGTCATCGCCGCGATCGAGGACGGCAAGGACAAGTGGCGCGACCACCTGTACAGCGAAAACTACGGCTGCCCGGACTGCGGCATATCCTTCCAGGAACTCGAGCCGCGCATGTTTTCCTTCAATACCCCGTTCGGGGCCTGCCCGGCCTGCGACGGCCTCGGCACCCGACTCAACCTCGACCCGGAGCTTATCGTCCCCGATCCGGCCCTGTCGCTCGAGAATGGCGCCTTGGAGGTGTCGCGCAAGGGCGGCATGTTCCTGTCGAACCAATACCACTGGGTGCTCCGCGACTTCGCCCGCAAATACAAGGCGAACATCAGGCAGCCGTTCGAAAAGATGCCGAAAAAGCTGCAGGACATTCTTTTTTACGGCGATCCGGACACACGGAAAAAAGGCTTCGAGGGCATGCCGCCGAAGGACGGCCCGGGATTCGACGGCGTCATTCCGCTGCTGGAAGCGCAGTTCCACAAAACGGAAAGCGAATACATCAAGCAGAAGATCCACGACTACATGGCGGAGCAGTCCTGCCCCGTCTGCCACGGCGCGCGCCTCAGGCCGGAAGCGCTGGCTGTCCGCGTCGGCGGCCTCAACATTCACGAGATCGTCTCGATGTCGACCCGCGACGCCCTCGACTTCATCAACGCGCTCGCCCTGAACGTGGAGGGCGAGGCGGTCGCCGCGCCGATCCGCCGCGAAGTGCAGAAGCGGCTCACCTTCATGATGGACGTGGGACTCGAATACCTCACCCTAGCCCGTATGACCGCATCCCTCTCCGGCGGCGAGCACCAGCGAATCCGCCTCGCCTCGCAGGTCGGTTCGGGGCTGGTCGGCGTGTGCTACGTCCTCGACGAGCCGACGATCGGCCTGCATCAGCGCGACAACGGCCGGCTTCTCGGAACGCTCCAAAAAATGCGCGACCTCGGGAACACGATCATCGTCGTCGAGCACGACGAGGACGTCATCCGCGCCGCCGATCACCTTATCGACATGGGGCCGGGCGCCGGGCGCGAGGGAGGGACGGTGGTCGCGGAAGGCACGGTGTCCCAGGTCGCGGCCGACCCGGACAGCCCCACGGGGCGTTACCTTTCCGGCGTCGACCGGATTCCGGTTCCGGCGAAACGGCGCAAGGCGGACCTCAAGAAGCGCGCCCTCGTTCTTTCCGGCGCGAGCGGCAACAACCTGCAAAGCGTCGACGCCGCCTTCCCGCTCGGCTGCTTCACCTGCGTCACGGGCGTGTCCGGTTCGGGCAAGTCCACCCTCGTCACCCAGACCCTGTGCCGCGCCCTCCTCCGCCACGTGAACGGTTCGCGCGCGAAGCCCGCCCCATACGACCGGCTCACAGGGCTCGACAACATCGACAAGGTGGTGGAGATCGACCAGTCCCCGATCGGGAAGACGCCGCGCTCGAATCCGGCGACGTATACGGGCGTTTTCGACGACGTGCGAAAACTCTTCGCGCAGACGGCGGAGGCGAAGGTGCGCGGCTACATGCCGGGGCGCTTCAGCTTCAACGTCAAGGGCGGCCGCTGCGAACATTGCCAAGGCGCTGGACTCATAAAGATCGAGATGCACTTTCTTCCGGACGTCTTCGTCGAATGCGAGCAGTGCCGGGGGACGCGCTATAACCGGGAAACGCTCGAGGTGCGCTACAAGGGGAAGAACATCGCCGAGGTTCTCGCCATGCCGATCGAGGAGGCGCTTGAGTTTTTCAAAAACATCCCCCCGCTCCGCGACGGGCTCCAGACGCTGGTCGACGTCGGCCTCGGCTACGTCACCCTCGGGCAAAGCAGCACCACGCTCTCGGGCGGCGAGGCGCAACGCGTCAAACTGGCGACGGAACTGTCGCGGCGCGCGACCGGAAGCACGATTTACGTCCTCGACGAACCCACGACCGGCCTGCACTTCGCCGACATCCGGCGCCTTCTCGACGTTCTGGCGCGCCTTGTCGACCTCGGCAACACCGTGATCGTGATCGAGCACAACCTCGACGTCGTCAAATCGGCGGACTGGATCATCGATCTCGGCCCGGAGGGCGGCGACAACGGCGGCGCGATCGTCGCCGCAGGCACGCCGGAGTCCGTCGCCGCGAACCCGAAAAGCCAGACCGGACAGTATCTGAAGCATATCCTCGTCGCGGGGAAGAAGGGAAAATAGACATGGCGGGAAAGCGGAAAATCGACCTCGACGGTGCCTGCAGCTTCCGCGACCTCGGCGGCTATCCGGCCGCTGACGGACGGACGCCCGTATGGAACACGCTCTTCCGCTCGGACGATTTTCGGGATGAACTCACTGGAAAATAATGGGGTACAATAACCATCTCGCCCTATGCGGATAGGTTCTTATAAGAACGGGGAGACCGGAGCCTGGCCTCCCCGCTTTGTATACTGTGTGCGGCTCGAAATTGTGAAAATGCGGGTTGGGGGTTGCCCCGTTCCACAGCTGTTTTCCCTTGGCCATTTCATGGCCGCGCATAGTTGAGGGAATCACAACTCCGGTCCGTAAACGACATATTTCTGCGATTTCCGCTTCGTTTCCGCGACGGCGGACACCGCGATCAGGCGTCGTCGAGCGCGGCGACGCCGGGCAGCACCTTGCCTTCGAGGAACTCGAGGGACGCGCCGCCGCCGGTGGAGATGTGGGTCATCTTGTCGGCGAGTCCGGACTTGTTCACGGCGCTCACCGAGTCGCCGCCGCCGATGATGGAGACCGCCGCCTCATTCTCCGCGATGGCGCGGCAAAGGGCGAAGGTGCCTGTGGAGAAGGCGGGCTTCTCGAACACGCCCATCGGACCGTTCCAGACGATCGTCCTCGCCTTGGCGATTTCGTCGGTGAAAATCTTGATCGACTTCGGACCGATGTCGAGACCCATCATGTCGTCGGGGATGATGTCGAAGGTGCCGTCCGGTTGGTCGATGTCGAACTTGCGGGCGCAGACGTGGTCGACAGGCAGCAGAAGCTTGACTGTCTTCGCCTCCGCCTTTTCAAGCACATCCTTGGCGAGGTCGAGCTTGTCCTCCTCGACGCGGGAAATGCCAACCTTCTCGCCCGCCGCCTTCATGAGCGTGTACGCCATCGCGCCGCCGATGATGAGGGCGTCGACCTTCTCAAGCAGGTTCTCGATCACCAGGACCTTGTCGGACACTTTCGCGCCGCCGAGAATGGCGAGGAACGGGCGCTCCGGCGCGGCGAGGGTGTCGCCGAAATATTTGACTTCCTTCTCCATGAGGAAGCCGGCGACGTTCGTCCCGATGTATTTGGTCACGCCCTGGGTGGAGGCGTGGGCGCGGTGCGCGGTGCCGAAGGCGTCGTTGACGTAGATGTCGCCGAAGCTCGCCAGCTCCTTTGTGAAGTCGTCGATCTTCGCCTTGGTCTCGTCGTCCTGCTTGGCGTACTTGTTGAGAAGCTCCTCCTCCGGGCGGAAGCGGACGTTTTCAAGCATCATCGCCTCGCCCGGCTTCAACGCGTCCACCATCGCCTTCGCCTGCGCGCCGACGCAGTCCGGCGCCAGCGGCACGGGCTGGCCGAGATAGTCCGCGAGCTTCAGGGCCGCCGGCTTGAGCGAGAACTCGGCGGAGGGCTGGCCCTTCGGGCGGCCAAGATGGGACATGAGAATCAGCTTGCCGCCGTGCTCGAGCACGTAGCGGATGGAAGGCAACGCCGCCTCGATGCGGGTTGCGTCCGCGACCTTGCCGTCCTTGAGCGGCACATTGAAATCGACGCGCATGAGCGCGCGCTTCCCGTTCACATCGACGTCGCGGATAGTTTTCTTGGCCATGGTTCGATGCTCCTTTGCTCTATGGTCGAAAGTGTCGGCAACAGCCATGCGATGGATAAACAATTCCCCAATTGCCCGCGCCTGTCAAGACAATAAACCGGCGAAATGTCGCCATTCGCCGGTTGGCGCGGTTTGACGGCTATCCGGAGAGAAAGCGGCGACGGATCACCAGTTCTCGACCGGTTTGTCGCCGTACGGAAGACCGCCGCTCCACGGCGCGACGCCGCGCCCGCGTCCGGGGAAGTCGTAGGGATCGACCGGTTCGGGAGCGGGCCGCTCCGGGAGGCCGGAGAACATCGATGGGCGCGAACCGCTCGACCGGCTGCCGCGCGCGGGCGGATTGGACGGCGGACGTTCCTTCGGCGCATAGAAGGAATAACCGGCCGCGGCGGGATTGTCGCGCCGCATCGCGCCGCCGGAAGCGGTCCCGGTCGCGGTCGGCATGTCGGTGCGACTGGTCGGGAAGTCCTCGGGAAGAGAGAAAAGCGACCTGTCGGCGCCGGGCGGCAGCATGACGTCGGGGCCGCCGACGGCGGCGCGCGACGCCGCGCCGACGCGTTGCGCCGGCATGAGATCGACGATGCCCGCCCGTTCGCGGGCGTCGAGTTGCTCGAGGTAGCCTCTGGCCCAGTTCTGCCAGGCGTCGAGGTTGACGCGCATATAGGTGTAGCGCTGATAGCGGAGGTTCGCCTTTTCCCATTCCGGCGGCGTCGCCCACATTTTGAGATCCGGGTTCGGTTCCGGCGTGTGCAGATCGAGAATCTTCCGCCAGTAGGCGCGCGCGCCGTCGCGATCGAAATTCACGTAATAGCAGATTTCGCCCAGCCGGTAGAAGCTCGGCGCCTGCTCCGCGAGCCGCCATTCGTCCGACGCCTCCTCGAGCGCCCTGCCGTACCACGCGACCGCGTTGTCGATCAGTTGCTTCGCTTCGATCCTGTCCTCCGTGGTGCGCGCCCTGGCCAGAAGCTCCATCGCCTCGGCGTGGTAGGTCTCGCCCATGAGATGCATGAGGTCGACCCGGTCGGGCGCTTTTGCGCGGGTCTTGCCGACGACGTCGCGGGCCGTCTTGTAGGCGCCGACGTCGATGTAGGCGAGGCCGATGTCGGCCCAGGCGTTGATGAAGTCGGGATCCTCGCGCACCGACAGCCAGTAATAGCGCAACGCTTCGCGCGGCTTGTTCTGGCGCATAAGGTTCACCGCCATGAGGTAATAGAGCCAGGAACGGTTCTTGTCCAGCTTCGGACCGTCGGGCTCCTTTGCCCGGTCGGGTTTTTCAGGCCGCTTCGGAACGACCCGCTCCGGCGTCTCGGGAACGACAGGCGCGTCCATGACCGCGACGGCGGGTTCGATTTCGACCAGCCTGACGGCTGTACCTGCGTTGCCGGCCTTGTCGACGGCGGCGAGGCGAAGCGCCGCCTGCCCTTTCAACCCCGTCGGCGGACGCCAGATCATTTCGCCCGCCGGCAGCAGGTTGTCGGCGAGACGACGCCAAGTTTCGCCGCCGTCGGCGGACCACTGGAGGGTCGCGGGGTATTCCTCGAGATTCTCGTCTATCGCCACCCAGGCGATCTCCAGCGATTCCCCGGCGGTTCCGCGCGCCGGCTCCGCCGGACGGGTGATTTCGGCTTTTGGGGGAATGGTGTCGACGATCACCACCGCCTGCGCGGGCGATTCCGGAGTGGGAGGCAGGGAGACTTCGCCGCCGACCACCGGCCGGCTTGTATAGTGGTAGACGCCATCGGCGTCGACGTTCACCAGTTTGAGGAACTGCACCGTCCCGTCGGGGAGCGTCAGTTTTTCGGACGGTCCGAGATTGGTCCAGGCGGCATCCGGACCGCGTCGAGAGTAAAGATCCGCGTTCTCCGCGTTTCTGCTTTCCTCGTCGGCCGGGGATATGGTCACGACATACTCGCGACCCGATATATAGATGCCGTCACGGAGTTCGCCGGCGGATGCGAATCCGGCGGCGAAAAGGAGGATGACGGCCAATGCGAATCGGTGTACGGTTTTCATGCCATATATCCCCGGAGGTTCGAGACGAGATCCCGTACTTGTCTTATCGACCAAAACCGGGCGCGCGTTGCGGTGGAATATGAAAAACCGGCTTCCAAAAGGCCAAAGTAGGAAGTGTGAAGTAATATACCGGGCGCGGCCCGGAATTGTGATTCCCTCGACTGTGCAAGAGCCTTTTAACTTCACATCTAGACGTTGTGCAAATACAAGGTAAAAACGCTCTAGAATGCGCCAAACGCTAAAAAAGGGGATGCCTCTCGCAAGGCATCCCCCTTCGGCGTTTCTTATTGAACATGATTGCACTACCAGCCATCCTAGCCGCGCTTCCTCGCGCGCAGGGCGGCGGTGCGGCGGTGCGGATGGGTCTTGGCGACGCGCTTTGTCGTGCGCTTGAGCGCTTTCTTGGCCGCGTTGGCGCGGCGGACCTTGCGGCGTTCCTTCAGGAGCGCGGCGCGTTCCGATTTCCTCGTATTTTTGGGCATGATTTTTCCTCGGCTTCGCAAAACAGACTGCGGCCAGTTACGCCATAAATTGACAATAAAAAACGAAGCCGACCGCGAAGCCGGCCTCCCCGTCCACCAGAAAGCGCAAAATATATTCCTAACAACCGCCGTTGTCAACGGGTTTTTGTTTTTCCCGCGGCCGCCAACGCCTGTCGCTGGACGGCGAATAGGTTTTTCGCGCCCGCCATGGCGAGATCGAGAAGCATATCGAAGCGTTGGCGGGAGACGGTTCCCTTCTCCGCCGACGCCTGGATCTCGACAAGTTCGCCTTTGGCGTTCACCACGACGTTCATGTCCATTTCGGCGCGCGAGTCGAGGGCGTAGTCGAGGTCAAGTTGCAAAACGCCGTCCACCATGCCGACGCTCACCGCCGCGACCCGGCTTATGACAGGATTCTTCCCGATTTGGCCGGAGTCGCGAAGTCCGCGAAGCGCCAACTCGAGCGCGACCATGCCGCCCGTGATCGATGCCGTCCTGGTGCCGCCGTCCGCCTGGAGGACGTCGCAGTCCACGGTTATTTTCCACTCGCCAAGCGCTTCCAGATTCACCGCCGCCCGCAGGGAACGGCCGATAAGGCGGCTGATTTCAAGAGAACGCGACGAGGTCGAATCGCGTTCGCGCCGCACCCGGGTCGACGTCGACCGGGGGAGCATGCCGTATTCCGCCGTCACCCAACCCCTTCCCTTGCCGCGCAACCACTCGGGAAGGCGGTCCTCGACGCTGGCGGTACAGAGGACGCGGGTATTCCCCATCGCGATCAATGCCGATCCCTCGGCGTGCATGGACACGCCGGTCTCAATCGCCGCCGGACGGAGTTGGTTCGGTTTGCGGTTTTGCATAGTCGTTGAGGATCTGCCCAAAATAACATTTACAACTTGGATTCTATTCCCGGTTTGAGTTCGTCGTTCCATTCGCCATGGAATTTGCCGGGAAAAAGCCTAATGCCTTTCGCCTCTTGGGCGCCGATCTTTTTCTTGAGCGGGTATTTGTTCGTGTCCAGTTGGCAATGGACCTTCAACCCCGCTTTCGTGATGGTGCTTGCGATCAACTTCACTATCGTCTCATAGCTGGTCAATGGCTCGCCCCGCCAATTCTGGCTGATGAAGGAAAACAAGCGGTGTTCGACCTTGTTCCATTTGCTTGTACCCGGGGGAAAGCGACAGACGCGGACCGGGAAAGCCGTCTCGTCGGCCAAACATTGCAATTCCCATTTCCACAGGATGCGCCTGTAACCATTCGAACCGCCGCTGTCGGCCATGATTTGAATGCGCCGCGCATGCGGATACGCGTTGCCGCCAACTTCATTCCACCATGCCCGGATGGACGAAACCGCAAACTGGGAAGCGTCGTGGTCGGAGCCGACATTGACTTCATTGCAGGGCAGGTCATACACGCCGCAGGGAAATGCCTGGGGAATGTCGGGATCGGGAAAATCATGTGTTTGAGCCTTCGGAGCCTGTCCCTTGCGTCGCCATTTTCGCCCGCCGTTCTTGTGGCTTCCGGCAAGCTCCTTCTTCTTGCTGTCCACCGAGATAACAGGTTAATTTTGGATTGGCCCTTACCACAATTGATCCCGTTTGACTGCTATCGGCATAATTTGCTTCGAGTCGCGCCATCACGCACCAGACGTGCCTCATGGCACCCAACTACTTGTGAGAAGGCGGATGGCAGCGCATCGATGCCGCCTGAACCATTGATGCGGATAAAGGTCGATGCGGTCTGTCCAAGGACGTTTTTATCGTGCGATACAATGATCCTTGCCTGCACCTCTTTTTGAAGGATACCGATTATCCTGTTTCGAGCATTGTCGTCCAGCGACGAGGTGGGTTCATCAAGCAGCAGGGCGTGAGGCCGCATGGAAAGCATGGAGGCGATCGACACCATTTTCTTTTCACCGGCGGACAACCGGTGCGTCGCCCTGTCGGCAAGGTTTTCCAGTTCCATCCGTTCCAATGTTTCCATCGCCCTGTCCTTGGCTTGCCGGCGCTTCAGACCGAGATTGAACGGGCCAAACGCCACATCTTCCAGAACGGTTGCGGAAAACAGCTGATCATCGCTGTTTTGCATGACAAAGCCGATGCCGCACCGCATCCTGTGCAACGCCGCTCCATTGTCCACCAGTTCCCCTTGATAAAGAATCCTTCCGCTTTGCGGTGTTTCCAAACCCATGACGAGGCGGAGAAACGTTGTTTTCCCGCAGCCATTGGGTCCATGCAATCCAATATGTTCTCCTTCGCGCAAAGAAAAGCCAAGATCCTGAAACAGTACAGGTCTCTCGGGGTAGGCGAAGGTGATGTGTTCGAGTGTAAAAATCGAAGGTCTGTCCATAAGTTCATTTCAGATGGCGGTCCAAAAACAGGATGCTCCCAACGGCGGCAAAGAACAAGAGTAAAAACCAGACGTCGGCGGATGTGCGCCGCAACTCGGCGACGGTGTTAAATGTTCCGTTGAAGCCGCGCAGGAGCATGGCCTCGTATATCCTCCGCGAGCGGTCGACCGCATTGATAAAAGTGAGCCCAAGCATGTCGGCTATGGTTTTGTACGTATGGAACGAATTGCGGGGAACAAACCCGCGCAGTTTTGCCGCCGTTTGCAGTCGTTGCCATTCTTCGCCAATGACATGGATATACCGGCATGTGAAAAGAAATAAAAACACCAATTTGGCAGGCACGTGCAATTGTTCCAAAGCGCACCCGATGCGGGAAAGACCGATTCCGGCCACCAGAGAGAAAACCGCCAGGAGAATGGCGTTGCATTTGAGGGTGACCAATGCCGCCAGCCGGATGCCCACCCTGCTCCAAGTCAATGGGCCGAAGGTGGCAAGACTTTCACCGGGCATGGTGAGCGGAACAGTCAGCCAAATAAACAGAATAAAAACATTCGCCACGGCAAGACGCTTTATCAATGAACGAGCGTGAAGGCCGCTGACGGCCGCCAGAAGCAGCGCGAAAGCGAGGCACAAACAGGATGGAATGAGGTTCCGCATGAAGGAAAAGCAAAAAGCCGCGCAAGTGGCCGCGACAAGCAACGTCCTCGGATCCCGCTTCTGGAATAGGGAAGGCTTCCGGATATGTTCGGCAATCATAATTATGTTCGATGCCTGTGTTTCATGTATGTCGCCAAACCCAGCAATCCGAGAATCCAGCCGATTCCACCCACAATGTCACGTAGTCCCGGCTCGTCCTTTTGTTGCCGGGCGAGGGCTTGCTTGACAGAAAACAGCTTTTCGTCCAGTACCCTGCCGATGGCGACTTCCAAATCCGCCGTGTCCATGCCGGTCAATTGTCCCGCCTTCTTCGCTTCTCCGGAATTCTCCGCCTTCTCCGGCTGTGCTGTTTTCCACGTTGTTTGGGTCCGCGATGCCGGCTTGCTTCGACTGTCCATGGACAGTGAACGCAATTCCTCCGGAGTGACTTTCCAGTCGTCCCGGTGACCTTCTCCGGCCAGGAGACGAATATTCAGGCCGTGACCAGTTGCGAGGAATGCATCGGGCGGGCGGAATCTGAACAGGCCGCGTTCGTCTGTGACGCCCTCATGAACGACATCGCCGGTTTCCAGATCGGTGATGATCAGTTTGCCGTTCCTGACCTTCTGGCTTCGACTGAAACTGCATTCCACTTGTATTTCATCACCGTCAATAAAAGCGAAAACATTGACCTTATGAGCCAGAGCTTCACCGGAAAAAGAAAGGAGGACTGCAATGGAAGCGAGTAAAAGCGAAAAACACTTCACGACGAAGCCTCCGGCACAGGGGCATCAGTGAATCGCAACAGTTCCGGGCGGCTTTTAAATACAAAGGCAACAGCCAAGGCGGTAACGATGCCTTCCACCACCATCACAGGAATATGGGCCAAAAAGAGAATTTTGGCGGATGTCAAAAATCCCTCATCAGTAAAGCCCAGGGCCAGCGCGGTACACAGCGCCGCCCCGGCCACGGACAACGCCCCGCAACAGAATCCTCCAACCACGCGGAGCGCGTTTGATTCGACAAGAAAGCCGCGGAAGGCGTAATGACAAACGACCGCCGGGAAAGTCATGTCGAAAACATTCACCCCAAGTACGGCGATACCGCCAAACCCAAACAGGATTGCCTGCAACGACAATGCTGTAAGCAGGGCGGGAAAAGCCACCCAGCCGAGAAAAAGTCCTATCAACCCATTGAGGACCAAGTGAACGCTGGCAGGCCCAAGGGGAACATGCACCAGGGAGCCCACAAAAAATACCGATGACAAAACGGCCGTCGTGGTGAGGCGGGAGTAATCGGCCTTTCTCAAACCAATACCCGTCCCGATGGCAGTAAACACAATGCCGCCGCCTATGACCGCCGGTGAAAGAACTCCTTCGGAGACATGCATTACAATACCTCTGCATAAGCATAAGAACGAACACGAGGGATGGCGATTCGCTCCCCCCCCCCGTGAACGATTCTGTTTTACTTTGATGCGGGCGAAACAAACTCCATCCAGAGAACCGCGCCGAGTTCGACATTTTTGTCTTCGCCTTCACGGTTCATCTGTTCCCCGGATGTAGTGAGCGCGGCAAAGCCCCACCATCCGGCGAAGGGAATCCCGTAGGTGAATACGCCATTATCGTCGGCCTTTATCACTTGAGTGACCATGTACTCGTTGGGCGCGGCATATTTGCCGTCCCGATTGTAATATTCGACTTCAACCTCGGCATTGGGCACCGGCTGGCCGTCAAGCATAACCCGGCCTTGAAACACGTTCCCTGCGTAGTTGCCGAAGGGCCTGGTCAGCGGAACGATCTCGGTTTTCAGGCCCACGGGTACATCCCAACCTTCCTCCTCCCCGAACGCGGCCACATATGTCTTGGTGTAATGGATAATAAAACAGTCTTCAGCCGGCTCCCAATACGGTTCCGGTTCCATGACAAACGCATACACGCCCGGCCTTTTGACCGTGTACCGCACGCTCCAGGCGTCATGCTCCATCACCTTGGCGGATTGAAGAGTTGAAGATATGTCTTCGGCCACCCCATCGACAACCACATGAACGGACTTTGGCTTGGCCAAGGACATACCGGCCATTTCCATCGGGTGGCTAAATGACAATTCCACTGTTACGGTCGCTTCGTCCTGATCCTCGACCACTGGCGTCGTCGGGATTGCCATACCAAAATGAGCCATTGCCGTACTGGCGAATCCTAATACAAGGATGGCTGTCGCAAGACAGAAATACCGCATATCAAGTCCTTTCCTGCTCATTGGCAAAACACCCTTGCGGGCGCGAAGAAAAATGCCTTCATGCCCTTCATGGGTTCTTGTGTATGGATAGCATTGGAATACAACGCCTTCAGGCGGCGACGCCATGGGTTCAGTCTGTCATATGCCGGGCATCCTTCCCCGACATGGCATTGATGCAAGCCTTCATGGCTTGAGTATATCATAATTAACAGCAAAAATGGTTCCGATGTCAACGGTAATTATTGGAGCTGTGCCCGGCGGAACCTGCCTTCGAGCGGAGTAAGCTTTCGCGATATATCCGCTGGATTTCCCGTCGCGTCCTCTTTTCCGCGATCACCCAGCTGCATATGCGCGGAATTGCCTGGATAAGCTTCAGGCAGTCGCGGTGAGGAAGGGCTTGAGGAAGTCTTTTCTGTCTTGGAGCACGCAGCTTTTTTAAAAATGGGCCAGTCCCGACCAAGGGTGTTTTTGAAGAAGAAGGCGATGCCGTGACGGGCGATCCTGAACGTCCCCCTAGCCGCTTTCGACTCATGAAGGAATTTGATGTAATCGACAAAGTCTCCTTCGGCGACCTCTCCCGGCTTGAGCCAGGTGCGCCTGAAGAATAGATCGATCGCTTCCAGATAGGCGGTCCTGGGAACTATCCCCCAGACCTGCGAGGCGAAGGTCTTCGCGAAACTGCTTTCTTACGGGATGCTCCATGACGGCGTCC
>JAIRTL010000123.1 GCA_031254915.1 Planctomycetota bacterium
TGGGTTTGGATGCGCCTGAAAGTCGGAGACATGCGCGCGCCCGCGCACAATCGGCGGCTATGGAGGATGCGACATGCTGTTGAAGGAGATCGCGAGACAAGTCGAAAACGCGGCGCTCGTCGGCGACGGCGGCGCGGAAATCCTCTCGATAGCTTCCGACAGTCGCGAAGCGGAGCCAGGTTGCCTTTTCGCCGCCATCCCCGGTTCCGCGGACGACGGCTTGAAGTACGCCGCCGATGCGATCGAAAAGGGCGCGGCGGCAGTGTTGACTCGAACGGGAACGGGTGACGGTCTTTTAGTGCCGCGCATCCTTGCGGACGATCCCCGACGCGCTCTCGGTGAAGCGGCCGACGCCTTTTACAACCATCCGTCGACAAGGCTCGCGCTCCTCGGCGTCACCGGAACCAACGGGAAAACGACGACCGCCTATCTTCTGCGCCATCTGCTCAACTTGAACAGCCAGCGCTGCGGGATGTTGGGCACCATCGAATACGACGACGGCCGCGAAGCCGTCCCGGCGCCTCTCACCACCCCCGACGCCGTCACCTTCACGAGATATCTCGCCGACATGGCGGAACACGGCTGCACGGCCGCCGCCGTGGAGGTGTCGTCGCACGCCCTCGAACAACGGCGCGTCTGGCCGCACCGCTTCAAGGCGGCGGTTTTCACCAATCTCACCAGGGATCACCTCGATTACCATCCGGATATGGACGGGTATCTTGAAGCCAAGCGCATCCTCTTCCGCGAGCTTGACGAAAGCGCGGTCGCGGTCGTCAACCTCGACGACCCGCATGCCGCCAGGGTGCGGGAAGAGGTGGTTGCGCGCTTCCTCGGATACTCTCTCGCGCCGGGCGCATCGGCGGCGGACGACGAAACGGCGGTGGAAATTCTTTCCTCCGATCTGAAGGGGCAAACCTTCCGGGCCGAAGGCGGGGGATTGTCTGGCGAATATTTCATTCCCCTTGTCGGAATGCACAACGTCCAGAACGCGGTCGGCGCGCTGCTGACGTTAACCGCCCTCGGCATCGACCGGGATGGCCTGCGCACCGCCTTGGCCGGCATGCCTGTGGTGGCGGGGAGGCTGGAACGCATCGCGTCGCCGGACGGAGTCACCGCCTTTGTCGACTATTCGCATACGGATGGCGCGCTCCGCTCCGCCCTGAGCGTTCTTCGTCCGCTTATGGGCATGGGCGGACTGATCACCGTCTTCGGCTGCGGCGGCGACCGCGACCGGGGCAAGCGCCCCCTCATGGCGCGGGCGGCGGAAGAGGGTTCCGATTTGGTCGTCGTCACCTCCGACAATCCGCGCACGGAGGATCCGCTCGCCATCATCGAGGAAGTAAAAACCGGCTTCAGCAACCTCGAACCGATACGGATCGAACCGGACCGCGCCAAGGCGGTCGACCTGGCGATCTCCCTGGCCCGACCGGGGGACGTCGTCCTGGTTGCGGGAAAGGGTCATGAAGACTATCAGATACTCGGCCACACGAAAATTCATCTTGACGACCGGGAGCTTGTCAGGGACGCTTTTCGCCGATACGGGCGCGAAGGGGAGACGGCATGAAACTGACGCTTGAGGAAATCGCCCGCTGGTGCAGAGGCTCTGTGCAGCCGCCCACGGCCAAGAACGTGACGGTAACCGGCATTTCCACGGATTCGCGCACCATCGAAGCCGGGCAATTGTTCATCGCCATCTCCGGCCTGAACGTGGACGGCCACAAATTCATTCGCCATGCCGCGGCGCAGGGCGCGCCGGCCGCTCTAGTCCGGAAGGCGGGATTCACCCCTCCCGGCATGCCGTTCATCAAGGTGCGCGACTCCCTGAAAGGGCTTGGCCAGATCGCCCACGGCTATCGTTGGCGGCCGCCGCTCATTCCCTGGGTCGGCGTAACCGGCTCCAACGGAAAAACGACGACGCGCGAAATCCTCTCCCTCATCCTTCAGACGAAATGGAAGGTCCGCACTTCCAAACGCAACTGGAACAACTTCATCGGCCTTCCCCTTTCCATGCTGTCGGAACCTGACGGCGCCGGCGTCGCCGTAATGGAACTCGGCACCAATCATCCCGGGGAAATCGCACGCCTTCGGGAAATTCTCGTGCCGACGATAGGCATCGTCACTTCCACCGGTTCGTCCCACCTTGAGGGGTTCGGTTCGTCGCAGGCCGTAGCCAAGGAAAAGGCGGACATTTTCGGCTGGCTTCCGCAGGATGGACTGGCCGTCTATCCCGCCGACGACAGGAATGCCGACATTCTCGCGAGTGCGGTTCTCCATCGCGCTGCGACCTTCGCCCTGTCCGGGAAAGCCGACGCCGTGGCGGAAAACATCCGCCTGTCGGAAGCGGGATCGACCTTTTCGGTGAACGGCCTCGAAGTCCGCCTGCCCCTCCTGGGTAAGCACAATGTGCGGAACTTCCTCGCCGCCGCGCTCGCGGCGCGTCACCTCGGCATCACCCTCGAGGAAGCGGCGACGGCCGCGCTCCACGTCAAGCCTGTGGCGGGCAGACAGCAGATCCAGCACGTCCCGGGTGGATTGAAAATCGTCAACGACACGTACAATTCCAACCCCGATTCCCTCAGAGCCGCCCTGGAAATATTCATGGACCTGCCAAACGGCAGGAAAGTGGCGGTCGTCGGGGATATGCTTGAACTCGGGCCGGAAAGCAGGAAATTGCATCGCGAGGCCGGTTTGATCGCGGGTATGGCCGGCATCGACGCGCTGCTGGCTTTCGGCACGGAGACGGTGGCGATGGCCGAGTCCGCGCAGTCCAACGCCCACATCATGGTCCGGCACTTCCCGTCGCAGAACTCCCTTCTCATGTACTTGAAAGACTACCTTCAACCGGGGGATTGGGTGCTCGTCAAGGGCTCCCGGGGCATGAAAATGGAAAACATTGTCAACGAACTGCACGATTGGGAGCCGAAATAGGTTCCGGCCGGAATCGCCAGGCGATTCCCCGCCATCCCCGGAGAAGAGTCTTGCTTCGCTACTTCGCCCTCGCCGAATGGTTCGGCCCGTTGCGTATCCTTGAGAGCATCACCGCCCGCGCCGCGCTTGCCGTGATCCTCGCCTTTCTCGTCGCGCTTGTGCTCGGTCCCGTTTTTATCAGACGGATGAAATTGCGAAAAGCGGTCGAGGATGTGGAAAAACCCGACGCCCTCCGCCTTCAGGAGTTGCACGACGTGAAAAAAGGCACGCCGACGATGGGCGGACTGTTTCTTGTCGCCGCCGTGTCATTCACCGTGTTCCTGTGCTGCGACCCGGCGAATCCGCTCGTCTGGGTCGGCCAGTTCGTGTTCATCGGCTTCGCCGCTCTCGGCTTTCTCGACGACTACTGGAAACTGCGGGGCTGGGGCAGAAAGGGGCTTATCAAGCGACACAAGCTTCTCGGCGAGGTCGGGCTCGCGCTCGCGACCGTCCTCCTCCTCTACATCGGCTCTGAACAGGGGTGGTTCGGCATGACCGCCGTTCCTGCGGGCGATCGCGAGGCGGATTTCGAAGCGGTCACGAACTCCCGCAACATCATCCCGCCGACGCGCCTCGTCATACCGTTCACCAAGTGGAGCGAAGTCAACCAGGATCTCGGCGTCGGGTATTGGCTGTTCGCCATGCTCATCATCGTCGCCTGTTCGAACGCGGTGAATCTCACGGACGGCCTTGACGGCCTTGCCTCCGGCTGCACCGGCATGGTTACAATGACCTATGGTCTTCTCTGCTACCTGGTCGGCAACGCCATGACCTGCGCCTTCTTCCGCATCCCCATGGTTCCGGGCGTCGGGGAGCTGTCCATCTTCGGCGCCGCGCTCGCCGGCGGTTTGATGGGCTTCCTCTGGTTCAACGCCAATCCGGCGAGGGTATTCATGGGAGACACCGGAAGCCTCGCCCTCGGCGGCGTCATCGCGTTTCTCGCCATAGTCACCAAGCACGAACTGACCCTTATCGTCGCCGGAGGTATTTTCGTCTGGGAGGCGTTGTCCGTCATCCTCCAGGTGGGCAGCTTCCGCCTGTTCCATAAACGCCTGTTCAAAATCGCCCCGTTCCACCACCACCTCGAATACAGCGGCTGGAAAGAAAACCAGGTCGTCGTGAGATTGTGGATTGTCGGCGTCATCCTGTCGATAATGTCCTTAGGGCTGCTGAAAATGCATTGACGCATTTTCCCCCACGGGCATGCCCCGGGGAGAAGACAGAATGACGGAGTTAACCCGCGAGGAAGCCCTTTTCGAAAAGGGATACCTCGCTTGGCAACGCACAAAACTGCTCATGGCCGTATTCGCCCTATCCGGGTTCGGCCTGGTCATGGTCTATTCCGCGAGCGCCATACGTGCCGCCAGGGGCGGCGGCTGGGAGATGTCGTACGCGAGGAACCAGCTCTGGTGGCTTGCGGCGGCGGTCATCGCCATGACGGTCCTGAGCGCCACGCCGTACAGGATATGGCAAATGCTCTGGCTGCCCGTCCTCGGCGGTTCCTACCTCCTCCTCGCCCTCGTCCTGACGCCCCTCGGAACCAGGGTCAACGGCGCCAACCGCTGGTTCCGGATCGAGGGCATGAACGCGCAGCCTTCCGAACTGGCCAAAATCGCCATGGTGATGGCTGTTTCGGCGCTGCTGGTCAAAATGGCGCCGGACGGCAGGCCGCGCCTTTTCCGGCACGTGATTCCACTGTGCGGCCTCGTCGGAATCGCCGTTTGCCTGGTGGCGATCGAACCCGACTTCGGCACGGCGGCGCTTATCGGCGCGGCGCTTGTCGCGCTCATGCTCGCCGGCGGCGTGCGCGTCTGGCAGCTTCTTCTCCTGCTCCTTCCCGCCGTTCCCGCCGCACTCTGGTACGGCTACACCCGCTTCGACCATATCAGCCGCCGCATCGAGGACTGGATGGCCGGAGAAGCGTTCCACACCAACGTCAGCAAGCTCGCGATCGGCAGCGGCGGCGTCTGGGGAATGGGGCTCGGGCAAGGTCCGGCCAAACTCGATTACCTCCCCGAGGCCCACACCGACTTTATCTTCGCCATGATCGGCCAGGAAACGGGCTTGATCGGAACCCTGTCGTTGATTACATTATTCGTCATCGTGGTCTGGCAGGGACTGTCCATCGCTCGACACGCTCCGGACAGATTCGGGGCGCTTTTAGCTTTCGGCGTCACCGCCTTCATCGGCGGCCAGGCCGTTTTCAACATCGGCGTGGTCACAGGCATTCTGCCCCCCAAAGGCATCTCCCTGCCGTTTGTCTCGTTCGGCGGTTCCGGTTTGGTGGTGTTTTATTCGATGACCGGACTGGTGGTCAGCGTCACGCGGGGCGTCGTCGTCCCCGAGCAATCGCGGTTCACCGGACCGGTCGCGAAGTACCGGCCCAGGCCGGCGTTTTACGATTCGCCCGGGACGGAGGGCATAAGCGTATGAAAATCTGGTTGGCTGGCGGCGGAACCGGCGGACACCTCCTGCCCGGTCTCGCCCTCGCCGAAGACATTCAACTCCTCGCCCAGGATGCGGAGATAGGCTTTCTCGGAACGAACGAGGGATTGGACCGGGAGCTTCTCTGGGGCACCGGGTACACCCTCAAGCTGCTCGCCGCCGGGCGCGGGTCGCCGCTGTCGTGGCGTCGGCCCCTGAACGCGCCGAAATTCGCCCTCGCCCTCGCGCAGGCGTATGGACTGTTCAGCAAGTCTCGCCCCGACCTCGTGGTCGCGCTGGGCGGATACGCCGCCGCGGCGCCCGGAATGGTGGCGCGCGTTCTCCGGATTCCCCTGGTCATACTCGAACAGAACACGGTTCCGGGGCGCGTCAACAGGCTGCTGTCCGGATGGGCTCAACAGATCCACTCGCAATTCGAGGAGGCGCGGCAATACTTCCGAAACTCCCCGGCGACGTTCCATCACAGCGGTTCGCCGCTACGGATGCCGTTCCAGCGCCTGGCAGCCGAACCGCCGGTGCACGGCGATGCCATACTCGTCATGGGTGGCAGCCAGGGCGCCAAACGCCTCAATGAGATCGTCGCCGGTGCGGCGCGCCGCATCGTCGGCGAAACCGGCTGCGTGCTCATTCATGTCGCCGGCCCCGCCCACGAAAACTCCATCCGCGCAGCCTACGCGACGGTGGGCGTCGCGGCGGAGGTGTACGGTTTTCATAACCAGATGGACGAGTTGTACCGCCGCTCGCGCCTCGTCGTCGCCAGATCGGGAGCGGTCAGCCTGGCCGAGTTCGCCGCCGCCGGCCTGCCGGCGGTGCTGGTTCCCCTGCCCTCGGCGATGGACGACCATCAACGCCTGAACGCGCTTTCCCTCTCCCTTTCCGGCGCCGCCGTCTCCTACGAGGAGACGACGGCGTCGCCGGACACCTTCGCGCCGCTCGTCGTCTCGCTCTGGCGCGATGAAAAACGCCGAAGCGCCATGGCCTCTGCCATGCGCGAGACCGCGAAACCGAGTTCGGGGCGCGAAATCGCGCAATCGATCCTCACCTTGATCTGATACAGCTCAAGCGCCTCCCGCCAAACCTTTTTCGGCGGATTGTCGTTCTCCGGCGACGCAAAAGAGGTATAATGTCTTCGGAGCCCGTAAAGGCGGGCTCCGGTTTTCTTTTACCAGGGGATATCGGTGCGACACCCGGAATTTTTGCCCATGACCCGCAAAGAGATGGACCGACTCGGCTGGGACGAGTTGGATGTGCTTCTTGTTTCCGGGGACGCGTATCTCGACAGCCATATTCACGGTGCGGCCCTCCTCGGCCGTTGGCTCGTGGAACACGGATTCCGCACCGGCATCGTCGCCCAGCCGGATTGGACAACACCGGAAAGCCTTCTCGTCATGGGAAAGCCGCGCGTCATGGTCGGCGTCACGGCCGGGGCGCTCGACTCCCTCGTGGCCCATTACACCGCTTTCAGAAGGAAGCGCGGCGACGACGCCTATTCGCCCGGCGGCAAAACTGGCCTGAGGCCGAACCGCGCGAGTCTCGCGTACACCGGGCTTGTCCGGCGCGCCTTTCCGGGGATCCCGGTCGTTCTCGGCGGCGTCGAGGCGTCCATGCGCCGTGCCACGCATTATGATTTCTGGGACAACGGACTGCGCCGCTCGGCGCTGCTCGACGCCAAGCCGGACGTTCTTCTCTACGGCATGGCGGAGCGCTCGATCCTCGCCTTCGCGCGTTTGTTTTCCTCTGACGTTCAGCGCCGCAGGCCGGCGGAAGCGGCGGCGCGCGAGCGTCTGCCGGGTTCCGTCTACGCGGCTTCACCGGGCAGCGAACCGGAGGATGCGGAAAGCCTGCCCTCGCACGAGGCGATAGAGTCGGACGCGTCCCTGCTTATCAAAACCGCCCTCGCCTTCGAGCGCCAGATGCTGCATGGCGGCCCCGCGCTCATCCAGCGTTCCGCCAGCCGCACCGTGGTGTACGAGCCGCCGGAAGCGCCGCTGTCGACGGAGGAGATGGACCGGCTCTACGAGCTGCCGTTCGCCAGGCGCTCGCACCCGTCATACGCCGAGCCGATTCCGGCCGGGGAAATGATCAAGGAAAGCGTCCTTTCGCACCGTGGTTGCGCCGGCGGATGCAGCTTCTGCTCGATCGCGCTCCATCAGGGCCGCGCCATACAGTCGCGCGGCGCCCGGTCCATCCTGCGCGAGGTGGAGGCGCTGGCGGCGGACAAGAACTGGAAGGGATCCATCTCCGACATCGGCGGTCCGAGCGCCAACATGTGGAACGCGCGCTGCGCCGGCGACGTGGGAAAATGCGCGCGCCAGAGTTGCCTGTTTCCAAAACGTTGCCGCCACTTCCGCCACGCCCAGAAGGACCAGGTCGAAATGCTCCGCGAAGTCGCCCGGGTTCCCGGCGTCAACCATGTTCGGGTCGCGAGCGGCGTGCGGCACGACCTCGCGCTTGAATGCGACGAATACCTCGCGGCGCTGGCGGGTGAATTCACCGGCGGGCAGCTCAAAATCGCCCCAGAGCACGTCACGGAGCGCGTCCTCAAACTGATGCGCAAACCCGGCGGCAGGAGCGTCGACGACTTCATCAAAAAGTTCGCACAGCGCTCGGCCGAAGCAGGCAAGGAACAGTACGTCATTCCCTACCTGATGTCGGCGTTTCCCGGCACGACGGACGACGATATGCGCGAGCTTGGCGTCTGGCTGCGGAAGCACAACATGCGCCCGCGTCAGGTGCAGTGCTTCATTCCCACGCCGGGCACGGCGGCGTCCGCCATGTTCTACGCCGAAGTCGACCTAGACGGCAGGCCGATCCATGTCGCGCGCACCGACGCGCAACGGCTCAGGCAGCACCGCCTGCTTGCCCCGGAGGCGGAATCGACGCCGGGCGCGCGGCCTGAACGTACCGGCGGGCGGTGTACTGACAGGCGCGCCGTCGGCGGCTTTGACAAACCTGAACGCCGGTCCGGGAAAAACAGGAACAACGTTGACGGTCCGCCGCGCGACGACAAGGGATTCGGCAATCCGCCGCGGAGTAAAGACGGCTTTAAGCGCGCCGACCGGGGCAAGCCCGGGTTCGGAGGAAAGCGCGGCCACGGACCTCGCGGTCGCGGCGGCGGCAAGCCATGACGTTGATGACCGCAAACCGCCTCAGAAAAAGCTTCGGGGCCGAACTCTGCTTCCAGGACGTTTCCTTCACCCTCTCCGGCGACGACCGGATCGGCCTCATCGGACAGAACGGAAGCGGGAAAACCACCTTTTTCAAAGTGCTGGCGGGCGAGGAGGACGCGGAGGGCGATCTTTCCCGGCGGCGGGGCTTGCGCATTGCCCGGCTTGAACAGACGCCGCATTTTCCAGCTGGATCGACCCCGCGTTCCGCGATGATAGAAGCGGTCGGCCATTGGCGCGAACTAGACGACGACATCGACGCCCTTCGGGAGGCGCTCGCCGACCTGTCCGGCGACGAGCTCGATCTCGCCCTTCGGCGGCTTGCCGATCTCGAGGCGAAGCGCGATGCGGGGGGCGGCGAATCCGCGACCCGGCGCGCGTTGGCCATGCTGCGCGGCGTTGGGATCGCGGAAGACCAATTCGACCAGGATCTCGACTCCATGTCCGGAGGCGAACGCTGCCGCGTCGCCCTGGCCCGGCTTCTCTTCGAGGAACCAGACCTCTGGCTTCTCGACGAACCGACCAACCATCTCGACCTCGCCGGCATCGCCTTTCTCGAGCGCTTCCTCCGGGCCAGCCCGGCGGCGGCGATTGTCGTCTCCCACGACCGGCGTTTCCTCGATCAGATCACGAACGCGACCTGGGAACTGGAAGGCGGTCGGTTGTTCCGCTATCCGGGCGACTATACAACGTCGCGCGCGATCCGCGAGGAACGGCGGCTCGCCCAATGGCGCGAGTTCATGAAGCAGAGGGAATTCCTTCAGCGCGAGGAACGCTTCATCGACAAGTGGCGCGCCGGAACGCGCTCCAGGCAGGCGCGGTCACGGATGAAGCGGCTGTCGAGGCTGGAACTCGTCGACGAACCGCGTAACCAGTCCCGGCTGGCGGTGCTTAACCTCGGGCTCTCGAGGCGTCTTGGCGACCTTGTTCTCGAAACGAAGAATCTAACGGTCGGCTTTCCCGACAACACCCTTTTCGGCGGGCTCGACCTCGAACTGGCGCCCGGAGAAGCGCTCGGCGTCGTCGGACCCAACGGCTCCGGCAAGTCGAGCCTGTTTGCGACGCTTCTGGGGATGCTTCCTCCCCTGTCCGGAACCTGCCGATGGGGGCCGACGGTCGAGATCGGCGCCCTCGGCCAGCACGAGGAATTCCCCGACGAAAAGCGCACGCCGCTCGAGTATCTCCAGGACCGCGATCTTGGCGCCGACGATCAGGACCGCCGCGACAAACTCGGCGCCATGCTCTTTTCCGGCGACGACGCCTACAAACCGATCGCCGTCCTGTCGGGTGGTGAAAAAAAACGCCTTATGCTTACGCGCCTTCTTCTTGAAGGCCATAATGTCCTTCTCCTCGACGAACCGACGAACCACCTGGATATCCAGAGTTCCGAAGCCGTGACCCTCGCCCTCACCGCGTACATGGGGACGGTCGTCGTCATCAGCCACGACCGCTATTTCCTCGACGACATCGCGGACAGGGTGTTGTGGCTCGAGGATGGAACCTGGCGGATTACCCCTGGCGGCTTCGCCGAGGCGGCGGCGGAACGCGAAGCGTCGGCGAAGGACGGCGGCGGCGCGCGGCAGCCGCGCTCCAAACAGCCGCGACGCGAGTCCAACGGCGCGAATCCCTATTCCGGCTGGCGCGTCGGCAAACTTGAAAAGCGCATCATCGAAAACGAGGAACGCGTGGGCGAGATACACGCCGCCTTCCTCGATCCCGCCGCCGTCAAGGACGGCAACCACATGCGCCGGCTCCAAACGGAACTCGCGCGCATCGAGTCGGAACAAGCCCTTCTCGAGTCCGAGTATGCCCGCCGGGGATGACGGCGGACATTATCGGAATCATGCTTTCGGGCCGGCAACCACGGCCTTTTTTCAAAAGCGCTTCAACGATTCGGGTAAGTAAGGGTGATGAACGGCGGCGTTTCGCCGCCCGGAACCCATACGGCGTTGTGCCGAAAGCCGCACGCCGCGCGTTTGCGGGGAAGCTATCCTCCCCTCGCAAGAATCGCGCATTATGCGGTCGCCAGGCATAGCGCCTTTTCCCGGATACGCGCCCATGACGCTTCTACCCAAAAAACCGCCCGGTCTTATTCCTCCGCCCCGGTCGCCGTCACGACGATTCGCGGCGGCGGTCCTTATACTCTCGGCCGCGATATTGCCCAACCGCTGCTGCGCCGCACAGACATCGAGGCCTACCGGCAATCTACGGCAAACGCACGAGGAATACTCTCGCTCATCGGGGGCGAGAAACGAGGCGCTTCGCGTCCGCATTCCTCCGGCCGCGCCGGCCAGACCGATAATTCCCAAAACAATCGACACCCTGAGGATGACGGCCGGCGAGGAATTCGTTTGTCTTGAGCGCGAAAACTTTCTCATCGCCAGCGACCTTGACGTCGACGAATACGAATACCTCATCGACGGCGTCTTCGACTATTGCCGGAGGGCTTTGATAAACGTCTACTTCGACCGCCTCTCCTACCCGGGGAACACGATCAATCTTTTCATCTTCAAGGATTACGACAGTTATGTTCGCGGGCTAAGGCGGTTCTTCAGCATGGACCCGATAAGTCCCTACGGTCATTACGGGCACAGCCAGAAATACCTGGTCATCAATTTCGACACAGGACCCGGCACCATGGTCCATGAGATGACCCACGCCCTCATGGCCGACGATTTCCCCGAGGCGCCCATATGGATAGCCGAAGGACTTGCCAGTCTTTACGAACAATGCCGTGCCGAAGGCGAAATCCTCAGGGGCGACGACAACTGGCGGCTGCCTGAACTCAAGACCGCGTTGTCGGGAGGTTATCTGACGCCGCTTTCACGGCTTCTCTCGATGAGTCCAGCGGAGTTTCGCGCCGAGAAGGAAAGCCTGCACTACGCCCAGACCCGGTATCTCTGCAAATACCTCGAGGAATTGGGGATTCTCGCCATTGTATACAAGGATTTCCGCAACAACCACCGCCACGATCCCAGCGGCGCGAGTTTCCTCGTCAGGGCATTTGGCAAGCCGCTCGCCGAAATCGAGGACGCGTGGAAACGCTGGCTCGGCTTCCAAAATTGGCGCGAAGAACAATACGACATCACCGCCGCGCAGTAGTCGAGGAAAGAGGAAAAAAGTTGACTACCGTCATGGATGGTGTATTGTAATCATTGTACGACTTCCGCGTTCCAAATCATAACGAACGTCGGATGTTATCGTAACAATCATAGAGGAGACAGCCCATGACAACCGACGTCAAAGGCCGTGGCGGGAAATACCTTACCTTCGTTCTCAATGAAGAACAATACGGAATCGAAATACTCAAGGTGAGGGAGATTCTCGGCGTCCTCCCCATCACTCCAATGCCGCAGGCGCCGCATTTCGTCAAAGGCGTCATCAACCTGCGCGGCAAGGTGATCCCGGTCATCGACAGCAGGTTGAAATTCGGCATGATGGAAAAGGAGGTAACGCCCGAAACATGCATTATCGTCGTCGACGTCAACGGCGCCTGGATGGGCATGATCGTCGACACGGTGAAAGAGGTTATGGACATCCGCGAGGACCAGATCGAGGACGCCCCGCGCATGGGCGGCGGCGACAACAACGGCATTCGCGGCCTCGGAAAGGTAGGGAATCAGGTCAAGATTCTCCTCGACATCGACAAGGTCATGTCCGATATGGTGGTGACGGAAATGCCCAGCTTCGACCTCTGATCCGTTCAATACGTCCAACGAATGCAACGAGCCCCGGAATCCTTAATTCCGGGGCGTTTTTCATTACAGGAAAGGGCGTATATCGCGATTGACATTTCGCGTTTCCTGTTTTACACTGGCGTATATATCGTCATGTTTTTTTGGGCAGGCGCCTGCAATGAAAAACGCCGCGCCGCCGCCGGGGTGGAAGAACAGGTGGAATACGATCTGGAACAGCTTATGGACCAAATCGAGGCGGAATTGTCGCAACGTCAACTTATGAAGGCGAAGCGGCTCGTACGGGCGGAAAAAGTGAAATGGGGACTGGAATGATAAAGAACCGGTGCAAGGTCGGAAGAATCGTCGCCGCGCTCGCGGTCGTCTTGTGCCTGCATTGCCTCTCCGGCTGCCTGGGCCGCTTCGCGGCGAATCAGGGGAGGAGGCAAGCGGCGAGGAGCGCCGATTATTACGTGCGCAATTACGCCGAACCGGAAGTCGGGGAGTATTATGCGCATGATTCCGAAGCGCAACGGGAAATGCGTCGGGCGCGCAACGACATCGCCGACACGATCGTGCGCAGCGGCAACCCGCGCCAACAGACCAGAGTCGGCGTCGACGACGGGGGCTGGCTCACAGACGAGGGATATTGACCGAATTCATACTGCGTGACGTCACCTGACGAAGCGCATGCCGTGCGGCGTAAGGATCCTCCTATCCGCCAGGCCCGCGACGGTGCATCATCATGGAGTCGGCAACTTTCTTGAATCCGAGACGCCGGTAAAGTGCAAGGGCGGGAAGGTTGTCGGCGTAGACATGCAGTTCGACCAGGTCGCCCCCGATCTGTCCGATATGCTTGAGGAGCAGGGACAGATTGGCGGAGGCATAGCCTTTGTTCCGTCTGCCCTCCGGCGTATTGACGCCGAAAAGACTGTAAATTTTTTTCCCTTCGCGCATCGACTCGCCAGGCATATAGCCGAAAATGGCGCGCGACAGCAAGTAGCCGATGCGATCGTACAGGTTGTGATCGTACAACTCGCGGGCGCGAAAGACCTGATCGAGCCATGTGCAGGTGTTGCGTCTCTCGATCAGCGTCTGGCCGCCGAAAAGCAGCCTGGATTGCGCCCTTGTCGTCGGCACCCGCATAATCAGGCTTTTTCGTACCGGCTCGAAGTCAAAGCGTTCGAAAAGCCTGTACAGCGCCGACTCCGACGAAAAGACTCCCGAACGCTCCGACCCGTCCGCGAGCACGGTATACATGTGCCCGCAGGGCCAAGCGCCCATCGCATCCACATGGACGATGTCGGGATACAGACTTTCCAGCCATCCGAGCGCTTCCCGCGTCAACTCCGAACCGATCCCCCGCCGCCGATATTGCGCGTCGACGATAAGCGCCTCGACCGATCCGGCCGGCGGATAGCCGAATTCGCGCATCGTTGTGATGTGGATAAACCCGACCAGGACATCGTCGTCCCGCGCCTCGAACGCCCGCCCGCCGCAGTCCGGAAGGTATCCCTGGCCGATCACCCTCCCGAGGAGCGCGCCGGTCCACGGATAGAAGGCGTGTCGATCCTGGGCGTTGCGGTTCCAGAGATCCGCAACCTCCTCCAACGCCGCGGAGTCCGTGCCCCGCACCCACGGACTGATGCGAACAGTCATTCCATCGCCTTGGTTGGATTAGCCAGGCCCAATCGAGCCCGCACGCTACAGCGTTTTCGTAAACAGTCGACCTTTCCCCGGCGCGTTCCTGGTTGCCGCAATTGAGTCCGAAAACGCAACATGGAGGCCAATCATTTCCGAAAACGCGCTAGAGGGCGGTCTCGCGCATGAACGCCTCAATGTCGCCGCGCGTCGGAATGGAGGGCTGCGCACCTAGCCGGCTGGCGCAAAGCGCTCCGGCGGCGGATGCGAAGCGAACCGCCTCCTCGACATTCATGCCTTCCGTAATGCCGACGGCGAGCGCGCCGCAGTAGGTGTCGCCGGCGGCGGTGGCGTCGAGCGCCTTCACCTTGAAGGACGGGAAATGCCGGACCGTACCGTTTTCACACACCAGGGACCCGTTCGCGCCCAGCGTCACAATGGTTAGCCGATGCCCATTATCGGACAGGCGCTTGCTGGCCGCCTTGGCTTGGTCGAGGCTTTCGACCTCCGTATCGAGCAACTGGCCTGCTTCGGTTTCGTTGACGACAAGAATGGAGACATCCTGGTCGAGTTGTATCGTCGATTTGCGATACGGCGCGTAATTCAACATGATTTCGACACCGTGTTTTTTCGCGAGCTGGATGGCGCGGTGCATCGCATCATCCGGTATCTCCATCTGCATCATGACGATGCGCGACTCGGCGATCACGCTTTCCGCCTTGTCGACCTGTTCGGGAGACATCCGCGCGTTCGCGCCGAAGGTGAAGCCAATGCAGTTCTCCCCGTTCTGGTCGATGAAGATAAGCGCCGTGCCGCACGGCAGATCGTCATGGAGAACGATGTGCGACGTATCCATTCCTTCCGCCCGGTACGCTTCCAGCAGCGTCTTCCCAAGGGAATCGCCTCCAATGGAAACGACCACGCTCACCTCGCCGCCTGCGCGCTTGGCCGCGAACGACTGGTTCGAACCCTTACCGCCGAAAGCCTGTGAAAACGGACCGCCGGTGACGCTTTCTCCCGGCTTCGGCAGATGCGGCAACTGGAGGATGAAGTCGACGTTGGCGCTTCCAATCATGGTGATGCGGTTTGGCATGTTTTCCCCTTCACGCAGAAAATGGAATGCGGAGCGGCGATATAATCCGAATAATCAGAGACGTCGATACGGCGGCGCCTGTGGTCGCGCGAAGGCGCTCACAACGAGCGCTTCCGCAACGACCGCGAGTGCGAGAGTCATCATTATTGCACGCATGGAGTCGCTCCTTTTTACAACGCCCCACACAATCGATGGTAATCCTTTCTTCCTTTCCGTCCAATGGTTGCGTGTAAAACCCACGCTTACGAGAAATCAACCGGCCCCGCGTTAACGGGGCCGGACGGAATACAAAAACCACCGCCGCGTCATGATCGAAAGCGCCTAGCGTTTCCTCGCCGGCACCTTCTTCACCGCCGCCTTCTTCACAACCGCCTTCTTCACAACCGCCTTCTTTACCGCCGCCTTCTTCACAACCGCCTTCTCCGCCGACGGTTTTTTCACCACAGCCTTTTTGGCGGCGGCCTTTTTTACTGCCGCCGTTTTCGCCGGTTTGGCTGCCGCCTTGATCTCGACCGCAGCCTGGGCGGCGGCGAGCCTGGCGATCGGCACCCGATACGGCGAACAGGAGACGTAATTCATCCTGTTCCTGACGCAGAACTTGACGCTGTTCAGTTCGCCGCCGTGTTCGCCGCAGATGCCGACCTTGAGGTTCGGCCTGGTGGAGCGGCCGCGCTCGATGCCCATCTGGACGAGTTGCCCAACGCCTTCCTGATCGAGAACCTGGAAGGGGTCGGCTTTGAAGATGCCGGTCTTCTTCTCGTCGACGTATTCGGGGAGGAAACGTCCGGCGTCGTCGCGGGACAGACCCATGGTCATCTGGGTGAGGTCGTTGGTACCGAAACTGAAGAACTCCGCCCTCTCGGCGACCTGGTTGGCGAGGAGGGCGGCGCGCGGAATTTCGATCATGGTGCCGACGAGGTAGTTGAGCCTAACCATGGCCTCCTTGATGATGGGATCGGCGACCGCGCGCACGCGGGCCTCGAGGATCTCGAATTCCCTCTTGGCCATGGTGAGCGGGATCATGATCTCGGGAAGCACCTTCTTGCCGCGCTTTTGGACCAGCACCGCCGCCTCGATGATCGCCTTCACCTGCATCTCGAGAATTTCCGGATAGGTGATGCAGAGGCGGCAGCCGCGATGGCCGAGCATGGGGTTGGCCTCGTGCAGCTGCTCGATACGGACGCGAACGCGTTCCTCCGACATGTTGGCGACCCTGGCAAGCTCCTTGACTCCCGCTTCGTCCTTCGGGGTGAACTCGTGGAGCGGCGGGTCGATGAGGCGGATGGTGACCGGCTTGCCGGCCATGGCCTCGAAGATGCCTTCGAAGTCCTTTCTCTGGTACGGCAGGAGCTTGTTGAGCGCGCGCTCGCGGTCGTCCAAGTTGTCGGCGACGATCATCGTCTGGATGGCGAGCTGGCGGTCGCGGCCTTCAAAGAACATGTGCTCGGTGCGGCAGAGGCCAATGCCTTCGGCGCCCATCTCGATCGCCTTGAGGGCGTCGGCGGGGCTGTCGGCGTTGGTGCGCACGTTGATGGTGCGGATTTCATCGCACCATTTCATGAGCGTATCGAATTCGGGCGGAAGGACGGGGTCCTTGAGGGCGAGCCTGCCCTGGTAGATGGCGCCGAGGGATCCGTCGAGGGTGATCCAGTCGCCGTCTTTGAAGACCTTATCGCCGACGGCCATCTGCTTGTGTCCGTAGTCGATGTCGAGGAATTCGGCGCCGACGATGCAGCACTTGCCCCAGCCGCGTGCGACGACGGCGGCGTGGCTCGTCTTGCCGCCGGTGGCGGTGAGAATGCCCTGCGCCGCGTGCATGCCGCCGACGTCCTCGGGCGACGTTTCCTTGCGGACGAGGATAACCTTCATACCCTTGTTGTTCGCCTCCTCGGCGTCCTCGGCGGAGAATTTGATCTGGCCGGCAGCCGCGCCGGGAACGGCGTTGATCGCCTCGCCGAGGAAAGCGTCCTGGAGCTTCCGCCTGTCCGTTTCGGCGATGACAGGGTAGAACATGCGTTCGATGTCCTCGGCCGTGATGCGCTGAACCGCCTCTTCCTTGGTGATCAGCTTCTCCTTCACCATGTCGACGGCCATCTTGAAGGCGGCGAACGGAGTGCGCTTGCCGACGCGGCACTGTAGCATGAAGAGCTTCTCGTCCTCGACGGTGAACTCCATGTCCTGCATGTCCTTGTAATGCTTTTCGAGCTGGGTGCGCACCTTCTGGAGCTGTTCCCAGGCGGCGGGGAGGTATTTGCCGAGGTCGGAGAGCTTCAGGGGGGTGCGGATGCCGGCGACGACATCCTCGCCCTGCGCGTTGATGAGGCAGTCGCCGAAGAACTCGTTGTTGCCGGTGGAGGGGTCGCGGGTGAAGCAGACGCCGGTGCCGGAGGTGTCGCCAGTGTTCCCGAAGACCATTTCCTGCACGTTGACGGCGGTTCCCTTG
Source organism: Planctomycetota bacterium (assembly GCA_031254915.1). Taxonomy (GTDB): domain Bacteria; phylum Planctomycetota; class SZUA-567; order SZUA-567; family SZUA-567; genus JAIRTL01. The sequence goes on from JAIRTL010000123.1 coordinate 17,431, forward strand.
AGATCGGCGATCTTTTCGACGCGGCGGTAGGTCACTGCCTTTTCGGCGTTCCAGGAGCCGAAGACCGCCTTGATGGCGCCCCAGAGCTGGTCCATCGGATCCTGCGGGAAGTCCTCGCCGTCCATGTTCTTCTTATAATATTCCTTGAAGGCGACGCAGAGCTCTTTGAGGCTTTCGGCCGGGATTTCCGGGTCGGACTTGACGCCGAGCTTCCGCTTCGTCTCGGTGAGCATTTCCTCCATCGGTTCCTTGGACAGACCCATGGCGGTGGTGGAATACATCTGGATAAAGCGGCGGTAGGCGTCGTAGGCGAAGCGCGAGTTCTGGGTCTTGGCGGCGAGGCCCTCGACGGAAATGTCGTTCAGACCGAGGTTGAGGATTGTTTCCATCATTCCGGGCATGGAGCGCGCGGCGCCGGAGCGGACGGACACGAGGAGCGGATTCTTGACATCGCCGAATTTCTTGCCTGTCGTCTTTTCCAGCTTTTTCAGGTTGGCCTTGACCTCGGCCTCGAAATCCCTGGGGAATTTCTTGCCGAGTTTGTAATATTCCTCGCACGTGTCCACAGTGATCGTGAAGCCGGCCGGTACGGGGAGCCCGATGGAGGACATCTCGGCAAGGCCCTGCCCTTTGCCGCCAAGCACATCCTTGGGGAGGCCCTTGCCTTCGGCCTTGCCGCCGCCGAAGAAATAGACGCGTTTCATTTTCGTCGCCATTACCTAATCTCCTTGAAGAAACCGCGGAAAACCGGAACCATCCATGACGAATCCCTATCGTTCCAGTCGTCCTCATGGGGACGATGGAACATATATATATCGTCGCCGGGCTGGTCCGCGTTAAGGGCATCCCACGAAAAGGACTGAAAACCGGTTTTTTTTGGACATTCCGCGCTTCAAACCCGGATCCACCGACCGCGGCGGCGCTGTCGTCAACTTTTGGCGAGTATGCCGCGGGCCAAAAATTCTGTCAAACGAAAAGGGCGTCAGGCACAGGGAAAGCGAGGCAAACTCCGGCATTTGATCTATCAGCTTCATCGCCGGCGCGCCTGACCCGGAACCGGGACAGCCGTCGACCCTGGTCTGCGTCTTTGTTCCCGCGACGCCGAATCCGGCCGGCGGCTTTCTCGCCATGGCGTCCCCAAATGAAATACGCCCCACCGACGCGACAGTCGAAGAGGCGTTCAAAATGAACGTTTCACCGGCAATGACGCGGCAAGCCCGACTCGTCCGCGCCCAGTATTTGAATTTGAAGTGGATGTATCGCCGTCCGCTTACGCGCTTTCGATCGACTGGATAACTTCGCGGGCGATGGCGGACATCCTGTCGAGCGGGAACGGCTTCTTAAGCAGATGCGTAAAACCGCAATCGTAAAGGTCGCACTCGTGCCACTCGTCGAGGGACGCGCCGATGGCGACGATGTAGCGGTGAACACCGTGACGCCTGAGGTAGTAGGCTATTTCGGCTCCGTGGCGCTTGGGAAGGCGCAGGTCGAGGATGAACAGATCGAAGCGACGCGACTGGACGACATCCATCGCCTCCTCGCCAGTGACCGCCTCCACCACCTCGAACTGTTCGTATTCGAGCAAGGCCCGGAGAAGATTGCGCACATCCGGATCATCGTCGACGACAAGCGCGCGCGGCCGGTGGCGCGAGCGCAGTTTGTTGGCGAATTCCCGACCGGTCGAATCAAGCTTCGAGACAAGGCGGTGCGAGTTGAGATCGAGACGGCCGAGAATGCGCATGATGACGCCCATATCCTCGCCGCCGTCGATCGCCCACTGGACGATATCCAGGTTTTCGCCTCCGTTTTCAAGAATCTCGACGATTTTGCCCGTCTGCGGACGGCATTCGCCGAACTCGGAGGTGTCGAGAAGGGCAAAGTCATCGTTATCGAGTTCCGGCCAGAAGATCTCGCCCTTGATGTGCTGAATCCACCGTTCACGGACAAACCTGTGCCAGAACCGGCGATGCCAGTCCTCGATCGCCGCGTCGCCGAGATCGTGCCCGGATTTCTCCGATTCGATCCATTTATGGCGATACGCTTCCTTGCTCGCCTCCTCGAAAAGGTTTTTCGAAACAACGCCCTCCGGCAGCGAGCGCAACCGGTATGTGGTGTTCGTTCCTGAAAGACCGCCTCCGGAATGACACGCCGGTTCGTCCAACCCCATCACGGAGCCCCTGATACACGAAAAAGACAGGTCGAAAAATGAAGTTGGATACAGTATACACCCTATCGGAGCGCTTGGCAAGGGCCGAATTTCCCTTCCAAATCGAACATGACCTTGCCGCCGACGACTGTCATTACCGCCCTGCCCCTGAGGCTCCAGCCATTGAACGGGCAATTACGGGATTTCGAATGGAACGTTTCGGCATCCACAGTCCACTCGAGGTCGGGATCGATGACGGTGATGTCGCCGGGCAACCCGACTTTCAGTCTGCCGCGACCAAGCCCGAGAATATCCGAGGGTTTGCTGGTCAGAAGGGGTATGATTTCCGCCCAAGTGAAGCCGTTCTCATGGATGAGCGTAGTCGAGACGACGCCGAGCGTCGTCTCCAGCCCGATCATCCCGGAAGGCGCCTGCGCGAACTCCAGCTCTTTCGCCTCCTCCAGGTGCGGCGCGTGGTCCGAAGCGATCGCGTCGATGGTCCCGTCCCGCAGACCGCGGCGCAATGCCTTGATGTCCCGTTCAGCCCGGAGCGGCGGGTTCACCTTAAACACGGGATCGTAGTCTTTGACGGCCTCGCAGGTGAGGGTGAGATGGTGGGGGGTGACTTCCGCGGTGACTCTGGATCCCTCGCGCTTCGCCATGCGGATGATTTCGACCGAGTTCGCGGTGGAGACATGCTGGATGTGGATGTGGCCGCCGGTGAGCCGGGACATGGCGACATCGCGCGCGACGATGACTTCCTCGCATTCGTCGGGGATGCCTTTGAGGCCGAGCATAGTGGACATGAAGCCCTCGTCCATCACGCCCTCGCCTTTGAGCGAGTTGTCCTCGCAATGCTCCAGAACCGGCTTGCCGGCCATTTTAGCGTACGACAAGGCGCGACGGAGCAGACCGGCGTTTGGCACCGCGTCGCCGTCGTCGGAGAACGCGACCGCGCCCGCCTTGGCCATCTGGGTCATTTCGGCCAACTCCTCGCCCTTGCGCCCGGCCGTGATCGCCCCGACCGGAAAGACGTTGGCCAGTCCGGCCCGGTGCGCTTCACGCTGCTGGAAGATCACCGCCGCCTCGTCGTCGACCGGCGGATCGGTGTTGGGCATGCAGGCGACGGAACTGAAGCCGCCGGCGACGGCGGCCATGGCGCCGGAGGCGATGGTCTCTACCGCCTCGTTGCCGGGTTCGCGGAGATGCACGTGCATATCGATCAACCCGGCCGTCGCCATCCGGCCGCGCGCATCCACCACCACCGCGTCAGGGCCGGCCTGGGCTGCCGCCTCTTCAAGGTCGGCGCCGACATAGACGATCAACCCGTCCCGCACGGCCAAGTGGCCGTCCATGTCAAGTTCTTCGGAGGGATCGAGAAGTTCGGCGTTTTTGATCAGTATAGAAGACATGTGCGCATCCCATTCATTTGTGAATTCATTCGACTCCGGCGACCAGCTGCAACACCGCCATCCGCACCGCGAGGCCGTTGCCGACCTGGCGTAGAATCACGCTCTGCGAACCGTCCGCGACCTCGGGCGACAGTTCGATTCCCCGGTTGACAGGTCCCGGATGCATGATCGTGAGGTCCGGCTTGCCCTTTTTCAGCCGTTCGCGGGTCAGACCGAACATATGCTTGTACTCGCGAATCGAGGGGAAGGGATTGCCGCCGCCCTGACGTTCGAACTGGATGCGAAGCATGTTGAGGACATCGCACTCTCGAAGCGCGAGATCCATGTCGTGACAGACTTCGACCCCCATTTTCTCGATTTCGCGCGGGATGAGCGTCGTCGGCCCGACGACCATCACCCTGGCGCCAAGCTTGGTAAGCCCCCAGATGTTGGAGCGCGCAACCCGGCTGTGGGCGATGTCGCCGACGATGCCGACCGTGAGGCCGGCGATCCCGCCCCTGACCTCGCGGATCGTATACAGGTCGAGGAGCGCCTGAGTGGGGTGTTCGTGCTGGCCGTCGCCTGCGTTCACGACTGCGCAGGAAACGTTCTTGGCCAGCTTCCACGGCGCGCCCGACGATCCATGGCGAAGCACCATGACGTCGACGCCCATGGCCTCGATGTTCCTGGCGGTGTCGACCATGGTCTCGCCTTTCGCCACGGACGTCCCCGTTTTAGAGAACATGAGGACGTCGGCCGACAGCCGGCGCGCGGCAAGCTGAAACGAAAGATTCGTCCTGGTCGAGTTCTCGAAGAACATGTTGACGATCGTGCGCCCCACGAGCGCCGGGACCTTCTTGTTCGGGCGGGTGCAGACTTCTTTGAAGGAATCCGCCCGCTCGAGGATGAAGGTGATTTCCCCGGCCGAAAGCTCCTGGAGGCCCAGGAGATGTTTTCGCGTCCATAGCATGGTGCGTCCTTCAAAAAAAACAGAGGTGAACGACAAGACCCTCCAAGCACAATACCCATAGGCTGCCGCAGTACACGACTAAAAATCCCGAGAATCGCCACAATCTCGCAAGCTTTTGAATATGAGGAGACAACAAGGAACATGACGAGGGACAACTTCAATCGGAACACCCGAAAGGAGACCGTCATGTTCCCCAAATGGCTCTGCCTCGGCGGTATCGGCTTGTCGATTATCCGGGCCCGATCCGCGCTAGGCAGGCTACTCGAACTCGGCGGCACGAATGACGCTTGTGCGACGTTTTATGCCGTTCGCCGTCCGGGGTTGTGATTCTCCCTTAACTGCGCGCGGCCATGAAATGGTCAAGGGAAACAGATGCGGAATGGGGCCCCCCCCCATTTTCACGAGTCCGGGCCGTAGTACACAGTATTTCCGTTTGTTTGGCAAAGGCGAACCTCATGTCCTTATCGGAGACCGCAAGTTCATCGGCAGGGAGTGGTTCTCCCGGCTTGTCGGCGAGTCAGCGAGGCCGATCAAACGCAAAAAGTTCGGACGAAAGGAACACAGCGCCTTCGCGCGAGGACTCATGCCGCCTGGAGACTTGCTTCACGGTGTTTGCGAGAATCTCCACCGGGTCGCCCTCGTCATCTTCAACCTCTCGAGAACCGCCGTTGCGGCTCGGGGAAAAAGATTGTCGCGTTCCGCGGTCGCATACTCCTCTTTCAAGCGGGCGGCCGCGAGATACGCGTTGATGTCGCGGCCAAGCAGTTCCGTCCGCCGCTTTTCGCCGGCGGTGTTGCAATGATAGGTCGTATCGTACATCAACTCCCTGTCGAACAGATAATCGGAGATTTTGGAAATAATCGGAACAGCCAATTTGGTTTCAAAAGCCGTCTGTTCTTTGTCGATTCCCGCCGCATCAAGATCTACCGCTTCCTTGAGAACCGGCGGGAAGGACAACAACACGACAGATCCCGATTCCGACGCTTCGCGGTATATGCCGTCGAGAATTTCTATATTCGAATCATGAAAGAGGGTATTAAGCGGAGACTGCGTCATTTCTGCGAAAAGAGCGTCGTCAAGAAGGCTTTTCGGGCGCGGATAGATCATCTGCCCGTCCCCGTCGAACGCGGCCAACCGATAAGGGCTTTCCTCCGTTGTCTTTAACTTTCTACCCAGTACACCGTATTTAATGTAATAGTACCATTTCTTTACCATGAATGCGGGAATAAGTCGCGCCAGCAGAGGATAATCAGACGACGGTACGAAATGTAAAAATGTATAGTCGTTCAAATCCAGCAACAGGCTGTAATCGTTTCCCCATTCCTCGACGAACTCGAAGCAAATCACTACAATGTCCCCTGGTCCTATTTCGTCCCGTAACGGCGCGAAAAACAGCTCAGGGCCAAGACCAGCGTGAACCGCCATATTCACCACCGGGTATCCCGTCATCTCCTCAAGTAAATACTGATCCAGCCCAAATGCAGTGGCTGATCCCCCGATGAGGATGATGCGTGGAGGCTCCGTATTCTTGAGCCGTCCGTATTTTCGGAGAAAAGAGGCCATATAATCGTTTTCGGAGTAATTCGGCGCCACGAACAGCGTCAGCAACACCGCCGCGCCGGCAATCGTCGCCAGCAAAACGACAAACAGCGCAAGCTTGAAAAAGAACTTCTTCATTTTCCTGAGCACCTAAAACTGGAAGTAGATAAACTGCCCCGTCTGCCCGAAAATACCGTTTTCAAACAAATACAAAAACCCGATCAACAGCGTCCCGACGATATATATTCCCCAGCGCTTGACAAGCGACAGTCCGGATATGAACGCATTGCTGTCGAACGTCTTCGTCCTGACATTTCTCAACGCTTCGAAGACAAACAGGATTAGCGGTAAAAGTGCGTAAAGAATAAACGTAAAGCGCCGAACCGTGCCCTCCGACACTCCCAGAAATTTGTCGACGATATCGCGGCTTTCTATACCGAACCGCTTCGGATCGAAGTCGGTGAAAACCTTTCGTACCACCTCTATCGAATCGCCCACATTTTCGGCGCGGAAGAAAATCCATGCGAAAAGAACAAGCAGGTTGACTAGCGCCAACCGCGTCAGGACAAGCCATACCGGCCGTTTTTCCTTCAGGGAAAACACGTCGATCCGCAGCTTTCCGAGGAGCAATTCAACGATGCGGTACAATCCATGCAATGCGCCCCAAACGATGAAAGTCAGGTTCGCCCCATGCCACAGGCCGCTCACAACGAATGTCAGAAAAAGGTTTACATGCCTCCGAAACCACCCCCTGCGGTTGCCGCCGAGCGGGATATAGAAGTAGTCCCTGAACCAGGTACTGAGGGAAATGTGCCACCGCGACCAAAAATCACCGATGGAGGTGGCGAAATACGGCGAATTGAAGTTTCCCATCAACTCATAGCCCAGTACCCTGGCGCTGCCTGCCGCGATATCGGAATAGGCCGAAAAATCGCAATATATCTGGATAGAAAACAGGATGGTCGCTACGATGAACGTGATGCCGCCAAAGCGGCTGACATCGCCATAGACAATATCCACATACGGCGCGACAAGGTCGGCGACGGCGATTTTTTTGAAAATGCCGACCAGGATCACGCGCATTCCCGAAACCACCCGGTCGTACTCGAACTTCGCGAAACGATGGAATTGAGGCAGAATATTCATCGCCCTTTCGATCGGTCCTGCGACGAGTTGCGGGAAGAAAGAGACGAAAAGCGCATAGTTGACGAAGCTTTCTTCGTGTTGGAGATCGCGCCGGTAGACGTCGATTGAATACCCGAGGGATTGGAATGTGTAAAAGGAGATGCCGACCGGCAAGAGCAGCGTGGAGACGGGAAAGGCGACGGTCACGCCGATCGTCTGGGCGAGATCGCCGATCGTCTGGACGAAAAAGTCGTAGTATTTGAAAACAAACAGGATTGCAAGGTTGATGAAGATGTTGACACCCAAGGCGACCCTGCGAAAGCGAGCGTTTCGCGATTTTTCGATTAGGTAACCAGCGTAATAGGTGCTTATTGTTGAGAAAGCGATGAGAATGGCGTACTGCGGCACCCAAGACATGTAAAAATAATAACTAGCCGTGAGCAGAAGCAGGTTCTTATAGCGCTTTGGGATGGCGAAAAAGGTCACCGCCACCATGGGGAAAAACACAAGATAATGAAATGAGGTAAATACCATGATGGCCCTGCCTGTGCCTTTACACGATTCGAGTCCGTCATACAACGGACTCGAAAAAGGAACATTCAAATTAAAACGCCATTACGGCTCCGGTTCCCCGGGGCCGACAACGTAGACGGCGTCCCCTTGGGGGTCGATCTCCGAAAGCCGAAGACGGACAAAGCCGCCTTTTGGAGTCTCGATTTTCACGCCGAGAAAATCGGGGTGGATCGGGAGTTCCCGGCCGCCGCGATCGATCATCGAGCACAGGCGGATGCAGGACGGCCTGCCGTAGTCGAACAGCGCGCCCATCGCGGCGCGGATGCTGCGACCGGTATAGAGGACGTCGTCCACCAGGATCAGATCGCGATCGTTCAGATCGAAATCGATCTCGGACGGCTTAACGGCCTTGAGGCCGGCGCCGGTATGGAGGTCGTCCCGGTACAGGGTTGCGTCCAGATAGCCGATCGGGAGTTCCAGCCCGTGCTCGACCGCGATGATCGAGCGCAAACGGTCGGCGAGAATCGCCCCTCGGGTGCGAAGGCCGACGAGCGCCTTGCCGGAGCGCGGGGTGCGGTTGTAGACGATATCCCGCGCCAAGCGGCGAATGGTGTCGTCAAGCCAAGCGCTATCGTAGATTTTCGATGCCATCGCATCCCTCGGTCCGGAGATCGTCGCGATCCCCTCCATCGGAGAAATTCGAAGCAGTATATAGCGGAAACATGATTTGTCAACCGGAATCGTAGCAAACATCCGTCACCACTCGCGTTTGTCTTTTTCTTCACCTCCGTTTTTCGAAAACAGCCGTATGCCGATCTGGTCCTCGCCGACGCCGTCTTTCGCCGCGCCCTGGGCGATCTGCTCCGCCACGCCCGACCCGCGCACGACGCCCTTGAAACGGAGCGCCAGTTCGTTGGGCGTTTCCGAGTTGGCCATGGCTGTTTCGCGGTCGATGACCCCTTCCTCTGCGAGCCTGAACAGCGCCTGGTTGAAGGTCTGCATGCCGTAAAACGATCCATCCTCGATCGACTTGTGTATGTTGTGGATCTTGTTCTCGGCGATAAGCTGCCTCACGGTCTCGTTCACGACCATGATCTCCAGCGCGGCGACCCTGCCGCCCCCCGTCCTTTTGGGCAGGCGCTGGCAGACGATGCCGCGAAGGATGAGCGACAGCTGCAAGCGAATGGCGTCGCGAATCTCTCCCGGCACGGTGTCGAGAACGCGCTCGAGCGTTTGCGGAGCGTTATTGGTGTGGAGAGTCGCGAAAACCAGGTGCCCCGTCTCGGCGGCGGTGATGCCGAAGCGGATCGTTTCGGCGTCGCGCATCTCGCCCATGAGAATGATGTCCGGATCCTGACGAAGTACGGCGCGAAGGGCGGCATCGAGAGCCATCGTGTCGATGCCGAGTTCGCGCTGGTTGACGACCGCAACCTTGTCGTCGTACACGAATTCGATCGGGTCCTCGATCGTCATGATGTGCACGGGGCGGGTTTTGTTGATATGCTCGATCATGGCGGCGAGGGTGGTGCTTTTGCCGCTTCCCGTTGGGCCGGTGACGAGAATGAGGCCGTTTTCCTGATCGGCGAGCTGATTGAGAACCCCGGGAAGGTCGAGAGATTCCACCGTCGGCACATCGAGCGGAATGCGGCGCATGACAGCCCCGGTTTCGCCGCGCTGCTTGAACATGTTCACGCGGAAGCGGGCCACGTCCTCCAGGAGATACGAAAAGTCCGCCTCGTTCGTGTCCTGAAAACCGCGCAACGACTTGCTGGACATGATGGGCGTGAGCATTTCCTCGATATACGCGCCGGCAAGCTTGGGTAGGTCGAAGGGGATCAACTCCCCGTCGACGCGCACCATCGGCGGGCGACCGTGCTTGAGATGCAGGTCGGAGGCGCCGACCCCGGTCATGGCTCTGAGCAGATCCTGAATGGTCATGGGGAGATACTCCGTGGGATTGGTGTCAGCGGACGAGACTCACTTTGACGCCGTCGGCGACGCTGGCGAGTTGCTTGCCGCTTGTGACAACCGTCGCCTTCAAAGCATCGGAAAAGGCAATGCGGATCCGTCTGATCAGCGCAATTCTCGTCCCGGAAAAAATGATAACAGCTCTGGAATCCAGAACATACGTCACATTCGATCCTCCAGGGCGATTTCACGCCGTTTTCCATGGATGAAATTCTCGGAGTAGTAGGGAATCCGGGCGTATTTTCCTTTTATTCTCGCGGCCAGTTCCATCATGTTGACTTTCCCGCCGCCTGACGCGCCCGCTTGATTTCGTGTTCTCGCCACTTTTGGAGCCGACATGCAACTTACCTCCATATGGCACGACTCAAACAGTCCTGACGCTAGGCTCTTCCTATGGTTAATACGTGAAACCGCGTCTTTTTTCAAGTCGAAACCGTACGGCCCGGTCTACGACATCGCTTCGCCCAGGTAGGTGCTCTGGACCTTGGAGTTGTGGAGAAGATCGGAGGCCTTGCCTTCGAGAACAAGGTGTCCGACCTCGAGGACATAGGCGCGGTCGGCGAGTTTGAGCGCGGCGCGGGCGTTTTGCTCGACGAGGATGATCGTGACGCCGGCGTCGTTGATCGATTTGATGGTGTTGAAGATCGACTTCACCAGCAGAGGCGCCAGCCCCAGGCTCGGCTCGTCGAGAAGAAGGAGTTTCGGTTCCGCCATAAGCGCCCTGCCGATGGCGAGCATCTGCTGCTCGCCGCCGGAAAGGGTGCCGGCCATCTGTTCCGTGCGTTCCTCGAGGCGGGGAAACAGTTCGTAAATCCAGTCGAGGCGCTTTCTCCAGGCGCGCTGGTCGGTGCGGGTGAACGCGCCCAGTATAAGATTCTCCTCGACGGTGAGAGGCCCAAAGATGCGTCGTCCCTCCGGAGCTTGCGTGACGCCGAGCCGGACGACTTCGTGGCTCTTGAGGGTGTCGAGGCGCTGCCCCTCGAAATGGATCGTTCCCGATCTCGGCCGGACGAGGCCGCTGATCGTCATGAGGGTGGTGCTTTTCCCGGCGCCGTTCGCGCCGAGAATGGTGACGATCTCCCCGCGTTCGACCCTCAGGTCGAGACTATGCAGCGCCACCACCGGGCCGTAGGCGACCCGCAGTTCCCTGAGTTCCAGCATGTCAGTCGTCGACTCCCAGATACGCCTCGATGACCTTCGGATCCCTCTGGATCTCCTCCGGAACCCCCTCGGCGATAATGGCGCCGTTTTCAATCACCACCAGCTTGCTGCACACCTTCATGACGAACCCGATGTCGTGCTCGATAAGCATGATGGTGATGTCGCGTTTCCGAATGCGGCCGATAAGGCCGCGAAGCTCATACGTCTCCTGGTCGTTCATGCCGCCGGCGGGTTCGTCGAGGACCATGAACTTCGGTTCCGTCGCAAGGGCGCGGGCGATTTCAAGACGGCGCTGGTCGCCGTAGGGGAGGCCGCCCGCCTTGGCGCGCCAGACGTCGGCGAGACCGACAAACTCGAGCTCCTCCATCGCGCGAGTGAGCGCCACCCGTTCCTCCCGACGCTGATGCGGCAGCCGGAGAAGCGAAGAGACGATTCCGGAACCCATCCGGCAGTGATAGCCGGACAGGACGTTTTCCAGCACAGACATGCCGGCGAAAAGGCGGATCGTCTGGAATGTGCGGGCGAGACCGAGTTTGACGATCTGGTGCGGCTTCCCGCGATCGATCCGGTGGCCGTCGAAGAAGATGTCGCCGCCGTCGGGCCGAAGCGCGCCCGTGATGAGGTTGAACACCGTCGTCTTGCCGGCGCCGTTGGGGCCGATCAAGCCGACGACGTCGCCACGCTCGACGTCGAACGAAACGCCGGCGACGGCGACAAGCCCGCCGAAGGATTTCACCAGCGTTTTCAGGGACAGTATAATCATGGGAATTTGCCCGCCAGAGGCTCGGGCAGCGTGTAATTCCGCGTTTTCGGCGGCAATAGCCCCTGCGGCCTGAAAATCATCATAAGAACGAGGGCGGCGCCGAACACGAGCATGCGGTAGTTCTGGAGGCCGCGAAACAGTTCGGGCAATCCTGAAACGAGAAAAGCGCCCAGCAGAACGCCCTTCTGGTTGCCGCTGCCGCCGAGGATGACGATCATGAACAGCACCACCGATTCCCAGAAACTGAACGATCCGGGAGAAATGGTGCGCATCTTGCTCGCATAGATTGTGCCGACGAACCCGGCCCACACGGCGCCGATCACGAAGGCGGACAGCTTGTAGCGGTCGGTGTTCACGCCCATGCCCTCGGCCGCGACCGAATCTTCCTTGATGTACTTGAGGGCGCGCCCGTAGCGCGAATGCTCAAGCCAATAGAACAACAGCATCGACAGCGCTGCGAAGCCCCAGATCAGACAGAAAAAGTGCTGCGGGCGCGCGATCCGAAAGCCGAACAACACCGGCCTGGCGATGCCGATTATGCCGTTCGAACCGCCGGTGAGGCCGAAAACATTGTTGATCAGCGCGATACGCACGATTTCGACAATGCCGATCGTCACCATGAGGAGATAGTCGCCGCGAAGATGGATGATGGGCGAGGCGACGGCGACGGCGAAAATTCCCGCCGCCATGCCGGCGAAGGGCATGGTGGCGAAGATAGGCCATTCGAGGCGCGTGTTGAGGATCGCGGTCGTATAGGCGCCGACGGCGAAGAAGGCGGCGTGGCCCATGTGGAACATGCCGGCGTGGCCGAGAATGATGTTGAGCGACAGGGCGAGGATCGCGGAGATCCCGACCGCGTTCAACACATCCAGCCAATAGGCTCCCAATCCGAACTGCGGCAACGAGAAAAAGGCGGCCGCGCCGACGATCTGTGCGCCGAGCAGCCAGTTCTTCCATTTCGAGGATGCCGGAGAAATCGATGCAATCATAGTTTTTCCGCCACCCGCTCACGGAGAATGCCGGTGGGACGCACCACCAGGATGACGATGAGGACGCAGAAGGTGATGGCGTCGCGCCAGGCGAGCGAGATATACGCGGCACCGAACGCCTCGACGAGACCGAGGAGCAGGCCGCCGATCATCGCGCCGTGGATGTTGCCGATACCGCCGATGATCGCGGCGGTGAACGCCTTCAAGCCGTAAAGTTGGCCCATGTTGAAATTGATCTGTCCGTAATAGACGCCGACCATCACTCCGGCGAGTCCGCCCAGCGCGGGGCCGATGAGAAAGACGATGGCGATGACCCTGCGCACGTCGATCCCCATGAGCTTCGCCGCGCCCTGGTCGATCGCCGACGCGCGGATCGCCATGCCCATGCGCGTCCGATTGATGAAAAAGTAGAGAAGCAGCATGATGACGACGCTGGTCGCGAGCACGACGACGCGGATGAGAGGGATGTCCTGCCCCGCGAAGCTGAGGGTGACGTTGGGCAGGAGGTCGGCCGGATAGGCGCGGTAGCGCGCGTCCCAGATAAGCATGATGGCGTTTTGGAAAAAGATGCTCGCCCCGAGGGCCGACACGACGGCGGAGAGACGATCCGATTTCCTGAGCGGCCGGTAGGCGACGCGCTCGAGCAGATAGCCGGCCAGCGCCGACAGCCCCATCACCATCACGACCGTGATGAGGATGGCAGCCCCCGTCCCGAAATAACCGGTCAAGCCGACGGAGACGAGCAGGGTGAAGCCAAGGTACGCGCCGAGAGCGAACAGCTCGCCGTGGGCGAAATTGATCAGCTTGAGAATGCCGTAGACCATGGTGTAGCCGAGCGCGATCAGGGCGTAGATCCCCCCGACAGCCAGGCCGTTGGTCAGTTGTTGGATAAAGACTTCCATACTCTTCCATCCTCCCGGGCCCGGCGCGTCGGCGCGCCGGGCCCGGGAATCCGCTTTAGCGCCCCATCAAGAAAAAGCCGTCACTGAACAAGGACGAACTCGCCCTTGTCGTTCACTTGGTAGAGGCGATAGACGTCGCCGATTCGGTCGCCCTTTTCGTTGAACGAAATGGTGCCGGTGAAGCCGGGATAGTTTTCCAGTTCGTTGTGGAGATACCCGGCGATCGATTCCGAGGTCGGCTCGCCCTCGATATGCTTGAGAGCCTCGACGATGACGCCGAAGGCGTCGCCGGCCATCATCGCCCAGACGGAGGACGGAACCGCGTTGTGCCGGGCGCGATATTCGTCGAGCAGCTTGACGGCGGCCGGGCCGGTGAGGTCCATGGGGCCGGGGGGGCTGATGAAGTAATAACCGTTGGCAGCCTCGACGCCGGCGATCTCGACCAGGACTGAGTTGTTGGTCGCATCGCCGCCGATCATGGGGATGTCCCAGCGCATGTCCTTTTTCTGGCGGAGGATCATGGCGGCCTCGGGGTAGTAGGCGGTGAAGACGACGATATCCGGTTCGGCGGTGCGCATCTTCACGAGCGTGGTCGTGAAGTCGCGGTCGCCCGGAGTGACGGCGTCGAAGAAGACGATGTCGAGTCCGAGCTTTTCGAAATTTCCGCGCGATTCGTCCGCCAGACCCTTGGCGTATGAGGTGTTGTCGTGGAGGATGGCGATTCTCTTGTGGCCCATGTCCGCGACCTTGCCGGCCATGACGATGCCCTGCTCGTCGTCGCGAGGACAGGTGCGGAAGAAGAGCGGGTACCCCTGCTCGGAGAGCCTGATCGAGGTCGAGCCGGTGGCGATCTGGAGCACGCCCTCGTCGTCGTAAATTCCCTGCGCCGCCTCGCAGATCGAGGAACCGTAGGTGCCGACCACGGCGATGACTTCGGAACTGATGAGGCGCTGCGCGGCAAGGGCGGCGGTGCGCGGATCGCCGGCGTCGTCGCCGACTTCGATCTGGATGGTGCGGCCGTTGATGCCGCCGGCTGCGTTGATCTCTTTCGCCATGATGTTGACGACGTTCACCATGTCTTCGCCCTCGGACGCCCACGGACCGGTTACGGGCCCCATGACGCCGATGATGACCGACTCGCCGGCGACGGCCGAGACGGCGAACAGACCGAAACAGGCCGCCATCAATGCGAATTTCCCCATGCTTTTCTCTCCTCGTCAACTTGGTTTTCGCGATTTGAAACCTGCACAAAATCCTCCGTTCCCGATTCGGCGTTCGAGCGGAACCGGGCACGGCCATCCTTCCATCATACCGGGTTTGTACGACATATGATAATGCTTCGCGGCTTACGGCGCAATATGCGCGCCGATCTTTTTGTCCGCGGACGCGGCTGAATCACAAAATGAAGGCGCATTTTCGGAAGGCGTTTAGGTTCAACACACGATCATTTTTCGAAATTATATCTATAACTATTTGACGTTACATAAGTAATGATATTATCACCCCGAGTTTATCGACGGAGGAGTTGGAGCGGCGAATCGTTCGCCGCCAGGATTTCGCCATGCAAACCAACACTCGGCAGGGCCACTGCGATGCTATGCCGTTCACGGTCCGGAGTTGTGATTCCATCAACTGCGCGGCCACGAAATGGCCAAGGGGAACAGATATGGGACATGTCAACCCTCATCCACCATTTTCATAATTTCAGGCTACGCCCAGTATTTCGAGCGGATTGTCCGCGAGGCGGTCGATCTTAAGAAGCGAAGCGCGTTACCGCATTTTCCTTGACTTCGTTTAGTCGCAAACAAAGTATATGAATATTCCCCGGTACAATTATCCGGCGTCGCGAATTCCCGCCGTCACAGCCACGAAAACGAAAAACACGGCTCCGGGGCATGCCGGTTCCGCGACCGGGATCGGCGGCGGGGCGGCTCTGGGGTCAACGTCGCCCACATCGAGCGAAGAAGAGGGAGCAGGATGAAAAAAGACGACAATGACAGGATTTTCAATCCCGCCAGCGCGACGGACTATGTGCCGCTTCCGCAACTGCGCGGCCTTCAGCTTGAACGACTGAAGCGAACCGTCATGAACGCCTATCACAACCAGCGCCAGGGTTTGTTCAAACAGCGCATGGCCGCGGCGGATGTCAAGCCGGATGACATTCGCTGCCTCGAGGACATTCGTCGTCTTCCCTTTTCCGTCAAGGCGGATCTCCGGGAGACGTATCCATACGGCATGTTCACAGCCCCGCAAAAGGACGTCGTCCGCCTTCATGCCTCTTCCGGCACGACGGGGAAGCCGATCGTCGTCGGCTATACCAAAAAAGACATCACAGTCTGGTCAGACGCGATGATCCGCGCCATGTCGGCGGCCGGGTTGTCGTCGAAGGACGTTATCCAGGTCTCCTACGGTTACGGTTTGTTCACGGGCGGCCTCGGCGCCCATTACGGCGCCGAAACGCTGGGCGCGACAGTCGTGCCGACCTCGGGCGGCAACACCGAGCGCCAGATCATGGTCATGCAGGACTTCGGCGTCACCGCCATCTGTTGCACGCCGAGCTATTTCCTCCACATCGCCGAAAAGGCGTCCGAGATGGGCATCGACCTGAGGACGCTCAAGCTCCGGGCCGGCGTTTTCGGCGCCGAACCGTGGTCCGAGGCGATGCGCCATCGCATTCAGGGGGAAACGGGCATCAAGGCATACGATATCTACGGGCTGTCCGAGATCATCGGTCCCGGTGTCGCCATGGAATGCCAGGAACAGAGCGGTCTTCACGTCTTCGAGGACTACTTCTATCCGGAAGTGATCGATCCTGAAACGATGCAACCCCTCCCCGACGGCAAGGAGGGAGAGCTCGTCCTCACCACCCTCGCCAAGGAGGCGATCCCGATGATCCGCTACCGGACGCGGGACATCACGGCGATCATGCCGGAACAATGCGCCTGCGGCCGCACGATTCGCCGTATCCGCCGTATCGGCCGCCGCTCGGACGACATGATGATCATTCGCGGCGTCAACGTCTATCCGTCGCAGATCGAGGCGGCTATCCTCAAGATCAAGGGGCTTATGCCGCATTACGAAATCGTTCTCACACGCGAGGGCGGCCTCGACAACATGGAGATCAGGGTCGAAGTCACGCCGGAACTCTTCGACGACCGTATCCGCGGCGTGGAAAGCCTGCAGAAGCAGATCGCGTACGCGGTGTTCTCCACCGTGGGCATCCATGCGAAGGTGACGTTCGCCGAGTCGAAATCCATCGCCAGGAGCGAGGGCAAGGCGAAGCGCATCATCGATAAGCGTGGAATTTAATGGGCAAGGGATGCCGACGGCATTATACTGTTCGTTTTACCGCACTTTACAACGGGAGCGAGGCATGAAAATCCACCAGATCGCCATTTTTATGGAAAACAAGCCCGGTCACCTGATGGGCATCTGCCGCACCCTCGCCGGGGCGGGCGTCAGCATCACGACGCTGTCCCTCGCCGACACGCAGCAGTATGGCATCCTCCGCCTCATCACGGAATCGTGGGAAAAGGCGCGGGCCGTCCTCGATAAGGCCGGCTATGTCGTCAACATCACCGAAGTTCTCGCGGTCGAGGTCGTGGACAAGCCGGGCGGACTTCTCCAGGTACTCGAGATCATCGGGGGCGGCGACATCAACATCGAATACATGTACGCCTTCACGTTCCGCCACGGCGAAAAGGCTGTCATGGTCTTCCGTTTCAACGATCCCGACAAGGCGATCGCGCTGCTTTCCAACGCCGGCGTGAAGGTGCTTGACGGCGTAACCCTTTTTAACGGGATGAATTGAGATGGCCGAGAAGAAACCACGGATCGAGGACAGAATTTTCGACCTTGACGAATGCATGCCCCGGGACAGGCTCACAGAGTTGCAGATCGACCGGCTCAACCGGGCAATCGAACGCGCGCGCCATGTGCCGTTTTACGCGGACAGGCTGAAAAACGTCGGCGAGATCAAAAGCCTCGACGACGTCAAGCGCCTGCCCTTCACCACCAAACAGGACCTGCGCGACGGCTATCCGCTCGACTTCATGGCGATCCGCCGCGACGAGATCGCCCGCATCCACGGCTCGAGCGGCACGACCGGCCAAATGACTTTCGTCCCTTACTCGCGCCGCGACATGGACAACTGGGGCAACCTGTGCGCCCGCTTTCTTTCGTCCGGCGGGCTCAAGCCGAAAATGCTTGTGCAGGTAAGCTTCGGTTACGGCCTGTTCACGGGCGGCTTCGGGCTCCATTATGGCATCGAGCGCATCGGCGCCGCAGTCATCCCCGCCGCCGCCGGCAACAGCGAGCGCCAGCTTGCGATCCTGCGCGACATCCAGCCCGACGCCCTCGTCTGCACTCCCGGCTACGCCCTCAACCTGGCGGAAATCCTCCAGGCCGAAGGCATCACGCTCCCGCACCTAAAGGTCGGCTTCTTCGGCGCCGAACCCTGGACCGATGAAATGCGCGCCCGGATCGAGGATGAACTCGGCCTTTTCGCCACCGACAATTACGGGCTTTCGGAAGTCATAGGCCCCGGCGTCTCCGGCGAATGCCCCTGGCGCCACGGCATGCACATCAACGAGGACCACTTCCTCGTCGAATGTCTCGACCCGGAAACGCTCGAACCGGTCAAACCGGGAGAAAAGGGGGAAATCGTCCTCACCACCCTCACCAAGGAAGGCATGCCTGTCATCCGCTACCGTACCCGGGACATCTCCAACCTCAATCCGGAGCCCTGCCCCTGCGGCCGCACCGGCGTGCGCATGGGCCGCGTCACCGGCCGTTCCGACGACATGCTCGTCATCCGCGGCGTCAACGTCTACCCGACCCAGATCGAGGAGGCGCTACTGCGCATCCGCGAGGCCGCGCCGCATTACGAGATCGAGGTCACCCGCCCGGGCGCGCTCGACGTCGCCACCGTCAGGGTGGAAATGCTCCCCGGCATGTTCTCGGCGTCGATGAAGGAAATGGTGGCGCTACGGGACCGGATCGTCCAGGCGATCAGTTCCATCACCGGCATCAGGATGGAGGTCGAACTGGTGGCGCCGCAGACGCTTCAGCGCTTCCTCGGCAAGGCGCGCCGCGTCACCGACCGCCGCGCCAAGGACGAAGACAAACAGTAACGCGACGATCGCACCGGTTACACAGCACGAGGGGATGCCTCTTCGAGAATGCCTTCCCTCGTTCTTTATTCGCATGCCGGCCCGGACAACCGGAAAAGCATGGAAAGATTTACAGCCACTCGCCGAATCATCGAATGTGGCTCGTTCACGGCCCCCCCCCGATCGGCCCGGCCAGAAACCGCGCCTTCGAATCGCAGTCCTTGAGCGCGCAGATGATGGAAAACAGCCCGCAAAGCGGCACGACGTCGTGAATCACCGCCTTTCCCTTTTCGATCACGCCGAACCATCGGTCTGGTCGTTGGGCGCCAGACAGACCTGGAGTGCGAAATCGAACCCGTCGCCCTCGAAAAGCACGACGATGTTCGGCGTTCCCGTCCGGTGGGCGATTTCGTGGCCCGGTCCCGTAACGACAGTGGGAATCGATATGGTGAAATGGTACTTCGTTTTCACAAGCGACGCCTTCGCCTGGCCGGCGATCATGTTGATGATCTCGCCGATCGCATCGCGAACGTCCTGGGTAAGATCGGCGACAGGCGGTTCGCCGAGCATGTTGCCGACCACCAGGCAGGCGAGCGGCGCCGGCATGCTGACGACGACGCTTCCGGTAGCGGCGCCGGACAATCCCATAACCCCGGAGATGTCGCCAAGCATCTTGTAGTCGTCCTTCAGGAAAATCTTTTTTCGGACGATTTCGACCCGGCACATTTGGGAAAAAACGTTTCTGGCGGCGTCGATAAACGGGTTGATGAATTCAACGTTCACCGTCGGTCGCGTGGTTTGGCCGCGCTTGACGACGCCGACGATCGAGCGCACAAGGTCGTCGGGGTCGAGCGGTGTGTTGACGATGCCGGCGGCGCCGGCCTTGATGCCGGCGAAGGTGGTGCCGGCCTTGATCTTCGGGCTGAGAAGCAGGACCGGAACCTTCGCGTCCTTTTCCTTCGCCGCGTAGACGTAATCGGCGCAGACGGAAGGGT
Organism: Planctomycetota bacterium; assembly: GCA_031254915.1. Lineage (GTDB taxonomy): Bacteria > Planctomycetota > SZUA-567 > SZUA-567 > SZUA-567 > JAIRTL01. The sequence goes on from JAIRTL010000123.1 coordinate 37,004, forward strand.
CCGTCTCCCAGTCGACGAGGACAACGCTGCTCCCGTCAATCGCGTCCTGGAGCGTCTCGCGGCTGTTGGCGTGGACGAAATCCATCCCGCTCATTTTTTTGTGCAGGAATACGCCGCGAACCATGTTCGGCGTCGTGGTCGATTCGGATACGGTGATAATTTTCATTCCCTGGCGTCCTGTCCTGTCGCTGCGAAAAACAGGGCCGCGTCAAGCGGCGGAGAGGCCGGCGCGTCGCCGTGCCGATCCCCGGCATAAGCACCCGACCACATTTACTTCTTGAGGAAAGGCTCCAGCTTGGTCTTGACAATGTCGGGAGTGAACGGCTTGACGATATAATTGTTCGCGCCGGCCTTGATGGCGGCGACCACATTCGCCTTCTCCGCCTCGGTGGTGACCATGATCACCGGCAACTGCGACCCCGGCGTCGTTTCGCGGATCTTCGAGAGAAAATCGAGGCCGTTCATATTCGGCATGTTCCAGTCGGTGAGGACCATGTCGACATCGGAATGGGCTTTCAGTTGGTTCAGACCCTCCACCCCGTCCGCGGCCTCGACGATATTTTCGTATCCGCTGGATTTGAGGATGTTGGAAATGATTCGTCGCATGGTGGAGGAATCGTCGACAACCAGGATTTTCATAGTCCCGTCTCCCTCGTAAACGTCCTATTCGCATCGTGTCAGTGAGTCCGCCCGGTTCCGGCCGCCGGCATAATCCGTCGATGGCACGCGATCGCACCCGGCCCGCGCCGTACCGCACCAATTGACTGTCGAAGGAAAGTAACTTCCTTCGGAACAACCTATTACAAAAAGGATAACACCGCGTCGGCTACCTTGTCAAGAGGCACGACTTTTTCCACCGCGCCCGCCTTGATCGCTTCCTTCGGCATGCCGAAAACAACGCAGGTTCTTTCGTCCTGCGCGACGTTGCGCGCGCCGGCATCGCGCATGTTTTTCATCGCGTCCGCGCCGTCCCGCCCCATGCCTGTGAGCATCACTCCGATCGCGCTTTGCCCAACCTGTTTGGCGAATGAATTGAACAGCACCTCGACGCTCGGCTTATGCCGGCAAACGAGCGGCCCTTCGCGCGTCTCCGCAAGCCAACGGTTGCCGGAACGGCGAATGAGGAGATGCAGATTGCCGTTGCCGATGATCGCTCTCCCCTGCTTCGCCTCCATGCCGTCCTCCGCCTCGAGAACCTCGATCGGCGTCTGCCGGTTGAGGCGCTCGGCGAACGCTTTGGTGAATGTTCCCGGCATGTGCTGCACGATCATTATGGGCGGGCAATCCACCGGCATCCGCAACAAGACGGCTTTCAGCGCCTCGGTGCCGCCCGTCGACGCGCCGATAGCGACCAGCTTGTGGGTTATTTTTCCGAGACGTCTGCCCTGTGGTTTCGGCGCGGTCAGGCTGGACGCAACGGCGGCGGGGACCGAACGCTGGGGCGTTGCGCCCTTTTTCAGTTTGACGAACGACGCCGCCTTCACGGTGTCGATCAGTCTGGTGGAAAAATCCGCCAGGGCGCGGTCGTCGCTGAGGGACGGCTTCTCGATAACGTCGACGGCGCCGACGTCCAGCGCTTCCATGGAAAGGGCGCACCCCTTGGGCGTGAGGCCGGAGACGATCACGACCGGTATGGGGAACCATTCCATCAATTTCCGGAGAAACGTGATGCCGTCCATCTTCGGCATTTCAATGTCAAGGGTGACGACATCCGGGCGCATGGCGACGATCTTGTCGCGGGCGTCGAAGGCGTCGGTCGCGCTGCCGATGACGTCGATTCCGGGATCCTTCGAGAGAATGCGCGTCAGGGTCGAGCGCACGATCGGCGAATCGTCGACCACAAGAACCCGGGTTGTCGTCATGGCGGTTCCTTTACAAAAAAACTGCCGGCGGCGGAATCACGACGCGCCGTATGGTCAAAGTTGAAAACATGATATAGCGGCGTTCCCGCCCTGTAAAGCACAAACATGTCGGGTGAATACGCCTCATTTACAAGGGCGGCAACGGTTTGACGCCATCCCCGGAGCACTCGTACACATCGACGCCGTCGTCCAGCGGCAGCGCCGGCGCGACGTACTGCACGCACCCCCCCGGCAATTCGACCCGATACCTCTTGTGGTCATGGCCGCAGAGGTATGCCGCGACAGAATGGCCGCGCAGAAACATGCGCATTTCGCGCCAGTCGATCAAACCGTGGAGCGGCTTCGGTTTGCCGCCGCCGCGCGACGCGACGGGAAAATGGCCGCTCACCAGCCGCGAAACGCCGGACGGCGGATCTGCCCAGCCCCCGGACGCGGCTTCGAGCTCCCCCGCTTTCGTCCGTCCGTACGCGGCGAACGGCGGCGTCGGAATCCCCTGGTCAAGGATGAGAATGTCGACGCCGGGAAAATGGTGGATTCCATGATCGTCCGGGGCGTGGCCGAGCGAGAGTTCCCGACGCAGATCCGCCAGCGCCTCCGGGTGGAAGCCGGCGTAACAATCATGGTTTCCCGGCGCGATGAACACGGGAATGCCGGTATCCTTCAGACCCAGAAGAAGATCGCGGAGTTCGAGAAGTTCACCGTCGAGACCGAGCTGGGTAAGGTCGCCGCTCGCGATGACGAGATCGGGGCGGAGCCTGGCGAGCTTGACAAGCGCTCCTTCGACCGAGCTTTCGCGATGGCGTATGCGCCGGGAGACGTTGTAATTGACGTATCCCAACAGCCGCTTGAAGTTCAACTGGCTCCACGGCGGACGCCTGGCGATATGGAGATCGGAAATATGCGCGACTGTCGTCAGGCCGCGATCCGTGCTCATGCGATACTCCCGATCCGGAAGCCAGGCTCACCCGGTCAAATCACTCGATGCCCTCGCCCTGTAGACCGGAGCCGTTTTCCCCCATCGCCGGCGCTTCGTCGCCGCCAAGACCAACCGACGACCGGACCGATATCCTCCCCTGGCGGCGCATATGCTTTTCCAGCGCCTTCGCGACGGAGGCGGGAACAAACGGCGAGACGTCGCCGCCCAACGCGACAGCCTCCTTGATGAGCGTGGACCTGATGAAGGAACGCTCCGCCGAGGACATGATGAACACGGTCTCGACGCCGCCGAGCCGCTTGTTGGCGAGAGCGAGCTGGAACTCGTATTCGAAGTCGGCGAATGTGCGGATGCCGCGCAGGATGACGCCGGCGCCGATCTTGCGAACGAAATCGACCGTCATGCCGGTGAAGGATTCCGCGCGGATGTTGGGATGACCTTTGGCGAGTCCGCGGATCAATTCGAGCCTTTCCTCGAGAGGAATAAGCGGCCGTTTTTGCGGATTCTCCGACACGGCGACGACCAGCTCGTCGTAGAGCGCGGCGCCGCGCTCGATTATGTCCATATGCCCCAGTGTAATCGGATCGTAACTGCCGGGAAGAACGGCGATTCTCTTGCTGCCGGTCATGCAGTCGACTCCTTCGCACTTTCAGGCGCGCGGATGAAACGCGCCGTACGCCTCCACCAGGCGCGGCCGATGGACATGCGTATAGATTTCCGTCGTATCGAGAAAGCTGTGCCCGAGAAGCACCTGCACAGCCCGTAAATTCGCCCCGCCTTCCAGCATATGCGTCGCGAAGGAATGCCGCAAGAGATGGGGATAGACGTTTTTACCAATTCCCGCCTTGAGCGCGGCCGTCTTCACCACGCGAAAGATATTCTCGCGGAGAAACCGCTTGCCGCTCCGCGACATGAACAGCCATCCCTGATCGTCCGACGTGTCCACGCTCCGGCGCAACAGGGGACGGGACGAATCGAGATACCTCGCCGTCGCCTCGAGGGCGGCGCGGCCCAGCGGCGTCATGCGTTCCTTCCTGCCTTTGCCGAACAGGCGGATCGTCTTTTCGGCGAAATCGATGTCCGCGACCTTGAGACTGGACACTTCGCTGACGCGCGCGCCGGTGGCGTAAAACACTTCCAGGACGGCGCGGTTACGGACGGAGAGGGGATCGTCGCCGCGCTCCGCCTCGAGCAGCCGCTTGACCTCGGCGGGCGAAAGATCCTGCGGCAAATGCTTCCAGACTTTCGGGCTTTCGGCATAGCCGCACGGATCGGCGCCGATCAGTTTTTCCGCCAAGCAAAAACGGAAGAAACAGCGAAGCGCCACAAACATGCGCGATCGCGAACGGGCGCACAAGCCGTTTTCGGCCAGCCAGACGATGTAGTCCACGATCTCGGGGCCGGCGATATCGGCGGCGTCTTTCTCCGGGCCGACAAAGGCGAGGAAGGCGCGCAAGTCGCGCTCGTACGATTCGAGGGAATTGATGGTCAATCCGCACTCGACGCGGCAATAGTCGAGAAACATGCGGCACGCCGGCTCGAGGCACGAACCGGTCAACACTGGATATGCGGCAGTCACTCCGTCCCTCCGGCAATCGGCGCCTGTACACTCCCCCCCGGGCGAAATCCGGGAACGCCACCTACAAATTGCCGGAAAACGGTCTTTTCATTCAAAAATTGCCAAAAGTCATTTTCTTCAAAGCGGTTACGACCTTTTCGACCCCGTCGAGATGAATGCCCGAGTATCGGGGTCGGGCGACGGTGACCGCATGGATGCCGAGCGTCCGCGCCGCTTCGAGCTTTTCGGGAACGCCGCCCTCTATCCCGCCGTTTTTGAGAACTATCACTCCCGCGCCACAGGCGCGAAGGTGGCGAAGATTGTCTTCGAGGGAGAAAGGGCCGCGTTCGGCGAACACGTCATTGTCCGACATGCCGATCGCGAGGCAACGATCCCGGCTTTCGGGCAGGACCCTCGCGATTAACCTGATTCCAGCTTCGCGCGCCGCTTCGACGTACACCGTGAGTCGGTTCGCGCCGACAGTCGCGAGAACAGGCGCGTTGAACGACGTCGCCAGCGCCGCCGCCCCTTCGTGGGAAATGACGGAATGAACCGACGGGTCGTCGGAGAGCGGCGTCTCCAGTCTGAGGAGAGAGATATACGGCACGCCGCACTGTTCGGCCACCGTCGGCGCGAGGCGACGAACCGCCTCCGCGTACGGATGCGATGCGTCGACGACCGCCTTGAATCTGCGGCTCTCCAGAAGTTCCGCAAATCCCTCCCGTTCGAGCGGGCCGCGCCGGACGGCAATGGAGTCGCGCGGGGCAAGGTCGGAGGCGAGGTTGGTGGCCTGCGAGACGAGGACGGTCCAACCGTCGTCTGCGAGCGATTCCGCCAGGCGGTTGGCGAGGGCATTGCCGCCGAGGAGAAGGATTTCGCCCCTGCCCTCCGGGGCGGTCACAACCGATAGCCCCGAAGCGTGACCATCCTGCCGCCGACAATTTCCGTCCCGCTGTTGCCGACGACGACGATGCTGCGCATGGTGATGTCGTGATGTTCGACGTCGTAGAGGCGTGTGAAGACGCGTGACGATGCGGGCGTGCCGGCGGCGGTGACGATGCCGCAGGGCGTCTCCGGTTGCCGGTATTGCCTGAGGATGCGGATCGCCTCCGGAAATTGACCGCGGCGGCGGGAGCTCATGGGATTGTAAATGGCGGTTACGAAGTCGCCCCTGCCCGCGGCGTCGACTCGCATCATGACCGTTTCCAGGGGAGTCAGGAGGTCCGAAAGGCTGATGACGGCGAAGTCGTTCATCAGCGGCGCGCCAAGCTCCGCCGCCGCCGCGAGAACGGCGGTCACGCCGGGGATCGTCTCGATGTCGACATCGAGACCGTCTTTCACCGCCAGTTCAATGGCGAGCCCCGCCATCCCGTAGACGCCGGCGTCGCCGGAAGAGACGAGGCTGACCACGTCCCCCCGCACCGCCCGCGACAACGCCCAGCGGCAGCGCTCGACTTCGCCCTTCATGCCGGTGACGATCAACTCCTTCCCCTCGACGAGGTCGGCGATAGCATCCACATACGGCCCGTAACCGGCGATCACGTTGCTTTTTTCAAGGGCGCGAACGGCGTGCGCCGTCCGGTGTCCCGGATCTCCGGGGCCGATGCCTATGACAAAAAGTTTTCCTTCGCCACAGCCACAGTCACGCCGTTTATCACCGTCTTGGGCAGTAGTAATTTGGTTCTCCTTCCGGCAAGAAGCGCCGCCGGTTCGGCGACGGCGGGCAGGTTGACCCGCTTTCTCGCGGCCGGCGATTCGCTGAAATTGAGAGCCGAATTTCTCACAGCGTCGGACGAAATGAACCTGAGCGGACGGCCAAGCGACTTGGCCGCCTCGATGAGCCCGGACTCGTCCTTTTTCACGTCCACGGACGCGATCAGACGCAGGTCCTCGACGTCGGTGTCGATCAGTGCCAGGCCCTCCTCGATCGCGGCGACGACATCCTCGACGGCGACGCCCTTGCGGCAACCGACGCCGACGATGAGCGAGCGCGCGGCTTCAGTCGTAGTGGAGACGATGGATTCGGCGTCGAGAATGTTGGCGACTTCGTTGGCGAGATCGTTGGCGCCGCCCTCGTGTCCGGAAAGGAGGCTGACCGCCCAGCGGCCGCCGACGTCGACGAGCACGACGGCGGGGTCGTTGAGCTTGTGGCGGACGAGCGGGGCAATCGCCCGGACGGCGACTCCGGTGGGCATGACATAGAGCAGGTTTTTCACCTTGGGGAAAAGCTTGGCGGATATGTCCTTGATGCGCTCGAAGGTGCTGTCGTCGTCGTTGCGCGCCAGGGTGATGTGGCGATAGACGCGGCTGTCGGGAAGATGATCCGCCAGACGTTCGGCGATCATGAGACCCATCGGGCTGAGAGTGATTATGGCCGTCTTCATGGTTGCGTCCGTCCATCGCGATATCCGTGTTCGAACGATCTGGAATACAGGCGGCTGTCCTCCCCGGCGCCAGCCAACGCGCGGCCGAATACCGCCAGCGCCGTACGGGTTATTCCCGCCGCCGCCGTCTTCGCCGCAATGTCGGCGATCGTGCCGCGAACGACGATCTGGTCCGGGCGGGAAACGTGGCGCACAACCGCCGCCGGGCAGTCGGAACCGAATTCAGGCTCCAGTTCACGCGCCGCGTCCGCAAGTTTGTCCACGGACAAAAACAGGCACACGGTGGCTCCGAGGCGGGAGACGGCGGCGAGGCTTTCACGCTCGGGCTTGTGCGTCCGCCCGGAAGCGCGCGTCAACACCACGGTCTGCGCGACGCCGGGGGACGTAAGCTCCGTTTTCAGCGCGGCTGCGGCGGCGAGAAAGGAACTGACGCCCGGAACCACCCCGTACGCCACGCCCGCCTTGTCGAGTTCGCGCATCTGTTCGGCGATGGCGCCGTAGATGGAGGGATCGCCGGAGTGAAGCCTGACGACGCGCTTCCCAACCCGCGCGGCCTGCACCATCGCGTCGACGATCTCCGTCAGATCCATGCGCGCCGAATCGAGGCGTTGGACATCCGCCGGCACAAGAGACGTAATGGCGTCCGGCACGAGCGAACCGGCGTAGACGCAACACTCGGCCGATCCGAGAAGGCGCGCCGCCTTCACGGTCAACAACTCCGGATCGCCTGGTCCCGCGCCCACGAACCAGACGCGCGTCTCGACGTCGTCGTCCATCGCTACATATAGCCTTGTTGGCGCTGGTACTCGGCGACCACCTCGTTCAACTCGCGCCTGGCGTCGTCAAGAGACCAGCGTTGATTGGTCTGTTCGTCCCGGATGCGCATGTCCTGCGCCAAGGGGAGAAGAAACGCGTTGGCGTTGAACGGCTGCAGGCCGTTCATGTTGGTTCTGACGTTCCTGAGCACGCGGACCGACTCCTCGAGGCGAAAACGGGGCTGTTCGCCCGGCTTCGGGGGAGGAAAACCGATGACCTTCCGTTCGAAGGAACGGACCTTCCACGGCAGCGTCTGCCCGGGAAGCACCCATAATTCGATCGTCTCTCCGCCGGCCCTCGGCGTCAGGGTGAAGTGATGGGTGCGCTCCGCCCGGTTCGGGATCGGTTCGTCGACGCAGGCGATGTCGAAATCCTGGCGCAACTGCCCGGCGGATGTGACCTCCTTCCCCATGAGGAAAAGGCCGATGAAAACGGCGAGACCGCGCGCCTGCCCGGATCCGAAATTTGGAGTGAAGGCGCGGCGGCTCACGGCGCGTTCGCGGCTTTGCCCGCTTCCCGCCTCGACCTCCCAGATGTTCCGGCCGTCGACAAGGATAAGATTGCTCTGTTCGATCGGCAATGGCGCTTCGCTCGTTCCGCGATTTTGCAGCCACATGCGGGCGGGAGCCTCGATGCGGAGGAATTCGTATGTGATTTGCGGAGCCCGCGTCATGCCTCCCGTCTTTTGGGTGATGATGTCGGCCTCCATCCTCACCACTCCCTGCGCGCCGGCAAAAACGGCGTTGATCGCCTGGTCCGTTTCCGTCGGCGAAAGCTGCCTCGGCGGCGCGCCGGCGATGGCAACTCCCCATGCAGCCACGAACACAGACGTCAGGACAATGCGATGCACCATGCGTCTTCCTTTCAAATCGTTACAGGCTAGCGGGATATCGATAAAAACGTAATCCAGCCAATCCTCGCATCGACGCGATTATACGCATCGGCGGCCGTTTCGGCAACCTGGAGAATCTTATGACCATGATCGATGGTGTTGCGGCCCGAGCCGTCAGTCCGATTCCGCCGAGTGCGCGGCCCGGCGTTTTCGATAAACGGCGCACAGTATCGCCGGCAATGACAGGAGACTGGCGAACAGCACCCAGGTCAGGGCGAAAATCGTCAGCCTACCCATGCTGGCCACGCCCTCGTAGCCGCTGATCGCCAAGGATCCGAATCCGCACATGCTTGTGAGCGACGTGACCACAAGCGCCCTGCCGGTATCGGTGACGATCGTTTTGGCGCTGAAGTCGGATTCGAAAAAGCGTTCCGTCAGGTGGATGCCGTTGTCGACGCCGAGTCCGATGATGATCGGCACAGCGAGAATATTGACGAAATTGAAGTGCATCCCGAAGCCGCTCATGAATCCGAATAGAAGAAGAAGGCCAAGAACCAGCGGCGCCAGACTCCAGAGCGCCCTGATCGGGTTCCGGTAATAGAAGACGAGCAGGACGACCGCGCAAATCGCGAAGACGGCGATCGATACGCGGCGGAAGTCGGTTTTGACGATGGAGGCGAGTTCGTGCGCGAGGATCGCCATGCCGACAAGCACCGGCTCGCCTTCCAGGGATTCTTCGCCGTCGGATATGCCCAACCGCGAACGCACCGCCGACAGCCAGTTGTCGTCCACAAGAGGGTCGCCGGCCTTGGTCGATTCGTCGAGCGGCGGATACACGCTTGTCTTTATGACCCAGCCTGACGGCTCAAGAACGGTGACGCGCTTGACCTGCTCCTGCCAGTTCAGGGACGGGTCGTGGTACAGGGCGAGGAGCTGTTCGCGGCTGAGTTCGTCGCCCGGGCGCGCCTTGATCTCCTCGGAGCGCGCTACGGCCGGAGACGCCACCACCGCCGGGAAAACAAGGTCGCGGGGAAGCTCGCGGCGCAGATCGACGACCTGGCGGCGTCGCGACACGAAGCGCTTGACGTAGCGCCACAGGGGCGTGTCGTCGAAGTCAGTGGGCAGAACGACGCCGTCTCGCTCCAACCTTTCCTGATGCTGCTCCAGGAGCGCGATCGTGAAGCCGAAGAAATCCTCGTCCAGATCCTCTTCCGCGAGGGCGGCCCGGAAAGTCTCGAGCGCGCGCGGCAGGTTGGCTTCTCGAAGCGCCGCCAACATGCGCCGCTGACTCGACGGCGGAGGCAGATAGCGAAGAAACGACTCGTAGGCGACAAGAAGCGGCTTCTCCTCGCCGCGCCGGTCCGGCATGGTGACTGTTTCCAGTTCCCGGCAGGTTGCCTCGAGCCTGGCCGCTTTTTCGAACGCGTCCTCTTCGCTGGCGCCGTACGCGAGAAGCATCAGCGAATTCGGGTTGCGGTTGGAGAAGGCTCGTGCGATTTCCCCGCCGAGCTCGAACACCCGTTCCGGCGGCCTGAGACTGGAAATGCGTTCGTCGAAAAGCAACGCGTCGGGCCAGCCGAGCAGGCGGACAGCCGCGAGGACGACGCAAAGACCGGTAAGCGAAAGCGCCACGCCCCTCCGGCGTTCGACCCAGTCGCCAAGACGGGAGAGGCCGAGGCCGGCGGGGCGCAACGTCGCCGCGCGTTCGCCTTTTTCGCGGTAGCGCCACGACAGGAGCGCCGGCAGGACGAAAAGCATCACCGGACACGACATGGCGATTCCGGAGCCGGCGAGAACACCGAATTCGGCGAGCTGGCTGAACCGCGTATCGAGAAGCGAGAGGAAGGCGATGGCGGTTGTGACCATGCCGATGATGACGCCCCAACCGGTGTTTTCCAGAGCGATCTCGAAGGCTGACTCGAGCTCCATCCCGGCGGACCGCTCGTTGATGTAGCGGTTGTAGATGTGGATGGCGTAGTCGATGCCGAGCGCGACAAGCACGGCAGCGAAGGCGGCGGAGATGATGTTCAACTGCCCGAACATCAGCCAGCCGACGCCGATCGTCCACGAGACGACCATGACCAGAGGAATGCCGATGTAGAGGAGAACGCCGAAACGCTTGAACACGAGGCCGAACAGCGCGAGAACGCCGATCAGGCTGGTGAGAAGCGTCTCGAACAGATTCGAATTGACGTGGCTGGTGTAGCGGACAGCGGCCTCGTAGCCGCCGCCGAATTCGACCCGGATCGACGGCCTAGCCGCGTCCGGAACCATTTCACCGTAGATGCGTTCCGTGGTCTCGCGGATAAGGGCGGTGATCTGGTAGGAAAAGTCGATGCTCTGCGCCGGGCGATCGGGCTGGATGACGGCGAGAAGCATGGTGTTGTTCTTGTCGACAAGGTAACCGCCCGCGGGCGCGCCGCCGGTGTCGCCGACGCCGTAACGGAACATCGCGCGCTGGAAAACGCTTCCGAGTCCGATGGCGTCGAGGAGAATCAACTCGTCCATATCCACCGCGGAGGAGACGCTGCTGGTCGTCAACCGCCGGACATTGGCGACGGAACGCCGAATCGCGTCGGGTTCGAGCAACTCCTTGACGCGGAGAATTTCCTCGTCGCCGACCAGGAGGAGCCCGAACGACGGCAACGCCTCATAAAGCAGATAATCCTTGTCCTCGGGGCGGAATTTGCGCGAAAATGCGCCCTGAATGCGTTCGTCCTCGAGAAGCTCATCCACCACGGCGTCGGCGACGCGGCCGGCCATATCCACATAGGCGGCGCGCGCCTGGCGGCGTGCCTCGACGGCAGCCGGTTCGCCAAGGGACGGATCAGCCCGCAACGCCCGCGCCGACGGTTCCCGTTCCGTCTCGTTGCCGATATGGAACACCACCACCGACTCGTCTATCGAATCGAAATCGGTGACCGCGCGGGTGAAGTCGCGGGAAGCGCGCACATCCTGGGGGAGCATGCCGGAGATGTCGAATGGAGCGTGCAGGCCGCCGTGGAAATAACTGATGATCGGGGGCGTCCAGGACGCGATCGTCAGGCCAAGCGCAATCCAAAGCACCAACCGGTGCCTGCGGCAGGCGAAACGCGCTATTCCCCGCAATAACTGCTTGCGCATTGTTACATGATCCCCCCGGCGCCATACGCCTGGGGAGCGGCGGCCAGGGGATCGTCGTAGGCGGGCATGTCGGTGGAGGCGTCCATATCGTCCATGCGCGCGTCGGTGAGCGGCAGATAGCGAGTGTCTTCGGAGGCGGCGAGATCGAAGTCCTCGTCGTAGACTATGGCGTTGCCGTCGACCGACTTGAAGTGCAGTTCCATCATCCGCCGTTCGCGAGGCCAGGACAGGGTCATGAGGAACGGAAACGCCGCCGAATCCGCTGCCTGTCTTCCGCGCGCGGCGCGACCGCCGGCGAGCGGGCGATAATCGCCGAACGTCTTGACGAGGATCGGCTGGCCCGCAACGTCGAGCTGGGTGACGGAGACTAGGAGGCCGTTACGGGAATTGATGGCGAGACGCAGGCGCGGACGGCCTTCCGGCACGTCCTCGTCCAGGATGATGTTGCCGGAACGGTCGCGGCCGCCTTCGACGTGACGCCAGCGCTTCAGAAGAAGCGAGGCGTCGGGACGAAGCATCTGGCGAAGCACTTCGTCCGGATCGAAGCGGAAGGCGAAATATTGGAGATCGGAAACTTTCCCGTGATACAGCGTTTTCTGGGTCGGAACGTAGAAGCCGATGTCGTCGCCGATTTTGACGACGTCGAAAGCCTGAATCGTGCCGGCGAGTTTGTCCCCCCTGATGCGCAGACGGTCGCCCTCGTCGGCAACCACGTCGGCGTTCACGGTCAGGCCAAAGTTGCCGGGGGAGTCGACGATGCGCATCGTCCCCTTGCCCGCGAGACTGCTCAGACTTGTGCGCGATTCCACCGCCTGACTGACCAGAATGTCCGGAGCCTCGGCGGGATCGGGGGGCCGACGCACCGCGGCATCGTTTGACGAACGGCAGCCCACGAGTCCCAACAGCAGGGCCATCGACATAATTAACGCTGATCCGCGCATAGACAACTCCCGTGCACAACAAACGGCATTCATTAAAATCCCGGGCGGCGTCTCGACGTCAACCCGGGTCGTACGACAAAAAGTGTATGGTTTTCCCAATTCGGCACAAGTGAATTCAGGAATTTTTATCGACACTTACATCAAACGGGCGCGCCGAAAATTCGCGATTACATACGAACAAAACTCCATGCGAGCGTTCGTTCGCGGTCGTACGGCATAAAGCCGTGGAACGGACGGGGATCATTGTCGAAAACCAGCGGCAGGAAATGTCGGTCCCCTTCCCACATCGGAAGCGACGACAACCCCGCCAAAGGCGCCCAGGAAAGAGGTCCCTCGGCGCTCGACTCGCGCGGCCGGCCGGAAAACCCGTCGATCAAAAACACGAACCCGAGCCAGTCCTCTCCCTTCGGTCCGAAATTCGTCCAGTTCACGGTGCCGCGAAGCCGCATCGACGCAACCTCTATTCCCGCCTCTTCGCGAATCTCCCTGATCATGCAGGTTGCCGCGTCCTCGTCGCGCCGCATCTTGCCGCCCAGGCCGTTGTACTTGCCGAACTGATCGTCATGGGCCCGCGCATTTCTCAGCACCATCAGCACTTCATCGCCGTTGGGCGACAAGACATAGCCAAGCGTACCGACAATCGGGGTATATTTCATTGGCAAACCTTTTATACTGTAAGCGCCTTGAAATTGTACTTCCCCGAACTGTGCGCGGCTAGCAAAGCTCCCGGGAAACGAATGTGGAATGGAGCAACCCGCACCCCCCGTTTTCACAATTTCGAGCTGCGCACAGCTTTGCGATTGCAGCGTTTCAATAATAGTGGACCCTTTGCTTCTGAGCGTCTCACGGGAAGCCGCCACGCCTGAAAACGCGGGACTGGGTCACTGATTTCAGGAAGCGCTTTTGCAATGCGGGAGAGGAACGAATGACGACGGCATGGAGGGGGATTGGATTATTCCAGATTGAAACCCATTTCCTTGGCGACCGTCATCACTCTTTGAATGACAACCGGATTGTCCGGCGACGCATCGTCGTACATATCGGGATCGATACCCTTCATGATGAGCTTGATCTTGGTCGGGGCGACAAGGCCTTTGTCGCCCTTTGTACGCAATTCGATCAACCTCGTGATCAGCGATTTGATCTTTCCGGGCATGGCGCGTTCCAGTTACCTTTTACATAAAGGCGCTTTTCGGTTCGGACAATGCGCTGCCTACGCATAAGCAAATCTCGCGCGACCCGCCAACAAAAATCCTCCTCCAGCCATGCCTTCGCGGCAATGGAGACGGAAAAGGGGTACGCGAATCAGCGTCGATGCATTGACCGCATCATATTGTGTCGGCGTTATCCCTTCGTGTCAACAACAATAATAATCCGAGCTTGTCGCACCATCAGGCGTATTGACCAACCGCGAAGGCGTATCGAAGCCGGCGGTTTTCCAATATCGCGGAAACGGACAGCGTTGCGTCCGCTTGTCGCAGTCGCGCCGCTGCCCATTTGCCGTGATTTCAGATTTTTTTACCGTCTCGCCGCGCTCGCCGCCTGAACCGTTCTTCCCGAAGCCGGCAATTGCAGTTTCTGATCGGGATAAATCATCGGATTGCCGCGCCGATCCTTTTTCAGTTTGTTTTCACGGATAACCCAGTCGATCACCTCCGGATCCCGGCTGCCAAGCACGCGATACACGACTTGCGCCACGCCTTCGCCTTTTTTCACCATCGCGGTCTGGCCCCGCCCGCGATTCTGGGAAGCCAGAGCGCCTGCCGGGGCACCGGCCTGAATTGGAGCGGGGGGAGGAGCGGTCCTGACGGCGGCGCTGGTCTGGACGCTTTGCTGGCGGCTTGGCCGAAGCGCCATCTGCGCATCCTCCTGAACATAGCGTTCGCGGTTCTGGGCAAACACGTGATTGATCGCGCCCCCCGGATCGCGGACGCCGTTCCGATGGAGGCGACCGTCCGGTCTGACCGGCCCGGAGAGCGACGCGGCGTCCTCGACCCGTATCGGATCGGAGTTCCCAGGCGACGAAGCGCTCGGGCGCACGGCGACGACGGGCGATCGCCCGAGTTTTTCCAGCTTTATGTTCGCCGCCTGCATCGCCACTTCCATATCGGCCATCCTGCTCTTCACGACTTGGTTTTCGTCGTCGAGGCTCTTCGCGCGCTCCCGCCATTCGCTCAGTTCCTGCAGGTTCACGGCGGCGGCGCGCTCCAAGTCGCCCGCCTTCATCCAGTGGACCATGGGGAGGAACACCATCATCACGGAAGCCGCGGCGGCAAGACAATAGCCGACAGCCACTTTTCTCCCCGCTCGCTTCGCCTTGCGGCGGAGTTCCTCCTCGTCCTCGGCCTGGCGTTCCACCGCGAGGACGAGTTCGTCACGCTCGTTCTGGAGCGGCGGCAGGACATCCTCCACCAATTCATTGTAGGCTTTGCGCAAATCCTCGTATTCCTTGTACAGCCTTTCGTGCTCGCCATACAGGCCGTTAAGCCGGGCAAGCTCCGCGTCGGCCCTCGCCTTTTCGCCGCGGACCGACTTCAATTCCAGATTGAGCGCGCGGGTCTTTTCGCCCGCGTTTTGCAATTTTCTCTCCGACTCGCGCGCCATCGCCTCGCGGGCTTCAATTTCGGCATCCCTTTCCGTCACGCGCGCCTCGCCCTCCGCCACGGCGGTCCGGAGTTCGAGCATCCGCTTGGCGAATTCGTCGAGACGGGACTGGTGTTCGCGGTCCGCCTCCGCGAGCGCCTCCATAACCGCTTCCGAGGCGAATCCGACATCGGGGCTTTCCGGCGTCATGATGATGTGGCGCGCTTCCTCGTATTCTTCGCAATCCCCGCAGGCGTCGCATTCCGGGACCGCCGGGGTAAGCGCCTTGAGGAGGGACAGACCGACCAGGGGCGGCGCCAGAGCGGCGTCATCTTCCGACTCCGCGACGTCAGCACGCTCCCCGGCACGTTCTTCGATCTTGCCCTTGATGTCGTCCATCGACAGAAGCCGCAGCCCGAATTCCCGCTCGCCCGAATCGTACGCCCATTCCTCGTCGAGCGCATCGGGCGCGCGGAAAAGAATGACGTTCGCATCCGCTTCTTCGGCCGCCGGCGTTTCGGCCTGCGATTCGTCCACGGCCTGATCCGCTTCCTCAATTTCATCCGTCACTTCGGAAGTTTCTGCGCTTGATTCCGGAAGCGCCGCCGAGTCAACTTCAAAACGTTCTTCCCCGGAGAACGAGGCTATATCGCCGCAAGCGACGATCATGGCGAAATCCCCCGCCTCGCCGCCATCGTGAGTTGTGGACGGTTCAGGCATGGAAGCGTCTTGCGCTCCCGCTTCGCCATGATCCGTAACCATTGCCGGCGATTCATCGACGACGTCCCTGGCGGATTCTTCTTCCTTTTCCTCGACAGGCTCGACGTCGTCCTTCGCCTCCGGCGTTTTCGTCCCGGAGGCGATCGGGACGACTTCCTCGCTCCGCGCGACAACCTCGCCGAAGTCGGTCGTTCCTTCGGACAATGCCGCCGGCTCGGCTTTGCCCGCATGCGGCAGTTCGACGGAAAGCGTCTCCGTCCCCTCTTTCGCCGACATGACGATTTCCGGCAAATCGATTCCCACGGACGCAGCCGGAGAGGTGGAGCGTTTGGCATTCTTCCGGCGCTTTTTTTCTGCCCTCTCCCGACGCCGGCGCTCCTTGCGTCCAGGCTTGGACGCGTCCTTCGCCTGATCCGGCTCGAACCGGAGCTTGCCCGGAAGGCCGGGGACGGTCGCGGACTGGCCGGCGAGAATGACGGAGTGCGTTTCCTCGAGATTTCTGATCGCCTGCTCGAGCGAAGGACGCGAGGTATGGTCATAGGCTTCGGAAACTGATCCCGGCATGTAGTCGGCGCTTTGCTCGGTCAGGACAGCGCTTTCATCGTCAACCGCCGACACGTCGGACGCCGGTTCCACTTCCGCGCCCGGCGCTGCCGCTTCCTGCGGATGCCCGGCGGCGTTTCCCGCTCCGGATGACGTCCCGGGAGATGCGAGAGCGGCGGCCGATTCCTCGCCGAGTGGATACGCTTCGACGCACGACGCGTCCTCGGATTGATCCTCTCCCGTCGCCGGCGAATCGACCGGCGCATCGCCGGGCGCCAACGCGCCGTCCAGGGAACTCCAGATTTTGCTCCAGATGCTCCTGTCCGGCGCATCGGCATGCGGTCCGCCGCCCTTTACGCGCAACAGCGACGCCCCTTCCGTTTCGCCTATGGTGATTTCCGCAACCGACTCCCCGCCGGCGGCGGGTGTTTCCGCTTCATCGCCGGGGATTTCGGCCATGATGTCGAAATCGACCGTTTCAACCGAGTCGTCCTCGGAAACGACGAAAAAGACCGCGTCATCACCGGCGGCGGCGGAGGACTTTTCCGTCCAGTCTTCGCCCTCGGCGGCGGCCTTGAGCAGACCAAGCATTTCGCTGCGGAGCGGTTCGTCACGGCTGTCGGCCAGAACCCTGAGGCTTTCCATGCTGTATCCGCGGGCCTGGTACTTTTTAATTATGTCCTTGGCGTTCCTCATGATTTCCTCCGGCCAATGTCAACGGAAGCGGCCATGCGCGCTGTCGGGATAATCCCCAAGGATTTATCGACCGATAATCGCAGCTCGTTCAGATAATCTCCGAAAACCCCGCGAATTGCCGGATTCGATCCGGACGGCTCCATGATCGGCTCGTGGCCCAGGGGAATTTAATTCTCGATTTTTTATCCGATCTCGCGCCAAATTATTGTTGGTCCAAGGACAGGCAACCTCTATATATTGGGAAAGCGTCTCGCTTGCTCCTTGCCAATCGGCAGAATTAAATGACCCTGCGCCTGGCCGGTCCCGCTTGACAGGGACGGGGGCGGATATTAGTATGAAAGGCGACAGCCTCGGAGCTAAGACAAGGCTTCGGCGCAAACGCCGGCGTCCACGCAGCGAAGCGTCGACAGCTAATCGATTTGACCGCCCTACATTATAGAATGCGGCGATACGATGATCTCGCAGGAACTGCTACAAAGCTTCATCTCCGAGGCATCCGACCTTCTCGACGACATCGAGCCGGCGTTGGTTGGCTATCCAAAGCTCGGGGAGGAGGCCGAGCGCATGGAAGTGGTCAATCGCGTCTTCCGCCACTTCCACTCGATCAAGGGCAGCGCCGGGTTTGTCGGGCTTCACGATATCGCCAGACTCACCCACGAGGCGGAGACGCTTCTCGAGCAATACAGAAAAATGCCCGCCCAGGTCATTCCCACCGAGGTCATCGCCATTCTCTGCCGTACGGTCGACTTTCTGCGCATGATGTTCAACAGTCACGGCGAGGATGAGGGCGCGGCTGAGGAAGGCGCGAGCACGGTCGAATACAGCGAGCTCATCGACGAGATTTCCCATTCCATCCGCTTCGCGAAAACCACCACCGACAGACACGATACGACGGTGGAAATCACCAGCGCCGACGAACCCCGCCCCGTCGGCAGACGAACGGGCGTCGTTGTTCGCGGCCCGGGATCGAAGACGAAGACGGAGGGAAAAACCACCCGGATCAGCCGCAACACCGAGATCAATCGGAAATCGGGCAAAAAAACCAAACCTACGCGCAAGGGACGCGACGGCGTCACCGAAAGACAGCCCCGCGTTCACGAATCGTCCGACACGGCGAGGATCATCAGGGCAAACACCCAGACCCCGATCGCGAAGGTGAACAGCGGCGAATTTCTCGACCGCTATGTTTCGGAGGCGAACGAGCTTCTCGAGCAGATAGAGCAGTCGCTTCTCCAATCCGAACAACATCCGGAGCTTGGCAACGAATCGGTCCAGGAGGCGCTCAGGTGCCTGCACAGCTTCAAGGGCAACAGCGGCCTTATGAACCTGCGCGATCTCGAGCGGATGAGCCACCGCATGGAGTCGGAAGTCGAGACGATCATCGGCAAGGACATCGGCATGGACGCGGCGACGTTCGATATTCTCCTGCGCATGATCGATGTTCTCAAGCAGGCGATTCTCGATCTCGGCCTCGGCGGAAGCGGCAGCATCCCGGACGCGGACTACTACATTTCCATGCTTGACGATTCGAACAGAACCCGAAGCACGGCGACGAAGATCGGCATGGCCGACAGGAACAGGACGATAAACCTGGAACCGCCGCCGCAACCGAAGCGCGGGAACGTCCAGGCGCAGCCGGAGGACGACGCCGCGGACGCGGGGAAAAAAACGGAAACGCTGAGCGAATGGCTGCGGCCGCAGGGCCGGCCGTCCCTGCAGGAGGATCTCGGCAACGCCAGGCGCGCGTCCCGCATCATCATCAAGGACACGGACGATGCGAAACCGGCGCGAGACGAAAGCGGCGAAACGGACGAGACGATCTTCTCCTCCGACAACGCCGCGTCGGCATGCAAGGAATCGAGGAAAGAGCCGGAAGACGACGCGAAAGGCGACAAGACCACCCTCAATCCGCACAAGTCGGAGCGCCTGTCGGGACAGAAAATCGTCGTTACGCCGCGAAACGACATCCGCGTCGACCTGAACAAGCTCGACTCCATGCTGGATCTGGTGGGCGAGCTGGTCATCGCCGAGGCGATGGTGACGCGCCACCCGGTGGTCAGCGAAGCGGAGAATGAATCGCTGGAGCGCGCCGTGCACCAGCTCAGGCGGGTCGCCAATTCCCTTCAGGACATGGCCATGTCCGTGCGCATGATTCCACTGGCCTCCACCTTCAGGCGCATGGTCCGGCTTGTCTACGACCTCTCCATCAAGGCGGGCAAACAAGTCGACCTCATTCTTCTCGGCGAAGAGACGGAAGTCGACCGTACCGTCATCGAGCGCATCTCCGACCCGATGGTGCACATCATCAGGAACGCCATCGACCACGGCATCGAACCCCCGGAGGAACGGGCGCGCCTCGGAAAGCCGGAAACGGGCCGGGTGACGATAGAGGGCAGACACGAGGGCGGCGAAGTCTGGATCGTCATCACCGACGACGGCCGCGGCCTCGACCGCGAGGGTATTCTAAAAAAGGCGATCGCCAAGGGCCTGGTGAACGGCGATGGATCCGACCTCAGCGACAAACAGGTGTACCACTTCATTTTCGAGCCTGGATTTTCCACCTCGTCCCGGGTGACGGACATCTCCGGCCGCGGCTTCGGCATGGATGTGGTGAAGAAAAACATCGAAAAGCTGTCGGGAAAGATCGACATCCGCACGCGTCCGGGCGAGGGGATGGCGGTCATCATGCGCATCCCCCTCACCCTCGCGATCATCGACGGCATGTTGGTCAGGGCCGGGGAATCGCGCTACATCATCCCCCTCCTTTCCATCCGCGAGTCGCTCAGGCCGGAGCTCGACCAGATCACCCACACCCCCGACGGACAGCCGATCATCAAACTTCGCGACGAGCTGATCCCGGTCGTCATGCTCGACGAAGTGTTCAGCCGGGTGAAAATCGAAAACAGCCTCGAGGACGGAATCCTCATGGTGGTCGAGGGGGAATACGGGGGGACGGTGGCGCTGTTCGCCGACGAGCTTCTTGGCCAGCAGGAAACGGTCATCAAGGGCCTGACCGGATGGATGAAGCGCTCGCGCGGCGTCTCCGGGTGCACCATTCTCGGCGACGGCGAGGTCGGGCTGATTCTCGACGTCAGCGCGATCGTCCAGATCGCCGGCCGGGCCGGAGCTTGAAGCAGGGCGCAACGCGCCGTCGCGGAGGCGCCCATAGCAGGATGAAGGAGACGACCGGATGCGCCAATCCATGATAGACGACCTCTGGGGCGAAGAGGAGGAAGACGAGGATACCCAGAAGGACCGCTACCTCACCTTCCATCTCGGCGGCGAAGACTACGCCCTGGAAATCCGGCATGTGACGGAAATCATCAGCATCCAAAAAATAACCGAGGTCCCCGACCTCCCCGATTTCGTGAAGGGGGTCATCAATCTTCGGGGCCAAGTCATACCAGCGATCGACCTCAGGCTGCGCTTCGGGCTTCCCGCCAAGGGATACGACGAGCGCACCTGCATCATCATCACCAGGATGAACGACATCCCGGTGGGCGTCATCGTCGACACGGTGAACGAGGTGCTGGACATTCCCGCCGACCGGATCTCGCCGCCGCCGTCCGTGCAGAGGGGCACGGCGCACCGGTTCGTCGAGGGCCTGGGACAGGCGGGGGACTCCGTGAAGATCATTCTCAACGCCCAGAAACTGCTGCACGGCGACGAACTCGACATGCTCGACATGCAATAGCCGCCCTCGCTTCCACCCCTCGTTCCGGATAAGGCAGGCCAGCCCAATGAATTTTTCCAGACTGATCGGTATTGGAAACCTCTTCCTCGCGATCGCGGCCGGCCTCGTCGCGCTGATCGCGTCGGCGCTCCTGCTGCTTCCTTTGGCGCGCGCCGGCCTTGTGCGGGAAGACGCCAATCCCGACAACGCCGCCCTGGCTTTCGCGGCGGCGGCGGGCTGCCTGTCGGTCGCTGCGACGGCGATCGTTTCCTATTGCCTGCACAGGCGGTCGCTGAAAACCTACGACCGGATCAGTCGAACCGTTTTCGACGCCGCCCGGGCGGGCATCATCGTCCTCGACGAAAACAACCGCTATTTCTCGATGAACGGGATGGCGGAAAGCATACTCGGCCTGAACCGGGACGAGGCGTTCGGCGTCGACGCCGGCTCCCTCGCGTCGGGGAACGCCGAGTGCGCGACCTATGCCGGCCGGGAATACAGCGTCGATTCGTGCGAGGTCGACCTCCGGCGCGCCGGCGGCCCGGGAAGGATCGTCTTCCTCCGCGACGTCACCCGACAGCGGACCGCCGAGACGACGCTCAAGAAGATTTTCGGGGCGATCGCGTCGTTGCAGGCGCATACGTCGAGGATTTCGGACGCATCCTTCACCCTCTCGCAGGGGGCGGCGGAACAGGCGTCCTCCCTTTCCGCCATCACGGCGTCGCTCGGCGAAATCAACGCGAAAAGCCAGGGAAGCTCGGACGCGGCGTCCCACGGCACGCAAATCGCCGTCAAGGCGCGCGAAGCGGCGGAGCGCTCGGGATCGGAGATCGCCAACGCCCTCACAGCCATGACTGACGTCCAGGAAGCCGGCATCCGCATCGCCAGAATCGTGAAATTCATCGACGACATCGCCTTCCAGACAACTCTCCTGGCGCTGAACGCGGCGGTCGAGGCCGCGCGCGCCGGCGCTCAGGGCAAAGGCTTCGCCGTCGTCGCCGGCGAAGTGCGGAATCTGTCGGGGCGTAGCGCCAAGGCGGCGAAGGACACGGCGGCGATGGTCGAGGACGTCACCGAGCGCATCGGCAACGCCGGCACCTTCATCAACCGGCTCGAGGAGATGCTGAAAAACATCGTCGAGGACGCGATCGGCATGGCCGACTCCACCGCCTCCGCAACCGCCGCTTCGCTCGAGCAGGCGGAGGGAATCCAGAAGGTGGATCAGGAACTGCGCCAACTCGACTCCATGACCCAAAACACGATGAACGCCGCGGAGAACGCCGCCGTCACCGCGCGCGAGCTCGCCAATCAGGTCGCGGACATCAGGGCGCTGGTCGACTCGATCGCCGGGGAAATCCTCCTCGAGGAACGGAAAACGCCCCGAACATCGGTCCTGGCCGGGCGCGCCCCGGGTGAAACACGAATGGGAGACGACGGATATTCTCGAATCCTCGATTTTCCCCGCGGCGCCGGTAACGAACGCCGCAGAAAGGACGATTCGTTCGGACGTAACGACTGGTCCGCCGAAAGCTGGCGCCGCCCGAACGGCGGCGATCCGAATGTCTCGCGGCCGGAACCGGTTCGCGGCGGGGATAAGCGGTACGGCCCGGGAAACGGCGACTCGGCGTTCGACACCGACGACGTTGGGTGGGTGCGCGCCGGCTCGCCGGACCGGCGGAACGCCGGAGCGCTTTCCGCCTCGCCGGAAAACGACGCCCAGGTGGTGCCGCCGACGCAGAAGATCATTCTGGACGACTCGGAGTTCGGACGGTATTGACGGACTGGAGCGCTCGTCGACCGCGAAGTCGTCGCGGCGCTAATAACGGAACACGCGGCAAGGTCCGAACGCTCCGCCCGTATGCGGAGTGGCCCCGATAGGCGTTTATAAGGAGATTGGGATGAAGAGATGGATGTTTGCGGTGATGGCGGCGGTGATGTTCGCCGGAGCTTTCGCGGCGGCGGGCGAGGTCATCGGCGTGGCGATGCCGACCCAGTCGGAGGAACGGTGGGTTCTCGACCTCCAGACCATGGTCTCCGAGGGCAGGAAGCTCGGACTCGACGTCCGCACCCAGATCGCCAGAAACGACCAGATGCAGCAGAACAACCAGATCGACCAACTCGTGGCGCAGGGATGCAGGGTCATCATCATCGCCCCCCACGACGGTGACAGCGCCGCCGCCGCCGTCAACAAGGCGCGCCAGGACGGCGTGAAGATCATCGCCTACGACCGGCTCATCACCAATTGCGAATACGAGGCCTTCGCCGGCTTCAACAGCGTCCAGATCGGCAACCTCCAGGGCAAATGGCTCACCGAGCGCGCCCCGAAGGGCAACTACATCTGCCTCTCCGGCGCCCCCACCGACTTCAACTCCCAGATCTACCACGACGGCGCGATGGAATACATTCGGCCGCTCGTCGACAAGGGCGACATCA
Source organism: Planctomycetota bacterium (assembly GCA_031254915.1). Lineage (GTDB taxonomy): Bacteria > Planctomycetota > SZUA-567 > SZUA-567 > SZUA-567 > JAIRTL01. The sequence goes on from JAIRTL010000123.1 coordinate 60,102, forward strand.
CCATCGTCGTCGACCAGCCGGTGATCGACTGGCAGCCGGTGAACGCGCAGCGCATCGTCGAGAACGCGCTCACCAAGGCGAACAACGACGTCGTCGCCGTCCTCGCGCCGAACGACGGCACGGCCGGCGGCGCCATCGCCGCGCTCGAGGCCCAGGGCCTCGCCGGAAAGGTCTTCGTTTCCGGGCAGGACGCCGAAGTCTCCGCGATTCAGCGCATCGTCCGCGGCGTCCAGGGCATGACCGTCCTCGTCGACACCCGGGAACTCGGCAAGGCGGCCGTAACCATGGCCCAGCGCATGCTCCGCAACGAACCGATCGACGACCTGACCAAAGGCCATGTCGAATACAACGGCGTCATGGACATTCCGGCCGTTCTCCTCGACACCGCGTCCGTCGACATCACAAATTACGGGGAACTCCTCTTCGACAGCGGCTATATGAAGCGCGAAGACGTATTCGGCGACTAGCGCATTTTCGGAGATGATTTGTCCCTGTTGCGTTTTCGGACTCAACTGCGCCAGCCAAAACGCGCCGGGAAATGATCAACTATTTGTGAAAACGCTGTAAAGTCGGCGGAGCGCCACGAACGAGGAACGATTTCGCTTCGCGCCCCCGGGGGACGACGCCTCGGGGGCGTTTTCCAGAGGGATGAAAGGACAACAATGGCTCCACGTCGCAATGAAAGCCGTGTCGCACCCGGCTGGTGGGACTACACCACCCTCGACAAAAAAATTCTGAACGCGGCCGCCAAGCTCACGGAAAAGGACTTGCCGAAGCTTTCGCGAAAAGGTTTCCAGGTCAGAATCCACGATACTGTCCAGGAATTCTACAACGCCGAGGCGCTTGAATACATCGAGGCATGGATGCAGGCGACGCCGAAGCGTCCGGCCGGCATCTGCGGCCCGGTCGGCCCGGTGGAACAGCTTCCCCTGGTCGCGCAGATCGTCAATTCGATCGGCCTCGACCTCAAACATGCCCACTTTTGGGGCATGGACGAATGGGTCAAGAACGGCAAGACGGTGGGCAAGGATTTCCCGCTCGGCTTTTTCAAGGCCGACTGGGACCTCTGCTTCAGCCGCATCGACCCGAAGCTGCGCATGCCCATGGCGAACCTCCATTTTCCGGACATGGACGTCAAGCGCTACGTCGACAGCTGGAATAGCGCCCGCTGCGTGATCATGCAGGGCGGCCAGGGCGAGGTGAAGCACTGGGCGTTCAACGATCCGCCGCGCCGCGAAGGCGACTACGTCGATCAGCCGCCGCCGCCGGAAGCGTACCGCAAACTCGGCGCCCGGATGCTCGACCTGCATCCCCTCACCATGATCCAGAACGCCCGCACCTCCGGGGGCGGACGGGTCCAGGACGTCCCGCATCAGGCGATGACGGTTGGACCGCGGGAAACGTGGAAGGCGGAATGCGTCTCCATCTGGCATCCCGGATTCCACGACAATCCGCTCGGCATCCGCCTGACCGCGTACATGATTTCCAAAAGGATCATGGATACGTCGGTGCCGATGTCGCTCCTCGCGGATCACCCGAACGTCCGCTTCAACTACCTCAGGCCAGGCATCGGTTCGTGCGCGGTGGACATCCATTAAACGCCGTCGATGGACGCCTGGATGAAACGATGGGAGTTCCACTCTTGCGGGACGCGGTGTTGCCGCGCCGGGCACGGCCCGAAATTGTGAAAACGGGGGATGGGGGAGGGCCCTGTTCCGCATCTGCTTCCCTTGGCCGTTTCATCGCCGCGCCCAGTTTGGGGAATCACGACTCCGGACAGTGAGCGGCATATGATTCCGTCTGAAACAACCACTTCCCGATGGATTTAATTGCGCATTGCAGGTATACTTTCAGGCTCGGCCCATCCCTTCGCGGATGGGCCGACATATGTTTTACCATGTAGCGACGCCTTCGTCGCGATTCGAAGGATTTGCCGTGATCAGATCTTTCATAGGAGTCGAGATAGCGGATGGCGTTCGGAAGGCGATCGCGGACGATCTCCGCGCGCTCAAGGCCGTAGCGCCGCGCGTGAAGTGGGTAAAACCAGACAACTTCCACCTGACGCTGAAATTTCTCGGCGACGTCAGGGAAAACGACCTGAAGGAATTGTTCGACGCGCTCGATGCCGCGCTTGGCGGCCGCGGCGGTTTCGTCATCGGCATGAAAGGCGTATTCGCGCTGCCGAACCGGCGCTGTCCGCGCGTGGTCGCGGTCGGCGTCGACGACGGCGCCGACGAAATGATCGCGCTCAACTCCCTGGTCGAGGAAACGTGCGCCAGGCTCGGGTATCCCGTGGAAAAACGCCCGTACCGTCCGCACATCACGCTCGGCCGCGTCAAACTCCCCGATGACGCCCAGGGCCTGCCGGAGGCGGTCGGCATGCTTGGCGACTCCTCTTACGGCTTTTCTGACGTCGACGAAGCGGTTGTTTTCATGAGCGAGCTTCGCCGTTCCGGCCCGGTGCACTCGTCCATGCTGCATATTGGACTTTCACGCCTATGACCAGACGGGAATTCAAACACCTCATTGCCAAACGCCCGGTCATTCTCGACGGCTCCACCGGCACGGAACTGGTGCGGCGCGGACTGCCCCCCGGCGCGTGTCCGGAAAAGTGGGTCCTCGACAACCCGGACTCGATCCAGGACCTGCACCGGGAATACCGGAGCGCCGGTTCCGACATCATCCTCGCCTGCACCTTCGGCGCCAACCGCCTCAAGCTCGCCGATCACGGTCTCGAGCGCGCGGTATGCGAAATGAACGTCGAACTTGTCAAGATTTCCCGGGCCGTCGTCGGCGATACCCCGCTGTTCGCCGACATGTCCCCCACCGGCGCCATGGTGGAACCGTTCGGGGAGCTTCCGTTCGAGGAGGCGGTGGCGGTTTACCGGGAACAGGCGGAAGCGCTTCTTCTCGGCGGCGTCGACGGCTTCATGATCGAAACGATGTTCGACGTTCAGGAAGCCAGGGCGGCGCTCCTTGCGGTGCGGGACGTTTCCGACCTTCCCGTATTCGTCAGCATGACCTTCGGCGAGGACGGCGTCTCCATCACCGGCACGCCGCCGGACGCGGCTCTCGTGACGATCCAGGCCCTCGGCCCCGACGCGGCAGGCTGCAACTGTTCGAGCGGCCCGGACGGCGTGCGCGTTCACCTCGAGGCGATGCTCCGCCGCGCCCGCGTACCGCTTCTCGCCAAACCGAACGCCGGCATACCGCGCGTCGTCGGCGGCGCGGTCGAATACGACGTTCTTCCGGACGAGTTCGCCGCCGCCATGGCCGGCTTCGCGGAAATGGGCGTCCGCGTGCTTGGCGGCTGCTGCGGCACGACTCCGGCGCACATCCGGGCGCTCGCCGGCCGACTCGCGGGCGGCGGCTATCCCTCGCCCCCCCTTTCCCCCGCTTCGGCCGTCTCTTCGGCGCGGAGTCTCGTCGACCTGACCGTCGCCGCCGACCCAGGGCTTATCCTCATAGGCGAACGCATCAATCCGACCGGCAAAAAGGCATTCCAGGCCGAACTCCTCGCCGGGGATCTTTCCGGCGTCGACCGTTTCGCCGAGGAGCAGTCCGCAGCCGGCGCCAATCTGCTCGATCTCAATCTCGGCCTCGGCGGCCTCGACGAACCGGCCGTCATGCGCCAGGCGGCGGGCATGCTTGCCGTCTCCTCCACCGCCCCGATCGCGGTCGACACGGTGGATCCGGAAGCGATGGAGCGGGCGCTTCGCGTCTATCCGGGGCGCGCGCTCGTCAATTCGATCTCGGCCGAGGAAAACCGGATCGGAAAACTTCTCCCCGTAGCCGCCCGCTACGGCAGCGCGCTTATCGTGCTTCCCGTCGGCGCGGGATTTGCCCCGCCCCGCCCCCCCGACCGGCTTGCCGTCGCCAAGGGCATTCTCGCCGAAATCGCCCGCTACGACGTGCCGGAAGCCGATCTGCTCGTCGACGGCCTGGCGATGACCGTCAGCGCCGACCCGGCGGCGGGCCTTAACGCGCTCGAGTTCCTCGACCTTTGCGCCCGTGAGCTCGGCCTTCACACCCTCCTGGGCCTATCGAACGTCTCCTTCGGCATGCCGGAGCGCAAATGGCTGAATTCCGTCTTTCTCGCCATGGCGATGGCGCGCGGACTCCGCGCCGTGATTGCCAATCCGTCGGCGGAACTGATCCGCGAGACACGGCTTTCCGCGGACGCGCTGATGGGCAGGACAAACGCCGTCGGCGCCTATCTTGAACGGTTCGCTCCGAAGCCGGGCGAATCCGCGCGCCGGAAAACGCTGGGCAAAACAGCCACCCCGGCGGAACTCGCGGCGCGGGCGGTCCTCAAGGGCGAATACGCGAGGGCGGCCGCGTTGACACGCGACGCCCTCGCCTCCGGCATGGCAGCGAGCGCGCTCGTGTCCGACCATCTCGTGCCCGCCATCGTCCGCGCCGGCGATCTGTTCGAAAAAAAGGAATACTTCCTTCCGCAACTCATGCTCGCCGGCGAAGCCATGCGCCGCGCCCTCGCCGAGGCGGAACCGCAGCTCGAAAAGGAACGCGGCGGCGGCGCGGACTATGCCCGCAAGGGCACGGTTGTGATGGCGACAGTCAAAGGGGACGTCCACGACATCGGCAAAAACATGGTCTCCCTGATGCTCCGGAACAACGGCTTCGAGGTGCACGATCTAGGCAAGGACGTTCCGGCGGAGACGATAATCGCCGAGGCGGCGGAACGCAACGCCGACATCGTCGGCCTGTCCGCCCTCATGACGACGACCCTCGCCGCCATGCGGGAGACGATAGCGGAGTGTAAAAAAGCGGGACTCAGGGTGAAATACATGGTCGGCGGCGCCGCTGTGACGGCGGCATTCGCCAGGGAAATCGGTGCCGACGCGTACGCCCAGGACGCCGTTCTCGCCGTCAAGGCGGCGGAGGAGCTTGTCGGCGCGGCGAAATGAGGCGAACGAATCCGGCGGCAAATGACATCGAGAGCATGTTTTGAATCTTCGTGGATATCTGGAGTGCGTTGCGCCCGGTATAACACGCTGCAGGAGAACGATATGGCGACGACAAGCGTTGTCGAGACGATGCGCGGGCGGCTGTTCCGGCGTGATCCGGTGTTCTCCTTCGAATTTTTTCCGCCCAGGGACGCGAAGGGCGAGGAGACGCTGGCGAGGGCAATGGCCGAGCTCGCGCCGCTCAATCCAGCTTTCGTTTCCGTCACATGCGGCGCCGCCGGCGCCACCCGCCACCTCACCCGGGATCTGGTCTGTTCGCTCCAGAGCAGACACTCCTTCGGCGTCATGGCGCACATCACGGCGGTCGGGCATTCGCGCGAGGAGTTGGCGGAATTGGTGAAGGATTATCATTCCCGCGGCATCAGGAGCTTCCTCGCCCTCCGGGGCGATCCGCCGCGCGACGAGCCGGACTGGACGCCGCGCCCGAACCAGGCGAAAAACGCCGCCGAAGTGGTACAGATCATTCGCGGGCTGTTTCCCGACGTCTCAATCGGCGTCGCCGGCTATCCCGAAACGCACCCCGAGGCGGAAAGCGTCGAAAGCGACCTTCGCTATCTTCGCGTAAAAGTCGAGGCGGGGGCGGATTTCGTCGTCACACAAATGTTCTTCGACAACGCCGGATATTTCGCCTACGAACACCGGGCGAGAAAAATCGGCGTCAAGGCGCCGATCCTCCCCGGAATCATGCCGATCACCCGCGCCGGACAGATCGAACGCTTTCAAAGCATGTGCAGGGTCGAGATTCCGGAACAGCTTCGCCTCGCCATCGGTTCAAAAGACGATCCGCACCGGATCAGGGAAATCGGCATCTCCTTCGCCGCCGCCCAGTGCGCGGATCTGTTGCGCCGGGGAGCGCCCGGAATCCATTTTTTCACGCTGAATCAGTCGCGCGCCGGCCACGCCGTCTTCGCGGCGCTTCAGGCGATGGGGTGGTGAATACGGGATTCATGCACGGAACGGCCCCATGGAACGAAGCGCCTTGTCGATCGCCTCTCCCGCAATGAGGACTGCGGCATCAAGTTGAAGCGCCGACCCCGTCCACGGAACATAACCGCGTCTTCCCGCGCGTCTCGACCCGACGTCCATGAACCTCCCCATCGGAACACGTCACTGCCGGGCCGAAAAGGCGGCTTACTTAAAGGCGGACCGGCAAACGCGGCCCGACGTGGGTCATGTCCAGGCCAAGGCGCGCCCGATATGCGAGTATTTCAACGCTGTTCGAGATGGCGCGGCGAAGCGCCCTCCCCCATTCCGGGTCGATATGATCCGCCGGCGAAAACGCGGTCGCATCGCCGCGCTGGACAAGGAGGAACAAGACGGCCCGCTCGCCGCGCGAAACGGCAATCTCGAGCTCTCCCAGATGCTTCGTGCCGCGCGCGGTGACGGCGTCGGGGAAGTACGCGACGCCGTCTTCCGCGAGAGAGCAATTCTTTATTTCCACATAGGCTTTTCCCCGCTCCGGCGACGACAACATGAGGTCGAGTCGGCTTGATCCAAAACCGACTTCGCTTCTGGCCGCGTCATAATCGGCAAGTTCGGGGATTTTTCCGCAAAGAACGGCGTTTTTGACCAACCGGTTCGGCACGCCCGTGTTCACCCCGACAAGGGCGGTGGGCATATCGATCATCTCGAGAGTGAAAGGATGCTTCCTCCCCCTGCCCTCGTGGCGCGACAGCCAGACGGTGCGGCCGGGTTCGCTGCACCCGAGCATGGTTCCCGTGTTCGCGGTATGCGCGACGATGGCGGCGCCGTCGTCGAGGACGACGTCGGCGAGGAAGCGCTTGTAACGTCGGACGAGCGTTCCCTTGGCAAGCGGTCCCCAATACAGGCCGCCGTCCGGCGCGGGCTCGAGGTATGCGCGCCGCTCCCCCCGCATCAGTATCCGAGGTCCTCGTCGACGAGAACGACTTCGGTATGCGCTGCGCCGGACATCGGCCGCATGTGAATGACCATGGAACGGCAGATGCGATTCGGGCTGGCGCAGTCGTGACAGCGGAGATCCTTCGCGCACGGCAGATCGAGGCCGAGCCGTTCCGCGTTTTTCGGCGACGCGACGTTCCGCGCACGAGCGACGGCGGACGCCAGGTCCGGGGCCACCTTGTTCCCGCCGATGACGAAATAGACGGTGCGGGGATGGTAGAGGCTGCACGCGAGGCGGTTGCCGGTGCCGTCGATGTTCACCATTTCCCCGGTCTCGGCGACGGCGTTGGCTGAGGTGAGAAAAACAGTGAACTCGGCGACGCGGCCGCGTTCCTCCTCGCCTTTTCCCCGCCAGTGCCAGACGACCGTGTTCTTCTTTTCGAGCGCCTCGTACAAGCCCAGTTCGTCAAGCGTGACGGAGCCGCCGAAACCGACCGTCTCGCCGGAAAGCGCATCGACCAGGTGGCTGACGGCGTCCCCCCGGGAAGCGAACCGGGACACCGCGTAGCCGCGCTTCGACAAATTCCTTTCCAGCGTATCCAGGCTTGCCGCCATGTCGTTCTCCGGCCATTACCGGCTATTTTTTGCCAAACAGGGTTCCGAGAATGCCGCGCAGCAGCGAGCGCCCGATCTGGTTGGCGAAGTTGCGCGAAATGCTTTGCTGCGTCTTTTTCGCGAAGTCGCCGACGATTTCTTCCGCAAGGCTTTTTTGCGGCTTCGCTTTTGCCGCCTTCTTCGCCTCCATCGCTTCGTTGCGCCTGAGAATCCGGGCGGTGAGGACTTCGTATGCGGACTCGCGGTCGATCTGGCGCTCGTATTGTCCGTGGAGGAGGGACTTCTGGATCAGGCGTTGCCGTTCCTCGGGTGAGATCGGACCGATCCGGCTTTGCGGGGGAAGCATGGTCGCGCGTTCCACCATCACCGGAGCGCCCTTGACGTCGAGGAGCGACACCAGCGCCTCGCCGACATGGAGATCGGTGATGGCGTCCTCGGTTCTGAAAGCGGGATTGGCGCGGAACGCCTGGGCCGCGGCCCGAACCGCTTTCTGTTCGCCCGGCGTGTAGGCGCGCAGCGCATGCTGGACGCGGTTGCCGAGCTGCGCGAGGACGGTCTCCGGGACGTCGGCGGGGTTTTGGGTGATGAAGAACACGCCCACGCCTTTCGATCGGATCAGCCTCGCGGTCTGTTCGATCCGTTCAAGCAGCGGCTTCGGCGCGTTCGAAAAAATAAGATGCGCCTCGTCGAAGAAAAGCGCCAGCTTGGGCTGCTCGAGATCGCCGACCTCGGGAAGCGACTCGTGCAGATCGGAAAGAAGCCAGAGAAGAAAGCTGCCATAGACGCGCGGCGACTGCATGAGCTTGTCCGCCGCGAGGATGTTCACCACGCCCTTGCCCTGCGACCGGCGCATAAGGTCCTGGATTTGCAGCGCCGGCTCGCCGAAAAAGTTGTCGCCGCCCTGCCCCTCGAGCGAGACAAGCCCGCGCTGGATCGCCCCCAGCGTCGTCGGCGCCATATTGCCGTGGCTGGCGGTGAATTCGGCCCGGTTCTGGGATATGTATTCGGTGAGCTTGCGAAGGTCCTTGAGGTCGAGCAGAAGGAGGCCGTTGTCGTCCGCGATGCGGAACAGCAATTCCAGCACGCCGCCTTGCGTGTCGTTAAGGTCGAGAACGCGGCTGAGGAGAAGCGGTCCCATCTCGGAAATGGTCGTCCGCAAAGGATGTCCCTGCTCTCCGAAAACATCCCAGAAGCAGACAGGACACCCTTGGGGCTCGAAGCCGTCCGCCGCCAGGCCGAGGCTTTCCACCCGCTCCCCCACCTTGCCCCCGAGGGATCCGGATTGCGATATCCCCGAGACGTCCCCCTTGATGTCCGTGATGAAGACGGGCACGCCGAGGGCGGAAAGCGATTCCGCGATCACCTGGAGGGAGACGGTCTTGCCGGTGCCGGTGGCGCCGGCAACAAGGCCGTGGCGACTACACATCGATGGGAGAAGATACAGAGACGCATCCCGGTTTCTCGCGATGAGCGGACGGTTTTCCTTGTCGAGCATGGCATTCTCCTGTCAGCCGCAGCCAAACCCCGCCACCAGTATAGGTGAACCTGCGGACTACTCAAACCCGAAAACCGCTTCGACTGAATTTCCGTTCCCCGCTCGTCGATAACACATGATGAATCGTTGCGTTACGGAGCTCGCATGAATTCGGAAATCCTTGTTCTCGGACTTGAAAAATCTGACGGTCTCCTCGTCGCGACCTGCCTGACGCGGATGAATATGGAGCCGTCACTCGCCGACTGGCTGCGCTTCAAACCGAAGTCCAGATCGCGGCGGCCTCCGCTTGCCGCCGTCGTCGGCGGCGAGAACCTCGAACCGGGAACCGAAGCCGAAGCGTTTTCCCGGTTGAGACGATATTTCGGCGCCGCGTTCCCGATCATCGCGGTCGGACGAAGCAACAAGTTCGGCGATTTCGCCGCGCTTATAGACGCCGGCGCGGACGATTGCCTTCCGCCGCGTCCGGATCCGGACATGGTGTGCAGAAAATTGCTGCGCCGTCTCGCCGACGCGAACGCCGGTTCTATCTTCTCCGAAGACGATGCGCCTGAAGCGCTGTTGACCGCCTTTTCGGCCGCCGAACGCGAAGGAACGCTTGGCGACAGGGTGAAGGTACATCCCGGCGCCGCGCCGCGCCTGCCCAGGTTTCGCCGTCTCGCGCCGCCTGATGCCGGCTGGCGGGGCGTTCTCACAGCCGATCTTGTCGAGCGCTATTCCGTCTCCCGTCCTGACAGTTATCTGTCGTGGAACCGACTGCATCTGTTCCGGCTCCCCGATCCGTCCGAATACGCGGTTCGGGAAAAGGTCGTACTGCGCCGCGCCGGACCTCCCATGGCGGCTGCCGTGGACCGCTCCGGGCTTCCCGGCGGTCCGGACGTGTATCTTGTCGTTCCGCCGGAAGGCGTTCCGGCCGGCTTCCTCTGCGCCCTCCTCAACAGTCGACTTGCCGATTTCTACTTCAATCGCCTCGCCTCGGCCGAGGGCGGCCGCCTCAGACTCGACGCCATCCGGCGCTTCCCTATTCCCGACATCGACCGGCGCGCCATGAACGACCTGTCGAAAATCGCCGGCTTGCTCGCGCATTACGGCGCCAATCCCAAAAGCTGGATAGACCGCCAGACACGCGACGAACTCGCGGACAAGGCGGAAGAAATGGTCTTCGACATGTACGGGGTGCATCCGGGCGCGCGCAGAGAGCTTGAGGCGCTGCATTTCTGACAAGGGCGCGCGGCGGTTCCGGCATGAAGCAAACTCCGTCTTTCACGTAAACCTACCCGTTTTTTCGGGCATTCACCGCCGCGACGCCGGCGATGAGCGCCGCCCTCGAAAGGCCGATTCCGGGATCCGCGTCCAGGTACGCGTCCACGCACTCGGACTGGAGACGCCCCGAAAGACGGGCGTTCCGGAAGAACTGCGCCAAGTCCTTCATCGCCGAACGGGTGAACAACGGACCGCGCACAAATCCGCAGCCGCCGAAGTCGATCAGGCGAAGGTCGATGCCGCCGCCGGCGGCGGCGCGCCAGAGCATATTTTTCGGTTTATAGGCGTGATGGTAGAGGCGGACGCGGTGCAGAACGGCGAGATAGCGCATCGCGGTCAGCGCGAAAAGTTCGCGGCGGCCGTCGTCGATGTCGTCGCCGCCTGAATAATCGTCGAGGAACCGGGTGATGGTGAATGAATGATCCCAGCGCCATCCGATCCGCACTTCGCCGACGGCGAGAAATTCGGCGGTCGGAAGGCCGAGACGACCCAAAAGATGATAAAAGGCGGATTCGCGCGAATTCGACGTCGGATGGACGAGATGGACAAGCTGCCTGCGCCCGACCGTCCATTTGACGGCGACGGAGCCGCCTGAGTCTTCCGAAACGCCCGGCAGGTATGCGCGGTACACCGTGTTGGGGGTTCCGCAATAGATGACTTTGGCCTGGCGCAACGTTTCCGGATCGTCGACGACGCGCTTCGCCGCCGCCTCGAAGCCGGGAACCGCATAACGCCAACTCGCGCGCGGCCTGTGCCCCATATGCCGGAGCGCTTCGGCGAACCAGCGCCGCGCGTTTCCCGGCGCCGACGCGGCGCTCACCGTCGCACCGTCCCCGCCATGCGCGAGGCGACTCGTTTGCGCAACGCCGCTTCGTTCATACCGCAACCGGGATTGCAGGCCAGGTATACGGCGAGATGCGGGTCGAGTTCGGATTCGGGCAGCAAAAGCGATGCAAAGAAATCGGCGAGATCCTCGACGACATGATGGGCGAAGGTGAATTTCGGCCTGAAGCGGCAACTGGCGAAATCGATCAGGCAAAGATCGACCAACCCCGGCGACGCCGACTCGCGCCACAACACGTTGTAGGCTTTGAATCCCTTGTGATAGAAATAAATCCGGTGCAGCAGGGCGAGCTTTCCCACGCACTCGCGGATAAACGCGTTCCGAAGCGCGAGGTCGCCGGCGCGCGCGCCGTTCAGGACGAAGGCGCGTCCGTCCTGATACCCTTCGGCGAACCGGGTGACGATGAACGATCTGTCCAAGCGCCGTCCGGTGCGCAGGTCGCCGACGGCGAGAAGATCGGCCACCGGCAGGCCCAGGCGCTCGAGCATGATGTAATGCGCGCCCTCGCGCGCCGTCGGTGTCGGGGAAACAAGATAGCGGTATTGCCGATTGGCGAGCGATTCCTTGAAGACGATGGCGTCGCCGCCGCAATCCGCGGGCAGGGTAAGCTTCCACACCCGGTTCGGTTTCGCGTGCCAGATGAGGTCGCCTTCCCCCGGCGAGACCTTTCCCGACAACAGGCAATCCAGCGCGTGCTCGAAGCCGGGCGCGGCGTATCGCCACGAACGACGCGTCCGATGGCCGATTTTGCGAAACGCTTTCCGTCTGGCGCGCCGGGCTTCCCCATACCCCTCCATGTTCACGTTTTCAGCCCGTTTCTACCCATCCAGACCACGATTTCCTTTTGCAGCGCCTCGTCCTTCGGCCAAACCATTTCCAGTTTGCCGTCGGGATGGCGTTTGATCATCGAGGCGCGCTCGAACGTGCCGATCGGCTCCTCCGCCATCTTCACTCCGACGCCGAGGGCGCTGGCGACCTGGGTGATCGTGTTCGTCTGCCCGAGGTTGGAATACGCATAGCGCAAAAGCCGCTGGTGCATCGGCGTCGCCGTCAACGGCCCGATCGCAAGCGGCCCGGAAAGGCGCAATTGCGTGGCCTTGCCGCTTTTCGGGACCGGCTGGACCTTGACGAAGGTCACTCCCATGACGCCGGCGTCGGACCAACGCACAAGACCGAGGCCGGAATATTCGTCTTCCTTGCCGGGGACGTTGAAGCGGACTTCGACCACCGTGTTGACGGGGAACGGGTTGTCCGACTTGATGGACACGCCGCTATCGCCCGGGATGCTCGTGATCATGCGGGTGAGGACGTCGACCGACGCTTCGACCCGGTGCATGCGGACTATGCGGTTTTGCGAAAGCGGGGCGAAGTTTTTCCGCATTTCCACCGGCACTTCCGCCACGTCGGAAAGCGACGGCGGCGGAGCCTCGGGCATGAGGATCTTCTGCACCGCTTCGAGTTCGTTGAGCAGCTCCTTCGGGTTTTGCGGCCGGTTTTCGGGAAGCTTGTCCATCATGCGCATGACAAGATGGCCGAAAACCGGCGGCAGCGAGGGCTTGACCGCGCAGGGATCGGGGCGATCGGCGGAAATTTGCTTCAACAATACGCCGACGACGCTGTCGGCGTCGAAAGGGACGTCGCCGATGACCATGTAGTAGAGGGACACCCCGAGGCTGTAGATATCCGACCGCGAATCCATCGGCAGGCCCTTCGCCTGTTCGGGGCTCATGTAAAACGGAGTTCCCATGATCAGGCCGGACTGTGTGGTCGCCGCATCCGCCTTCATCGTCTTGGCAAGGCCGAAGTCGGCGATCTTGAGGACCATGTCCCTGGTAAGCATGAGATTGTCCGGCTTGATGTCGCGATGGACGATGTTCGCCCCGTTGGCGATGATCAGCCCCTTCGCCACCTGGATGCAGAACTCGATCGCCTCTTCCGGCGAAAGGGATTTGTTCTTGTCGATAAGATCCTGCACCGACCCGTTGTCGATAAATTCGTTGACGATATAGTACATGCCGCGTTCCTGTCCGAAATCGTAGACTTGCACGATATTCGGATGGTTGAGCCTGGCGACGGCGCGCGCCTCCATTTCGAAACGCTCGATGTACGACGGATCGTTGGCGAACTTTGGATCGAGAATCTTGAACGCGACCTTGCGGCGCATGTTGATCTGCTCGGCGAGATACACCACTCCCATCGCCCCTTTCCCGAGGCGGGACATGAGCTTGCAATCGCCGATGACTTGATTGGTCAAATCGGTCTGCGACAGATTCTCAACCATGCGATTTTCCGGATTCGAACCAGTTCGATTTCGGACTGCGAACAAATCGTAACGATTTCGATAAAGGACTCCACGAAAGCGACAATTCCATACCGTTCACGGTACGGAGTCGTGATTCCCTCGACTGCGCGCGGCCATGAAATGGCCAAGGGAAGCAGATGTGGAACAGGGCAACCCACATCCCCCATTTTCACAATTTCGGGCCGCGCCCAGTATATGTCGCTTTTCGAATGAGTCAATTTGTAATTTCATCCTCCATTCGTGAGGCGGCTCAGGTTGTCAGCCGCTTCCAGCAGGGACGACGCCTGGCTCGAAAGGTCGATGGAGGTGGCGGCCGATCGGCCCGCCGCCTCACGATTGCGATTCACGGAGGTATCGAGATCGGCCACGGAAGCGTTGATCTCGCCGATCGCTCCGGCCTGCTCGGCGGTGGATTCGCGGATGCGTTCCACCCACCCGGCGGCGTCGGTTACGCCGGACATGATGTCCTTGAAGCCGACCTCGAGCTGCGTCACCGACTCTGCCCCGTTTCCCACCCGCTTGGCCGTTTCCTCGATAAGGGCGGTCGTTTCCCTCGCCGCCTGGGCGGAACGCTGCGCGAGATTGCGCACTTCGTCCGCGACGACGGCGAAGCCCTTGCCGGCCTCGCCGGCACGGGACGCCTCCACAGCCGCGTTGAGCGCCAGAAGGTTTGTCTGGAAGGAAATGGATTCGATAGACTTGATTATGTCGCTGATCCGCTCCGATGATTGGGAAATGCCGGTCATCGCCTCCGTCATACGCTGAACCTGCCGCCCGCCCTCTTCGACGGACGCCGAGGCGGCGCGCATGGCTTTGTCGCAGGTCTCGGACGCATCGGCATTGGCCTTGACCTTATCGGATATTTCGGCGAGGGAAGCGGCGGTGGAGGCGAGCGCCGACGCCTGCTCAGTCGTGTCGCTGGCGAGCGCCTTCGACAATTCGCTCACAACCGAGGACGCGTCGGAGATCCCCTCCGCATCCCGGTTAAGCGTGGATACAATACCGGTCAGGCGGCGCGTCAGCCGGACGACGACCATGGCGACGAGAACGGCGGTGCATCCCATCGCGGCGAGCGAAATGCCGCCGACAAACCACATGCGCCGCATCTCGGCCTTCTGCGTCTCCCCCAACCGTTCGGCGCGAGCCAGCGCCGCGCGCGTGTCGGTGAACAATTCATCGTTGGGCACCAAAACCGCAAGACCGAACAGGTCGAGGACGTTACTCACATAGAGCGCATATTCTTTGCCGTCGCCGGAATACGCCTCGTTCACCACCTCGCCGTCGCGAGTTTTCTTCATCAGCGCCAGCACTGTGTCGCCGAAATTGGATCCATCCAAAAGGCGCAGCGAGAGGATCTTTTTACCCGGGTTCCCGGGATCGTCCTCCTCGACCGGCTCCCATTCGGGTTGTCCGGGCGAGGATAGAACTTGATGCTTGGCCATGTCGAAGGCGATCGGGAGGGCGCCCTTCGGCAAGGACGCGGTCAGATCGACGGTTATCTCGCCGATGGACGTCAGAGCGACGTCGATGAACGCGACGCCAAGCGTCCGCCCGTCGAGGACGAGCGGCGTGACCGCCGATATCGTCGTATTGCCCGTGTCAAGGTCGATGTACGGTTCGCTCCAGGAGACAACCTGCGGCAGCGGCGACGAGCGGTCATGATCGAGAGGCAAGGCGGCGATGTAATAATCGAGTGATTTTTCCGCTTCGAGAATCTCGTCCTTTTCCTCGGTCGAAAGCGACGCGGAATCAACGCCGTCTGGAACGGACACTTCGTCCGAATAGACGATCCCTCCGTCCTCACGGTAGGCGTAAGGCAGGAAATGGGGATAGTGCGGGGAGAACAGATCGCGTTCGAAGGAAAGCCCGAGGCCGGTCGCGGACGGAAGGCGGTCGCGGAGCAGCGTGGAACAAAATGCTTCAACCTTTTTCCTGGCGATATCGGCGTTTCGTTCCGAGCTATTGGCGAGGTCGACGGTGGAAACGCCGAAATCGGCGAGAAGAAGCGCCGCCTGTTCGGCTTCCTTCACGACGACCCGGAGATCCGACGTGTTGGCAAGCAGAGTAACGCCGACCCGTTCGATCTCGCTCTCGCGGATATTGCCGGCCATACCGTCGATCGCCTCCCGCGCACTGCCGCTGAGGTTTTCTCCCATGTTGCGCGACACCCACCAGCTCGTCACCATCTGAGCGAAGGCGACAAGCAACAAAATGCAGACGAACACGAGGATTTTCGCCCGGATACCCATCATCGCCTCCAGCATGGAAGACAATATAAAAGCCTCCCGCCCGGAGATGCCGGAAGGGAGGGACGAAATGCATGTCGCTTGCCGCTTATCATCTACCAGATTCGGCCGTATTTTTCAAGTGCCTGGTTACATCAAAAAAATCCGGATAAGCGCCTCACCCGAGGATCGCTTTCAGGTCTTCGCTCGCGGCCGCGGCGATGGGCGTAATGGCGAACTTGTCGACCGGCACCGCCGGCGTCGTGAAACCGGCGCAATCGGCGCCGGCGAGATCCGGCGCGCCGGGCGGCGCCAGCTTCAGCTGGACAGGCCGGTTCACCAGTTCGGACTTTCCCGGACCGTCACAAGCGCATCACCGACCGGACTGCGCGCCATATCGTGAAGATCGGCCAAAGGTCGTTTTTTCAACGTATTCCCGTATCCGCGCTTCCAACCCTGCCGTCAGCGGCGAGAACACGCACCCGTTCGAGCACAAATTCCCTTCCATTCCCTCGATAACCTCAATGGTGCTTCTATGCCATGGTAGAAGCGTGTCGATCCTTTTCCCATTTTTCTTTTTTATGAAGAAAAAGCATTTGGCTTCGGAATTATGATATGCTTTTTGTGGCAGAGATTTTTCCGGAAATATAAACCGGTCTCGATCACGTCTCCGACTTTCTCGCGGCAAGCAATTCCATGCGATATTCGCGAGGCGTTTTGTTGAGATGTTTTTTGAATACCTTGGTGAAGTAGCTCTGATCCCGGAACCCGCTGTCCATTGATATCATGTACAGTCTGCGATCGGTGCGCGCGAGCAGTTCGGCGGCGTGGTCCACACGCATCCGGTTGAGCGCGTCGGTGAAGCTTACCCCGGTTCCGAGCTTGAACTGGCGTGAAAAATGCGCGTTCGACATGCCCACGGCGGCCGCGGTCGAATCTCTCGAAATGTCTTCGGAAATATGGTCGTGCATGTATTTCAACGCGGCCCGGAGGAACATTGACGGCGTGCGGTCCTGGTGGCGGTGAATGGCGTCGATAAGGCGTTCGAGCGTGTTGTGAAGCCATGGCGACAGCGTCTCGTCGGATCGGATTTCGGAAAGCTCTGTGAAGCGTTCGTAATTCGCGCCGAGGATGACCGACGCTTCGCAGCCCGCCTCGACGGCGGCGCGGCACATGAGGACGACCAGTTCCAGGAAAAAGCTCTTGAGAAGGGACAGGTCGTCGTTCGCCTGGCTTACCAACACGACGAGAATCCGGTTCAACGCCTCCCTCGCCTCCTCCCTGGCTCCCTTGCGGATCGCGGACAGCAGCGCCGGCTCCTCCTTGATGTATATTGAACGGAAATCGGCGGAACGGAACTTGAACGCGTACACCGGTTGCGCACTCGATTGCCGGAGGGCGCGGCGGCGCAGCAAATCCATGAACGGCGCGTTCGTCAGGTCATGGTCTTCCATAACGCGCAGCAGGTCGGCGGCGGCGGACCTCAGCATCCTTTCGCCGCTCGCGATTTTCCGCACCCTGCCCTTGTCAACGCTGCCGACCATGCCGCCGACGAGGCGGGTATTGACAAGGATCGGCGCCACCCAAACAAAGGAATGGGCGTCGAAATCCTCAACCCACGGTTCGCCGCGGCGAAGCGACTCGTCGAGGAGCGGCCGGAATTTGGCGGCAAAGATTTCGGCGTCGACCCCGAACGCGGTTTTCCCCATGACGCGCCGCCCGGAAGACGTGAAAAGGGCGAGGACGGCCGGCCACTTGCTCTCGTATTCGTCGCGAATCCTTTTAAATTCGGTTGTGGAGACGAACTTTCCAAGCAAGCCTGGAATCGCGCGTTTGATGACGTATTCATTGCTCCCGGGAGCGGTCTGCCAGAGGAACGGCGACCGGCCGAGGAGCGTGTCGGGAGCGTGCGGCGCGGCGGAACCGGTGAAGAAATGCATGTGTATTCCCTCGGGTTGTCTGGCGTTCCGTAAATGGAAATAAAAAACCATCCGCGCCGGGATGGTTTTTCATTGAAACCCGCAGTATGGAGGCAACGCCTGCGCGTTGCCGCTACGGATCCGGTCGACATTCCCAATTCGCGGAGAAAATCCGGTTACGCATGGCGAACAGGTCTTCTGGCTTCCGGATGATGCAATCGCGAACATATCCTTCCCGGGAGCAAGCTCCCAGTGTCGATATTCGCCAGCGTTGTCGCGTTGAGAAAACGCATTGGTGACGTTCCGGTTACAGCAGCGCGTCTGCGACGGATTCGCACCGTCTTCCCTGGCGTTTGCCATGCCGCGCGTTCATCCGGTTCGTATGCGATAACCATGGCCGGAGGAACGCGTCACTCTGTCAAAGAACCGAACGGTCCAGAAGACGCCGAACCCAATGGTAACCGCCGAACCGGCGAATGCAACACAATTCGCCGCCGAGGGGAACGTCGCCCGGAACGGCAAATTCCTGTTGCCGAAAAACCGGAATCCACTTAAACATGACTTCGCCACTCATCCTCTTATCGGGAGCAGCCATGAACGACGACCATCGGGCCGCGCCGCTGCGGCAAACGTCTCTCCATTCGCGTCACAAGGCTCTTGGAGCCAAACTCGTCGATTTCGGTGGGTGGGACATGCCGCTCTGGTATCGCGCCGGCGCCGTCAAGGAGCATATGGCCGTCGTCACCGCCGCCGGCCTGTTTGATACCGGCCATATGGACGTGATCGACGTCGCCGGGAAGGATGTCCGCAAGTTCCTTGATTTCGCCTTCTCGCACGACCTCGCCCAGGCAAAGCTCGGCCGCGCCGCCTATGGCGCGTTCCTCGACCGGAATGGGCTCTGCCTCGACGACGCCATCGTCTATCCGATCGAGGAAGACCGCTGGAACATCGTCGTCAACGCTGCGATGGGTCCGAAAATCGTCGCGCACCTGCGTTCGCTCCCCGGCTGTCCGGAAGCGCTCCGCGAACCGGCGGCGCGCATCGCCAAGATCGACCTTCAGGGTCCCGGAGCGGTCGAAATTCTCGCGCTCATGCTTCCCGATCCCGCCGCCGCCTTCACCGGATTCCCCTATTTTTCCTTCAAAGGGGATTTCGACTTCACGCGCGGTTCCGTCAGGTTGAAGAACGGCGCCCCCGCCATGCTGTCGCGCACCGGCTACACCGGCGAACTCGGCTTTGAAATCTTCCTCCCGGACGACCGCGTCGGCGAGGTGTGGGACGAATTGCTCGCGCTGGGAAAAGACCGGGGCATCCTGCCCTGCGGCCTCGCCGCCAGGGATTCCCTCCGGACCGGCGCCATATTGCCCCTGTCGCACCAGGACATCGGCCCGTGGCCGTTTGTGAATCATCCATGGCGCTTCGCCCTTCCCTACGCCGAGGACGGTTCGTTCACAAAGGATTTCGTCGGCCGGGACGCGATCATCGGCGCGGCGGCGTCGACGCCGCATACGCTGCCGTTCGCCGGATTCGATCCCCGGCGCGTGGAACCGCACGACGCCGTTGTCCTCCGGAACGGCGCGGAGTGCGGGACCGTCACCACCATCGTCACCGATATGGCGATCGGTAGGCGGGATGGAGCAATCGTTTCCGTCGCCGGTCCGGAGCGCCCCGCCGACTGGACGCCGCGCGGCCTCGCCTGCGGCTTTGTGCGGATCGACGAGCCGTTGCCTTCGGGAACGCGGATCGCCCTCAAGGACAAGCGCCGGGAAATAGAGGTGGAAATCAGGGGCGACATCCGTCCCGCCCGGACGGCGAGAAAGAAAATCGTATTCTAGGACGCCCCACAGGGCCTTTTCAAGGGAGCGCATCATGAAGGAACTTGACGAACTGCTGTTGCCGGACGACGTTCGCTACGCCGAGGATCATGAGTGGATCAGCGAAAGAGCGCCATACCGGGTGGGAGTCTCCGACTTTGCGCAGGACCAGCTCGGCGACCTCACCTTCGTGGAGCTTCCCGACGTCGACAAGGTGCTCGCCCAAGGGGACGAGTTCGGCACGCTCGAGTCGACGAAATCGGTGAGCTCCCTTTACCTGCCGATCGCCGGCAGGGTGACGGCCGTCAACGAGGCGGTCCAGGACGATCCCGGCAGGGTGAACGGCGATCCCTACGGCGACGGCTGGCTGATCGAGATCGAACCCGCGAATCCCGCGGACGTCTCTGGTCTGATGGACGTGGAGGCGTACAAAAAACACCTTGAGGAAACAAACTGATGAATCTTCGCTATTTTCCCCACACCGGGGACGACATCGGCGAAATGCTCGAGACGATCGGCGTCGAATCCATCGACGACCTGTTCAGCGCTGTTCCGGCGCATTGCCGCATGGACAGGGCGCCGGGCGCTCCCACCGCACTTTCGGAATGGGATCTTTCGCGCCGCATCGAGGAAATGGCGCGGACGGCGGGCGGCGACTGGAAGGCGTTCGTCGGCGCCGGATCGCAACCGCACCACATTCCGGCCGTCGTTCCCGCGCTCGCGGGGCGAAGCGAGTTCCTCACCTCGTACACCCCCTATCAGCCGGAAATGGGCCAGGGGACGCTTCAGGCGATTTTCGAATTCCAAACTCTGATCGCCCGCCTCGTCGGACTCGAAGTCGCCAACGCCAGCATGTACGACGGCGCCACCGCCATGGCGGAATCGGCGCTCATGGCGCAACGGGCGACGAAGCGGCGGAACATCGTCGTGAGTTCGCTTGTCCATCCGCATTGGCGCCAGGTGCTCGAGACCTATCTCGCACCGGCGGATGATGTCGCCGTCGCCGCGCTGCCGGCGCTCCCGGACGGCCGCACCGACCTTTCCGCCCTTGGTTGTGCGGCGGACCCGGCGGCGCTCGTCATGCAGTCGCCGAACTTCTTCGGGGTCGTCGAGGACCTCGGAAAGGCGGCGGACGCGATTCACGATGCGGGCGGACTTTTCGCGGCGGGATTCAGCGAGCCGTTCGCCTACGGCATTCTCAAAACTCCCGGAGAGCTCGGTGCGGACATCGTCTTCGGCGACGGCCAGAGCCTTGGCCAGGCGCAGTCCTTCGGCGGTCCCGGCCTGGGCATCATGGCGACGAAAATGGAATTCGTCCGCCAAATGCCGGGACGGCTCGTCGGCGAGACGGTCGACAACCGGGGACAGCGCGGCTTCGTCCTCACCCTCTCGACCCGCGAACAGCATATCCGCCGCGCCAAGGCGGTCAGCAATATCTGTTCGAACGCCGGCCACAGCGCGCTGACTGCGGCGATATTCATGGCGGCGGCGGGAAGAACCGGCTTCCGGAAGCTCTCCCGGATCAATCGCGACCTGGCCGAACACTTGAAAAAGGGCCTTCTCCGCAAGGGATTCACCGAATTGTTTTCGGCGCCCACATACAACGAGTTCGTCCTCGCGGCGCCGGACGGCTTTGCCGCCGTTCATGAGGCGCTTTGCCGCAAACGCGTTCTTCTCGGCCTGCCACTCGAAAAATACTATCCCGAACGCGCGGGCGCATGGCTGTTCGGCGTGACGGAAACGACGGGCAAAGACGAAATCGACGCCATTCTTGGGGAGATCACCCTATGAGCGAATCGAGCGGAAAAAAAATCGCCGACCAAGTGGGCGCCTCCGGCCTGGCGCTGAACGAAAAACTCCTGTGGGAACGCGGCCGTCCCGGACGGTCGGGCATGAGCATTCCGGACGCCGGCGTCCCCGAAACGCCTCTCCCCGCCGAAATCGCCGGCAACGGCCCGAACTGGCCCGACCTTTCCGAACTCGAGGTGGTCCGCCACTATACCCGCCTTTCCACATGGAACTTCGGCGTCGACACCGGGGTGTATCCCCTCGGCAGCTGCACAATGAAATACAATCCGAAAATCAACGAGAAGATGGCGTCCCTGCCCGGCTTCGCCGGCGCGCATCCGCTCCTCCCGGACGACGCCTGCCAGGGCGCGCTCCGAGTGCTGCACGAAATGGAACGGTTGCTCGCCGACATCGTCGGCCTCGCGGCGGCCAGCCTCCAGCCCGCCGCCGGCGCGCACGGGGAACTCTGCGGCATGCTCATGATCGCCGCGCACCATCGCCATGCCGGCGCGAAGAAGACGAAGATCCTCATGCCGGACACCGCCCACGGCACCAATCCCGCCACCGCCGCCATGTGCGGCTACCGCGAGGTGAAAGTGCCGATCGGCGTCGGCGGCAAGCTGGAACTGGCCGCCGTTCGGGAGTTGATGGACGCGGAGACGGCCGGGATCATGGTCACCAACCCGAACACCCTCGGCGTGTTCGAATCCGAACTCGCCGACATCAGCGCCCTGATCCATGAACGCGGCGGCCTTGTCTACGCTGACGGCGCCAATCTGAACGCGATCATGGGGCGGGTCGATATGGGGAAAATGGGCGTCGACGTCGTCCATTTCAACCTGCACAAATCCATGTCGACGCCGCACGGCGGCGGCGGTCCGGGATCTGGGCCGGTCGCGGTGGGCGAAGCGCTCGTTCCGTATCTGCCGGGTCCGCGCATCCAGTTCGACGGCGAACGCTATTTCCTCTCTGACGCCCAGCCGCTGTCGATCGGTCGGCTGCACGGATTCCACGGCCAGTTCGGGACGGCGCTGCGCGCCTATTCGTATATTCTTTCCCTCGGGCCGGAAATCCGCACCGCCAGCGGCCTCGCGGTGTTGAACGCCAATTACATCCGGGCGAAGCTGAAAGGGCATTACGATCTGCCCTACGACCAGTCCTGCATGCACGAGTGTGTTTTCACCGACGCCAAACAGAAGAAATTCAAGGTCGCCACTCTCGACATCGTCAAGCGGCTCATCGACCTCGGCTTCCATCCGCCGACGGTGTACTTCCCCCTCGTCGTCTCGGGCGCGTTGATGATCGAGCCCACGGAAACTGAGGCGAAGGAGGATCTTGACGCCTTCGCGGACGCCATGATCCGGATCGCTCGGGAAGCGGAGGAGAATCCGGACATTCTTCACGCCGCGCCGACGCGCACCAAGGTGGGACGTCTGGACGAGACGCTGGCCGCCCGGAAGCCGGTCTTGACTGGAGATATGACCCGCGATTGAGAAGAGCCCATCCGGGGATGAAGCGAAAACAGACCGAAAACGAGGAAAAGGACGCCATCCATATCGAGGTCGACGTTGCGTCTTGTCAATCTGATCTGCGAAAAGAACGCGACCTACCTCGCCGACGGCGGCAGATCCGGACGGCCTCTCCGCCGCGCCGCGATGCGGCTTATGCATATGGGGCGCAAGGCGTATGTCGTGGACGAAGTGGTCACGCCGGCGATCTTCTTCCTGATCGGCCCCGGGGCGGGAGAAACAGGGGAGCCTTGTCACCATGGTGAAGAAGGCAAAATCGCTGGGCTCGTCCCCCGCCCTGGTCACCGCCAACGCCAAATCCACCATCGCCGGCTTCGCCGATGTCGTCGTCATAGCGGATTTTTGGAGATGCTTCCGCTTACGGGGCAAGGGGTTGATTTTTCGTCGGGTCTGACGGTACCGCCCGACTATGCAGTAATTCCCGGCGCAACATGGAATCCGGGAAGCGTTGGAGAAAATCACACGGCGGGTTGTTTGTTTTTTCCAAAAGTCCGCGTATGAAAACCGGAATCGTCAATCATTCCGGCTTCGGCCGCCGATCAGGCCCAGGCGATACGCATGGTAGAGAAGCGTCAGGAGCGACCCGACCGCCGCCGCGATATAGGTGAACGCCGCCGCCGTCAGAACGGACGACACCCCGTCCGCCTCCGGTCCAGGCTGGACGATTCGGTTGGCGACAAGGGCGTTCTTCGACCGGACCGAGGCGTCGATCTCGGCCGGAAGGGTGATGAGTTGAAAAAGAAACATGGTGCTGAACAGGATAAAGCCGATCGTCGCCAACCCCATCCAACCGAGACCCGCGCCAAGGACCACCATCGGCAACCCGAACTGATTGCCGATCGTCACCACCGGGATGATGGCGGAGCGCAATTTCAGCGGCGCATAACCGTCGGCATGCTGGAGCGCATGCCCTGCCTCATGGCAGGCGACGCCGACGGCGGCGATGCTCCTGCCGTCGTAGACATCGGGCGATAGGTTGATCGTTTTCTCGCCCGGATTGAAGTTGTCGGAAAGGAACCCGCTCTGTTGGCGGAGAATCCGGACGTCGGTGACGCCCTCCGACGCAAGCATCTTCGCCGCCGCCTCGGCGCCGCTCATGTTCCGATAGTTCCCGACCTTCGACCATTTGGCGAAGGAAGACTTCACCCGGAATTGCGCAATAAGCGACAAAACGGCCGCAACGCCGAAAATTACCGGATACAGCGGGTCGGACATCATGAATGGCGACATGCGGGAACACCTCCCCAAAGGGCAAGTACAAATCCGTCTTCAGAAAACTCCTGTCCATTTCACGGGATGCATCCCGCGATCACTGGCATTTCGGAGGAGCGCGCTCGGCGTCGATCAAAGGAACGAAGCTTTCGAAGCCAGCCATGCGGATGGTGGAAAGGACGGGGCCTTTGGCGATGATGGAAATGCTTTTATTATTCGCCCGCGCAAGGAAAAACGTCGCCGCCATCAAGCCGACGTAGGTGGATGTGATGCGGCGGATGCGGGACAGGTCGATACACAACTCATCCTCGCGCGACGCGACCAGATCGCTGCAGGCGCGATCGAAACTGACGTCGTAGTCGTAATCCAATTCCTTGAAAACCTTGAGCACGCCGCCCTTGAGTTCGTAGTCCACGACTCGGCTTTCTTTCAATACGCGTTCGAGGTCATCACACCCAATCACCGAATGGATTCGCTTCGGCGAGGTTGCGCAATTGAATGTTCACCCTCCACACGGAGGCGGGGTCCTCGAGTTGGTCGATCGTCGGCGATTGGGCAACCACGAGGCCGCTTCCAGGAGCGTAGCGCGCGCCGGGCAGCCACCGATCGACGGCATCTTTATACGTCGGGTACACATTGAGCAGCCCGCTTGTCTTGACGACGGCGTAAACGCCGCAGGGAAGCTCCCAGCCGACCATGCCCGGCGGGATGTTTTCGAGAGAATCGCACACCTGCCCGACGACGAGTTCGTATCTTCCCTTCGCATCGTCGGGAATGGGGGCGAAGACGATTATCGCGGTCCTGTCGTTTCCGGGGGTTGAACAGATTTCATCCAGGCGCGGCAGCACCTTCTCCCGGAGAATCGCGCCGGGGACGTCTGGATCGAGATCCCAGGCCGACCTGATGCCCACGACTATGCTGACCTCTTTTTCGACAATATCCGGATTCATTGGCCCGCCTCTCAATACAGAGTCGTTCCCGGTATGAGGTAATACTATCGCAACCAAATTCAAATCGCAAGCGTAACCGGAGGATGTCGCGCAAACAGAGCCGCCCCAAGCGCGCCCGTGAACTGCGGGTGGTCGGCGACCGCGACCTTGAGCCCGGATTCCCTGGCGATCGCGTCGGCGAGCGCCAGATTCGCGGCGACGCCGCCGGTGAAATACAACGGCTCCGGCGCCTTGACTTGGCGGAGGAGAAAGAGCACCCGTTTCGCGATGGAACGATGCACGGCGCGCAACACCGCCTTCGAGTCGGCTCCCCGCGCCGCCAGGCCGACCAATTCCGACTCGGCGAACACGACGCAGGTGGAACTGATCTCGATCCGCGGTTCTCCAGGCTCCTCCGCCGCGCTGTCGCCGCAAAAAGCCGACAACTCGCCCACATCGAGGGAAAACCGTCGCGCCGCCATTTCCAAAAACGATCCCGTGCCTGCGGCGCAACGGTCGTTCATCGAAAAATCTTCCACCGAGCCGTCCGGTCCGAGGCGGATAGCCTTGGCATCCTGGCCGCCGATATCCAGAACGGAGCGCGCGTCGGGATGCTGGGCATGGAGTCCCCGCGCGTGGCAACTGATTTCCGTCACCGTCCGCGCCGCGGTCCCGGCGAGCGCCCTTCCATAGCCGGTGGCGACGACGAGCGCGTCTTTCACGCCATTACGCGCCGACAACTCCCACGCAAGCCGCTCCGACGTACCCGCCGGTTCGCCGCGCGAAAGGTCGATGATCCGCTCCGCCACCGTCCCGTCGGGAGCGACGAGCACGCCCTTCGCCGCCGTCGATCCAAGATCGAGACCGATGCGCCATCCGCCGGCAGCGTTTCCCATCCGCCCGTCACTCATCCGCCGGGACCTCCGCCGCCGCGCCGACCGCTTCCTCGCGAATCGAATAGCCGCCGTCGCCGTCGACGGTGAAAACGTACTTTCGCACGACCGATTCCGCGTCCGCCATGTACATTTCCGCTTCGACGCCGTCGACGAACAACCCGAGCGCCTGATCCTTGAGGAAGCGTCCTCCCTCTTCGGGACCAAGGACAACCAGCGTAGTCGCAAGCGCATCCGCCGCCATGCACGAGTCAGGATGGCGCACGGTCACGGATGCGGCGCCGCCGGTGATCGGTGATCCGGCGCGCGGATCGATGATATGTTGATACCGCTTTCCCTTAAACATGAAGTAGCTTTCATAATCGCCCGAAGTCGCGACCGCGCCGTCAGCCATTTCCGAAATCGACAGGACGCGCTCCCCCCTCGGATCCCGGACGCCGGTGCGCCACGGGCGATCGCCGGCCTTCATGCCGATGGTCCTGATTTCGCCGCCGACCTCGACAAGCGCACTCCTGACACCCTCGCGCAAGAGGACGTCCACCGCCTGGTCGGCGGAAAACCCTTTGGCGATCGCCCCGAGATCGAGGCGCATGCCGGAGCGTTTCCAGGAGAGGCGCATGCCTTCGCGCTCGAAAAGGAGGTTGTCCGCGCCGACCATCGCTCTCGCATCCTCAAGCGTTTTCTCGTCCGGCCACTCGGTTAATTCCTGGCCGTCGAAGGTGAAAAGCCGCTTGAGGGGGCCGATGGTCGGATCGAAGGCGCCGTCGCTCAGCCGATGCCAGCGAAGCGCGTCCATGACGACGGTCCAGGTAAGCGGGGAGACTTCAACCCATTCCCCCGCCTTGGCGTCGTTGAGACGGCGGATGTCGCTCTCCTCGCCAAACGGTCCCATGAGCCGGTCGACGTCGCGTATCGCCGCCTCCGCCATATCGGCGAGCCGGGACGCCGAAGCCTGGCCGGTTCCGGAGGGAATCACCAGCCTCGCCTGGGTGTTCATGACCTGGAAGGTGCGCTCGACCGGTCCCCGGTCATCGCCAAGCCATCGGGTCGCGACAAGATACCCGACCAGCCCGGCCGCCAAGGCGAGAATCAAGGCCGCCGGGGCGCCGCCGGCGCCCCGCCCCTGTCCGGCGGATACGGTCATCTATACGTCCAAATCGCAAATAGGATCGCCCACCTTGACGGAATCGCCTTCCGACACGCGCAGAGCCTTGATGACGCCGCACTTGGGACAGGGGACATTGAAGGTCGCCTTGTCCGTGACCATTTCGGCCAGGTCGTCGCCTTCCTCCACTGTGTCTCCCGATTTGACGTAAACAAAGCTGACTTGGGCCTCGTCCCCGGCGTCGGCGCCGAGGGATGGCATTTCGACGGTGAAATCCGCCATCGCGGTTCCTTTGCGAAAAAGAAGGAAAAAACGCCCGACGGTCTTGAATCCGTCGATACCGCCATATTAGGCAAGGACCGCGATCCGTCAAGCGGTCCCCGCCCGTTCTGGTCGCCGTTTCTTCGAATAATGTTGACCGGGGACGGAAATTGTTCTAAATTATGCCTTTGGAAACCGTGACCATCCTCGCGGCCGGGAGCGGTTTATGCCCTGACGTACCGAACACCGGCTATTGCAAGCGTACTTTGTCATGACCGAATTCCACATAGAGGGCGGATATCCGCTCAACGGCAGGATCCGCGCCTCCGGGAATAAGAACGCGGCCCTTCCCATCCTTTGCGCAAGCATCCTCGTCGACGACGGCGTCTGGATACGGAACATTCCCCGCATCGGCGACGTGGATACGCTGCTCACGCTGCTTGAAAGCATGGGCATGAAATTCGCTTGGCAGGGGCGGTATGATCTGCGCCCCTCCTCCGCCGCGCTCGCCGACCGTCCCCTCGATTACGAACTGTGCCGCAAGGTGCGCGGCAGCGTCCTTCTCGCCGCGCCTCTCCTTCACCGTTTCGGCAGGGTGGAAATGCCCTTCCCCGGCGGCGACCGGATCGGAAGACGGCGCATCGACACGCACCTTCTCGCGCTTCAGGAAATGGGCGCCGACGTCGAGGCGCGGTCGAACTCCGTCCTCATCACCGCGCCGAGCGGCCTGCACGGAGCCGACATCCTCCTCGACGAAGCGTCCGTCACCGCCACGGAAAACGCGGTCATGGCCGCGTCCCTCGCCAAGGGGGACACGGTCATTGGCAACGCCGCCTGCGAACCGCATGTTCAGGAGCTGTGCCGGTATCTCACCCGGAACGGCGCCGACATCTCCGGCATCGGCACGAACGAACTGCGCATTCGCGGCGTGAAGGGACTCCACTCCTCCGCCAAGGACGTCACCCTCGGGGCGGATTACCTCGAGGTCGCGTCGCTGATGGCGCTCGCCGCCATCACGGGCGGCGAAGTGACGATCGAGCAGGCTTCGCCCGAACACCTCCGGATGATCCTTTTCCAGTTCCGAAGGCTCGGCATCAGGGGTGAAATCAAGGGCGAAAACCTTCATGTCGCCGCGAATCAGCCGCTCATCGTGCAGCCGGACGTGCGCGGAGCCGTGCCAACCCTGGCGAGTTCGCCCTGGCCGTCCTTCCCCGCCGACCTCACGAGCATCGCGCTCGTCGCGGCGACCCAGTGCCAGGGTTGCGTCATGATCCACGAAAAGATGTTTGAAAGCAGGTTGTTCTTCGTCGACCAGCTCCTGGACATGGGTGCGCAGATTGTGCTTTGCGATCCCCATCGGGCGGTCGTGGTCGGACCTTCGGAATTGAACGGCGCGCGCATGATCAGTCCCGACATCAGGGCGGGAATGGCCCTCCTGGCGGCGGCGCTGGCGGCGAAGGGAAAGTCCGTGATCGGGAACGTGGTCCAGATCGACCGCGGCTATGAACGCATCGACGAACGTTTGCGTATCCTGGGAGCGAAAATAGGGCGGGCAGGCTGAACCCCGCCGCGGCGCGGGATTCGCGGGGACGGCCGCCCGAGGGAACCTCCCCGTTCCGACGCCCGCACCCGATACGCCCGAAAGAAAGCGAAACATGAATCAGGAAGGCACGACGGCGCACCGGACCGGCGATTCTCCGGAAGAAAGCGTTTACACGGAACCGGACATCATCCGCCGCGAGGAACATTGCATTTCGAGAAGAGACCTTGACGCCGACGCCCTCAAGGTCCTGTACCGCCTGGCGCGCAACAACTACACCGCCTATCTCGTCGGCGGCGGCGTCCGCGATCTTCTCCTGCACCGCAAGCCGAAGGATTTCGACATCTCCACGAACGCCAGGCCCGAGCAGATCAAGAGCTTGTTCAAAAATTGCCTCCTGATCGGCCGTCGCTTCCGCCTCGCGCATATCCGGTATGGCGAAAAAATCATCGAAACCTCCACCTTCCGCCGCGCGCCGGTGTGCGAAGCCGACCCCAACGACCCCGAAGCGGACCTCTTCCAGCGCGACGACAACCTCTTCGGATCGCCCGAGGAAGACGCGCTTCGCCGCGATTTCACCATCAACGGATTGTTTTACGATATCGAATCCTTCTGCGTCATCGACTACGTCGGCGGCGTCCACGACCTTGAGCGCCGCGAGATACGCGCCATCGGCGATCCCGGCATCCGCTTCCGCGAAGACCCGGTGCGCATGGTCCGCGCGGTCCGCTTCGCCAGCCGCCTCGAATTTTCCATCGAGGAGGAAACGCTCGCCGCCCTCGTCCGCCATCGCGACGAAATCCTCAAAGCGTCGCCTGCCCGGCTTCTCGAGGAAATCACCCGGCTCTTCGCCTTCTCCTCCGGCGAACGCGCCTTCCGGCTCCTGTATTCGACAGGCCTGCTCCGGGTGCTGTTCCCCGAGGTGGCGGACTGTCTCGAGGAAACCGAAGACGCTGAACCGTTCTGGAATCGCCTCGCCGCCCTCGACCGGGGCGACACGGTGTTGCCGGACGCCACCCAGGCGATGATCTTCGCCGCCCTGTTCACCGATCCGATCCGTCACACGCTGCGGGGCGATCGCCAGGCGGGCAATCCCGGACACAATGTCGAACGCGTCCGCTCCTGCCTCGCGCCCATCACCCAGCGGCTCAAATTCCCCCGCAAGCTGAGTGAACGCCTCACCCGCATCCTTCTCGCGCAGCCAAGGCTGCTCACCCCCGGCAAGAAGCGCTTCTCGCCCGCCGGACTTGTGCAGCAGGAATGGTTCCAGGAGGCGTTGGCGCTCACCGAGATCAACGCCAGCGTCGACGGGCTGCACCAGGAGGTGCTTAATCCGTGGCGCGTCATGCTGGCGGAAAAACTCTATGCCGGGGACGATTCGCGCCAGCGCGGCATGCCGGGCGGCAGGCAGCGGAGACGGGGCGAAAACCGTTCGCCCCAGCCATCGTCCGATGCGGCCGGGCGGCCGGAAAACGGCGGCGCGGACAGCCAGGACAAGCAGGCGCTTCCCGGCCAGGGCATGTCCCGTTCGGCGAGGCGGCGGCGGAACAGGCAGAAAAACAGGGAAAAACGCGCCTGCGAACAGACCCCTGTCGTCGAACGCGAAGTCGAATTGCCGCGCGATCCGGTCCTGCCGGAGATGGAAGCATGCGAGCGCCAGGCGGACGGAGACGGCCAGCCTTCCGGCAAGCGCCGTCGAGGTCGCGGACGGGGCAAAGCGCGCAAGGTCAAGAAGGCGGGAGGCGAAAACGGCGCCGAGCCGTCGTCCGAGCAGGAAAAACACGCCGAATCCTTGAATGCGGGTCAGGTTCGACCTTTGACGGCGGCCGCGTTTTATACAGCGCCGCCACCTCCGTCGAAGCCGGAACCCGAACCCGAAGCGGCGACGAAGCCGGCGAGAAAGCGTCAATCGAAGGCGAAGAAATCCGCCGGGGTAAACGGCGGCAACGAAGACGTCGCGCCGCCCGAGACCGAACGGCCGCGCCGCGTTGTCGACCGCGCGGAAGAGGCGAATACGCCCATGCACTGGTTGGACGAGATATAATCCCGATTCTTGTCGGGATTTTCCGATATGGTCCGGGAATGAAGCCATTCTTCAGATACTGGGCGCGGCCTGAAATTGTGAAAATGGGGAGAGGAGGGTTGCCCCCGTTTCACATCGGCTTCCCTAACAGGCTGTATCGCGGCCTGGACCGGCTTTTGGAGAAGAGGGAGGAGTTGGAGGCATTCCTGAAGGAGCGGCTGGGCGGTTTGTTCACGAAGTTCGACTGACACCTCGTTTTCCGATCCCGCCCTCCCATCGCCCGGCTCCGCTCCGCGTTCAAAATGCGGAAACATAACAAAACGACGTTGTAGGCATACAACCGTCGGCTGCAGCCATGGGTACCGAGGGGGCAACGCATTTCGCCCGCCATACACCGGTCCTTTGCTTCAAATCCGCATGCCGTGGAATAAAGAATCGTCTTTTTGGCTTCGGCCGATTTCACAAATCGCTCCGGTTCCGCATCGCCGGCGGCGAACGGAATCGATGCATAGCGCGGGTTTTTCCGGGTGGAGGAAGCGATGCATACCGCCGCACTGATCGGGCTTGGCAATATCGCGTGGAAGTACGACGGACGCCTGGCCGAAAAGGACGCCGCGAAGCGATCTGCACGGTGCGCGCCTGAGCCAGGCGCTTCTCGCCGATATTTTGGAACGGGCGAAGGCATGACCTTTTGCGCGGCGGGCGATCCGGGCGGCAGTAGGGCATTGTTGCCGGTGGTTGCGGAACTGACGCGGCGTGGACACGCCTGCGGGATTCTCGATCACGGATACCTCGGGCGGGAATTGCCGCCCTCGCTCGCGGCGTCCCACCTGCCCGAAACGGCCGGACTTCCCGATGACGCCCCGCCTGTTTTCTTTTCGGCTCCAGTTCGGACGACATCCTTCCGCTTTCGCTCGCGCGGACGGCGCGGAGCCGCGCGGTGCCGGTGGGGCACGTTCTCGACAATTGGAGCGGCTACGCCCGGCGGCGGCTGCACGATGGCCTGCCCATGCTTGAGCCGGACCTGGACGCGGTGATGGACGAAGACGCGCGGCTCGGCGCGATCGCCGACGGGGTTCCCGAAAAATGCCTGCGCGTCGCCGGCCATCCCGGACTCGGAGAGCTTGCGTGGCTTAAACCCGTGAAAAACGATATATTCGTCGTCGTTCTGCCCCATCCCAAGGACGATGCCGCCGCGCTCGAGAAACTGTGGCGGGGCATTTCGTGCGGCGTTCCCGGCCTGGCCTTGCAATTACCACAAAGGAAGATATATATACTGCCGGCCGCGGACGCCGTCTCCGGAATGGCATCAATTTTGTTGTATGACGCCTGACTCTACGGATTGCCGACACTCGTCCTGCAGCCGGGCGCGCGGCTGGCTTCGATATGCCGCCCGTCGGGTTTTTCCGGCGTTCGGTACACCGATGCCGAAGGGGAAATCGGGTGGACCGTCGAATATTGGCTTGCCAAGGCGAGCGGCGGTGGTGCGACGCATCAGCGCCCAGAGTTGGAGTTTCATTTCCAGGCGCCGGCGAGGATCGCGATGATGGTGGAGGAATGTACGCATGCCGAATTAATGGAGGTGAACATGTTTTCTCGCGATGGCGAAGACTGTGGGTGCGAGTTGGCCGCCGAACTCTCCGCCAACCACAACCACGATCTCGACCGCGCCAGGCGAATTGTCGGGGCGGCGGCCGAGTCGGGGGCGGACGCGGTGAAGCTGCAGACCTACACGGCGGATACGCTCACCCTCGATTGCGACACCGAATACTTCCGCATCAAGGGCACCATCTGGGAAGGCAGGACCCTGCACGACCTTTACCGCGAGGCGCATACGCCGTGGGAATGGCACGCGCCTCTGAAGGAGTTGGCGGAGAATCTTGGCCTCGAATTCTTTTCCACCCCGTTCGATTCCACGGCGGTGGATTTTCTCGATGATCTCGGCGTGGCGCGGTATAAGATCGCCTCCTTCGAGGTGGTCGACATTCCGCCTTTGCGCAAAATCGCCGCCACCGGCAAGCCGGTCGTCATGTCGACCGGAATGGCCTCCCTCGGGGAAATCGAGGAGGCTGTCTCAATGCTGCGCGCGGGAAGCGAATGTGGAGAATGGGGCAACCCCCAACCCCCATTTTCACAATGTCGGGCCGCGCACAGCATATGATGGCGTGATGGCGGCAGCGCGGCGATATCGTGGTTTGGAATCTGTCGTTGGAACGCGGACGAAACCGGGAAGGAGGGAAGATGACGGAATCGAATATCCGATGCGAGCCGGGGAGCGCCAGGGCGTACAAACGGCATGTCAAAAGCTTTCGGCCGACGGTCTGCCTCGAGCGCGCGCTGCTGGCGACCGAGAGCTATCGCCGGACCGAGTCGCTGGAGCCGGTGCTGCGCAGGGCGCACGCCTTGCGGCATGTGCTGGAAAACATGACCATCCACATTCATCCGGGCGAGGCGCTGGCGGGCAACCAGGCGAGTCGCCCGTTCTCGGCGCCCCTCTTTCCCGAATACGCGATCCAATGGTTCGAAAATGAGCTGGATTCCATCCCGAACCGGCCCATCGACCGATTCGACCTGCCGGAGGACGCCAGGCGAAGCATGGAGCCTGTGTTCGATTATTGGCGGGGCAAGACGTTGTACGAAAAGGCGAAGGCGGCAATACCGGAGGTGTACCACCAGGCCGAATCCATCAAGGCTATTTTCGGGGAACACCTGACAAACGAAGGCGACGGCCACCTGATCGTGGACTATGAAATGGTCCTGCGGAGCGGCCTTTCGTCCGTGCGCGCCAGGGCGGAAATCGCGCGGCTGGCGCTGGATTTGCGCGACCCGGCGCAGAACCACAAGCGCTATTTCCTCGAGGCGGTGGAGATCGTCTGCGGCGCAGTCGAAAGCTTCGCCCTGCGGTTCGCCGTGGAGGCGAATCGCCTTGCGGAGATGGAAAGCGATCCGGACCGAAAGGCGCGGCTGGAAATCATGTCCCGGAATTGCCGGCGGGTTCCCATGGAACCGGCGAGGAATTTCACCGAAGCGCTGCAAAGCCTGTGGTTCGTGCAACTGATCCTGCAGATCGAAAGCAACGGGCATTCGATCTCCCTGGGTCGCTTCGACCAATACCTGTATCCCTATTTCGAACGCGACATCGCCGCCGGAGCGCTGACGGAAGGGGAGGCGCTGGAACTTGTCGAGCACTTCTGGGTGAAGCTCAACACCATCAACAAGATCAGGCCGTGGACCGACACGCAGTTCCTTACCGGCTATCCCATGTTCCAGAACGTCACCATCGGCGGCCAGGTGCGGAACGGTCGCGACGCGGTCAACACGCTCACCCATGTCTGCCTAAAAGCCAGCGAGGAATTGATGTTGGCCCAGCCGTCGCTTTCGGCGAGATACCACCTCCAGAGTTCCGATGAATATCTGACCGCCTGCATGCGCTGCGTCAAGACCGGCATCGGCATGCCGGCCATGTTCAACGACGAGGCCATCATCCCGTCGCTCCTCAACCACGGCGTCGATTACGCGGACGCGGAAAACTACGGCCTTGTCGGGTGCGTGGAGGTGGCGGTGCCGGGCAAATGGGGATACCGCTGCAACGGCATGAGCTATTTCAACATGCTCAAGGTGTACGAACTCGCCATGAACGACGGTGTGGATCCGGCCACGGGCCTGCGGCTGGCGCCCGGCGCGGGAACGCTGGCGGGTTTCGGAAGCATGAGCGACGTCTGGCAGGCGTGGCGGACGCAACTGGACTGGTATACGCGCTGTTATATCGAACACGACGCCATTGTGGACAGCGCGCTGGAGACACTGCTGCCCGACCCCTTCTGTTCCATGCTGGTGAAGGACTGCATCGCGCGCGGCCTGACCATCAAGGAGGGCGGCGCAGTCTACGACGTCGTGAGCGCCCAGTCGATCGGCATCGCCAACATCAGCAACGCGATGGCGGCGGTGAAAAAACTGTGCTTCGACGACAAGACCGTATCCCCCGCCGAAATGAAGCTGGCGGTGGACGGCAATTTCTCCGGGCCGGACGGGGAGCGGATTAGGCGGATGATCCTCGAATCGGGGCCGAAATACGGCAACGACGACGATGCGGTGGATGAAATCGCGGTGAAGCTTTTCACCGACTACGCCAGGGTTCTCAAGCAATACAAAAACGCCCGCTGGGGCCGGGGGCCGATCGATTGCGGTTGGCAGATCTCGACCAGCACGGTCACATCCAACGTGCCGTTCGGCAAGGGAATCGGCGCCACCACCGACGGGCGGAAGGCGGGGGAGTCGCTGGCTGAGGGCTGCTCGCCGGTGCAGGGCACTGACCGCAGCGGTCCAACGGCCAGCATGAACACGATCGCGAAGCTTCCAAACATCCTCATTTCCGGCGGCCAGCTCTACAACATGAAATTCGCTCCCGCCGTTTTCGCGGACGGGCGCGGGATCGCCGCCATGATCGCGCTGGTCCGCGCGTACGGGATGAAAAAGGGATGGCACGTTCAGTTCAACGTGGTGAACGGGGATACGCTCCGCGACGCCCAGAAGCGCCCGGAAAAATACCGCGATTTGGTGGTCCGGGTGGCCGGGTACAGCGCCTATTTCGTGGATTTGGATGTGGTGATACAGGACGACATCATCAGGCGGTCGGAGCACGCGCTGAATTGATATGCCCGCCGCGCAGGTGTCGCGGACGCGGCTATCCCGGGCGCGACCCCGGGGCGGGGTTCCCATGGGCGGCGACGGAGAAGCCGGGTTCGTCTACAAGGTTGAGCGCTTCTGTGTCCACGACGGCCCGGGGATACGAACGTTGTTCTATTTCCGGGGCTGCCCCCTGGGATGCCTCTGGTGCTGCAATCCGGAAAGCAGAACCTTGGGGCCTATTCGGGGTGAAGACGAGTTCCTCATGTGGAAACAGCCGGTCGGCGTCCAACGCCTGGTGGAGCTGGCCTGCCGGGATGTCGCCTATTACCGCTCGTCCGGCGGAGGCGTCACGCTGACGGGAGGGGAGGCGCTCGCCCAGCCGGAATTTGCGGCGAACCTGCTTCGGAAAATGCGTGAACGCGGCATTCACACCGCGATGGAAACCAGTGGACACGCCGGCGATGAAGCGGTGGAAACGGTGCTCCCGCATCTCGACATGGTGTTGCTGGACATCAAGCACATGGACGACGGGCGACACAAGGCGCTGACCGGATTCGGCAACGCGCGCATTCTGTCGAACGCCCGCAAAATACACGATGCGGGCGTACCGATGACGATCAGGGTTCCCTTGATCCCCGGCCACAACGACCGGGAGGAGGATTTGCGAGCTTTGGGTGAATTCGTCTGGAGCGCCCTTCCCGCCGTGAAAACGCTCTGTGTTCTCGGGTACCACAATTACGCGGTCAACAAATACCTCGCCATGGGGCTCGACTATCCCCTGGGCGATTTGCCGCCCGCTTCTGAGGAACGGATAACGCGCGCGGCGGAAACACTGAAGCGCTATGTCGAAGAGGTGCGCATGGGCGGGTGATGCCGCCTCTTCCTGAGTCTGTCCTTTGCACATGCACCGCGCCATGTTCGGAAAGGCGGGAATCCGGACGATGCGCGAAAAACCGCCCGGGGACGAAAGCCTCCGGGCGATTTTTTCGACGCATAAGGATGCTGTTTTGCGGTATCAGAAGCCGCTGTTGGCGTCGGGGTAGCCGCGGAATCCGCCGACGTTGTCCAGATTGAACAGGATGGCGGAGTCGAGGATGATCACGTTGTCGGGCAGGACCTTGTGCGACGCCGCGTACTTTTCGTTGCCGATCTTCGACTTGCCGCACAGCGAGGAGACGTAGGTCTTGGCGTTCCTGTCGATCTTGCCCTCGACCAGGTCCTTGGCGTACTCGACAGCCAGGTAGGTCATGTCGTACGGCTGCCACAGCACGACGCTTTTGATCAGTCCGGATTCCATGTCGTCGATGGAGGACACGGGAACCGAGATGGTCTGGATGGAGATGCTGCCGATCGGCTTGCCGAGGTCGCGGCAGGCCTTGCCCGCCGCCGGGCCCGCCATTGAGGACAGCGCGAAAACGCCGACCAGGTTGGTCTCCTGGGTCATGAGGGTGTTGACCTTGGTGTCCGCCTCGGCCTGATTGTTGCCGGCGTAGATGATGTTGGGATAGAAGCTGTATTTCTTGTACAGCGTGTCCTTGTGCGCGTTGTACTCCTTGTTGATCGCTTCGATCCTGGCGTTCTGGTTGGATGCGTTGGGGTCGGTGGAGATGATGGCGAGCACGCCGCCGTCCGGCTGCTCCTCCATGAGGCCCTTGAACATGGCGACGGCCATCTCGTCCTCGGTCGTCCCGTTGACGAAGGCGTCCCTGGCGTCCGGCACCACGTCGGCGTCGAAAGTGACGACCTTGATCCCATCGGCCATGGCCTGGCGCAGGGTCGGGGCGTAGCTGCTGGCGTCGAGGGCGGAGAGGAGGATCGCGTCGTAGCCCTTGTCGATGAAGGTCTGGATGAAAGCCTGCTGCTTGGCGGCGGATTCCTGGCCCGACGGGTCGCCCTGCCAGTCCAGCATCACCCCGAGGTCGGCCGCCGCCTTCCTGGCGCCGTTCTCGCAGGCGATGAAATAGTCCACGCCGGTGAATTTGGGAACCACGCCGATTTTGATCTGGCCCGCGTTCGCGGCGGCGACGCCGCAGATCACGAGCAAGGCAACCGCAACCAACCGCTTCCACTGTTGAGAGCGCCTCATACGAATCTCCTCATGAAAGAAACCCCGAAAAACCGCACTCGTCCGGATTCAACCGGCTATTTCGGATATACGCGCCGATCGCCGCAAAAACCCTAATCCGCGCCCTTCCTCCGCCCCAGGGAAATCTGCCCGTTGAGGATGGAGAAGCCGATCAGGCACACGACCAGAATGATCCCGAGGATGAAATTGTATTTGTCGCCGCCCAGGCCGATCAGCGACAGGCCCTTTCTGAGCACGCCCAGGATCAGGATGGAGAGGACCGTCCCCCAGACGCTCGCTATTCCGCCGATGATGCTGGTGCCCCCGAAGACCACGGCGGTGATCGTCTCCAGGTTGATGTTGATGCCGATGTCGGGCTTGGCGGCGGGCAGCCGGCAGAGATAGACGATCGCGGCAATGGAGGACATGAGGCCGGCGAGGACGTAGATGTTGAACTTGATCAGTCCGATGTTGACGCCGCTGAACCTGACCGTCTGCTCGTTGAAGCCCATGCCCCGCAGATAGCGCCCGTACCTGGTCCGGTTGAACGCGAGGGCGAAGGTCACAGCCAGGACGAGGAACAGGACGAACTGATAGGGAATCACGCCGAACAGCCGGTGGGTGATGAGGAATGTCATGCCGTCGGGAAATTTGCTGAAGATGTTGGAGCCGGCAACCAGCTTGCTTATGCCGGTGTAGAGCGAGAAGGTGGCGAGGGTGGTCACCAGCGGCGGGATGTCGGTTTTGGCGATGATGAGCCCGTTCAACGCGCCGCACAGCATGCCGGTCAGAAGACAGACGGCTGCGGCCAGGACGATGTTTTCCGTTTTTTCGTAGATCAGGCCCATCATGATGGCGGAGAGCGCCATCGTATACCCCACGGACAGGTCGATGCCGCCGGTGGCGATCACCAGGGTCATCGCCAGGGCGATGAGGCCCACCTCCATGACGATCTCGGTCTGCCGGAATATGACGTTCCATTTCATGATGACGCCGTCGGTGAGGCGGTTGAAGACGAACAGCAGCACGATCAGGGTCAGCAGGAGAAACGCCTGATAGTTGATCCGCGACTTGACCGCCTTGACGATATCGTTGCTCATGGCATGTATCCTGTCGTTCGCCATTCATCCGCCGAATGCGGTCCGCAGCCGCCTGCCGACCCGCCCGAAATCTATCTCCGTCGCCAGCACGGCCAGAAGGATGATGACGCCCTGGAAGGCGTAACTGTAATAGTCCTGGAATCCATAGAAGATCATCGCCCGGGTGAGGAGCGCGTAGAAGAACGAGCCGATCGCCGTCCCGACCAGGCCGCCCCTGCCGCCATTGACGCTGGCGCCGCCCACCACGGTGGCGGTGATGAACACCATTTCCATGCCGTAGGAGGAATTCGCCTGCACCATCTGCTTGGTGGTGTTCAGGAGGATCGAGGCGACGCCGATCAGCACTCCGGAGATCAGGTAGGCGTAGAGGATGGTCCCGGCCGGCGAAATGCCGGCCAGGATGGCGGCGTTGTAGTTGCCGCCCACGGCATAGAGTTTTTTGGCGAAGCGGGTGAACTTCATGAACACCAGCGTCGCGAGGAACAGCGCCACGGCGATGACGAACACCAGAGGCACCCCGACCACAAGGGCGTAGCCGACGGTGGTGAAATGCCTGGGAACGTTTTCCACCCAGCCGCCGAGGGGCAGGAGAGTGAACAGCCCCATGTGCACGGTCATCAACGCCAGCGACGCCACCATCGCCGGCACCTTGAACAGCACCACGATGACGCCGTTGATTCCCGAAAAGACGACGCCCACGGCGATAGCGACGGGGATGAACACATACCAGTGCGAGCCGCCCTTGGCGAAGTAGGCGGCGAAGTACCCGGCCAACCCCAGCGTGGTGCCCATCGACAGGTCGGTATTGCCGGTGATGAACAGCAGGGTCATCCCGATCGACGCCACCAGGATATAGGCCACATCCTTCGCGTAGGACTGCAGGCCGACGACGGAACCGAAATTGGTCGTCGAATAAAGAATGAAGAACACCCCCAGCGTAAAAACCCCCAGGGCGAATTCCCTCGTCTTGACGATTTCAAGCATTCCGTTTTTTCGCTTCATGATCCGTCCCCGTATCGGACTGCGGCGTTTTCGCGGGCAGTCGGTTCCCCGGTGCGCTTCGACCTGCATGGAGCACGGCGAAAACGCGAAAGGGGCGCCGGCCGCCGCCGGAAACACGCTAAAGGGCGAGAGTGAGAATTTTCTCCTGCGACGCTTCCTCCCTGGACAGCTCGCCCGCGATGCGGCCCTCCTTCATGACGTAGATCCGGTCCGACATGCCGAGAATCTCCGGAAGATCCGATGAGATCATGAGGATGGCCAGGTCCCGGTGCACCAGTTCGTCGATGATCTTGTGGATTTCCGACTTGGCGCCGACGTCGACGCCCCGGGTGGGCTCGTCCAGGATCAGTATCCGCGGCTCCGCCACCAGCGCCTTCGCGACCGAGACCTTCTGCTGGTTGCCCCCGGAGAGGTTATTCAAGACGGTCGCCGATGAGGCGGCCTTGATCTTCAGCCGCCCGGTGTACGCCTCGACCAGCTCCCCCTCCCACTTGAAACGGATTCCCGTCCATCCCGAGAGCTTATCCAGGATGGACAGGGTCATGTTTTCCCTGATGGTCATCTGGGTGATCAGGCCGTTGGCCTTGCGGTCCTCGGAAACGTAGACGATGCCCTGCCGGATCGCCTCGTGGTAGTTGCCAACCGCTATCTCACGCCCTTCCAGCCGTATC
Organism: Planctomycetota bacterium; assembly: GCA_031254915.1. Lineage (GTDB taxonomy): Bacteria > Planctomycetota > SZUA-567 > SZUA-567 > SZUA-567 > JAIRTL01. The sequence goes on from JAIRTL010000123.1 coordinate 100,171, forward strand.
GCTCCGGAATCGGCCTCGGACAGGCCGCAGAGGGCGTGGGCGAGCTCGGTTCGCCCCGATCCCGCCAGCCCTGAAAGGCCAACGATTTCGCCCTTCCTGAGCGTGAAGGAAATATCCCTGAGCGTCTCGCCCTGATTGAGGTTTTCGACGCTCAGGACCTCGGCTCCGGGCTTGATCGCCGTCTTGGAATAGAGGTCGGAGAGTTCCCTGCCGATCATCCAGGAAACAAGCTGCTTGGAATCAACATCCTTGGTGTCGGCGGTCGCGACGTAGCCGCCGTCGCGGATCACCGTCACCCGGTTGGCGATGAGAAAGATCTCCTCCAGGCGGTGACTGATGTACACCATGGAGACGCCCTCGGCCTTGATGCGCTTGATCGTGTCGAACAGCGCCGTCACCTCGCGGCTGGTGAGGGAAGCGGTGGGTTCGTCGAGGATCAGAATTTTCGCGTCGTAGGTGAGGGCTTTGGCGATTTCTATCATCTGCTTGGTGGCGACGCCGAATTTCCCCACTTTGCCGTCGAGGTCGATTTCCACGCCCAGTTTGCCGAAAATATCGAGTGCGGTTTGGCGCATTTTCTCGTGGTCGATGAAGGAGAGGCCGAATTTCCGTTTGGTGGCTTCGTGCCCCATGAAGAGGTTTTCCAGCACGGTGAGTTCGGGGAAAAGACTCGTTTCCTGGTAGATGATGGCGATGCCCTTCCCGTAGGCGTCGCTCGGATGCTTGATGTGAATGGGCTCGCCGTTCAGGAGCATTTCGCCGGAATCGGGCTTGTACACCCCAGTGACGATCTTCATGAGCGTCGACTTGCCGGCGCCGTTTTCGCCGCAAACCGCCAAAAGCTCGCCCTTGCGCAGCTCCAGCTTCATGCCGTCCAGGGCCTTCACGCCGGGAAAGGTTTTCACGATGTTCCGCAACTCGAGCACATTCGTCATGGACAACGCTCCTTGCCCCGACCGGCGCCCTCCGGCGCGGCGCCTGCCGAAAACGCTATTTTCCCCGCGCCAGCCCGCTTCCGGTTGCGAAATCGGTGATGATCGACTGCCCGAAATTCGGAGCGGCTTCGGTGTATGCGAAAAACGAACGCTGTTTGGGATAGCGCCCGCTGACTCGGACCGCATCGACGATCATGGAGTCGGAACGCCATCAATCCCGCCGCGCAAGGCATCGGCGCGGGCGAAGGCGCTCTTCGTGTGGGCAAAAAACTAGAAGTCAAGCATTCTACTCAATCTACAGCAAAATCCGCGTGCGTCAATGCAAAGTTTCGAAAAAATGGAAAGGGGGGCGGTACGAATCCCAGCGTTCGCAAGGGTGGAATTTTTACTTAAGAGCCTGTTGACAAATTTCTTGAATGGAACGTTGCGATTCATAAGTTGTCATCCGGAGCCCATCGACTTCTTCCGGAGAACGCATTTGAGCCGCTTATACCGTTCACGGTCCGGAGTTGTGATTCCCTCAACTGTGCGCGACCATGAAACGGCCAAGGGAAACGAATGTGGAACAGGGCGACCACCATCCGCCATTTTCACAATTTCAGGCCCCAGTATAGCATTGCATTGTCCCGTTATATGTATCCGGTTGTTTGGTC